>NZ_JAHUTG010000001.1:0-336301 GCF_020889545.1 Rhodococcus sp. I2R
AGTGACGGGACTCTTTGGTCAGGCTCCTATCAAGTCACTCCGCCCTACCGGTCGCGTGTGAACGTTGTCCGTCGAAGCGAGAGCCGACACATCACATGAAGGACAGCCAACGGCGTCAGAGCGAAAACGAGCCAAACTCCCGCCTCAACGAACAACTCCAGTATCACTGAGCGGAAATACATAGCAGGACACGTATTTCCACGCACATGAGGAGGATTCGTCCCCGCTACGAAGCCTGTGAACCCAGGTGAAATCGTTCAAACCGGCCACGTCGGGCGCTGAGGAGGTCCACGATGATCTCACACCATAGGTACGAGGAGGGTTCCCATCATGCCCATGTTTGTCGTCGAATACTCGTACACGCCCGAGACCTCCGGCGGTCGGGACGATCATCGCACCGACCACCGTGCTTGGGTCCGAGAGATGATTCGACGAAAGATCATCCGTTCGTCAGGTCCACTCGCCGACCACAGCGGGGCCATGTTCATCGTCCAGTCGCCCGACCGCGACGCCGTGGCACGCCAGTTCACGCACGATCCGTTCGTGCTCGCCGGACTCGTCGAGGACGTCAAGATCACTGAGTGGGCGCCGGCCGCAGGCGAGTTCAGCGGCTGACACCCCGTCCACATACAGGCCCCGTCTACGGCTACAGTGCCCCGGCCCAACCCGCGATTCGTTGCGTCAAGTCGGTCGCGGTGAGACCCAGCTCGCGGTGGATCTGCTCACGCGAGGCGTGATCGAGGAACCGCTGCGGCACACCCACGTCGCGGCACACAGTGTCCACTCCAACGGCACGTATCGACGCCGACACGCTCGAGCCGACGCCTCCGTGGACACCCGAATCCTCGATCGTCACCACGAGTTTGTAGTCCTCGGCGAGCTTGAGCAGCGACTCGGGCACGGGAAGGACCCACCGCGGATCGACCACAGCCACCGACAAACCCAGCTCGGTCAGCTTCGCCGCGGTCTCCATTGCGAGCCCGGCAAAGACACCCACAGAGACGATCAACACGTCACCGCTCGCCGTCGGCGGTTCCGCAAGTACATCCACCACGCCATCCAGGCGTCGCAACGCCGGGATGTCCTCGGTGACGGCGCCCTTCGGGAATCGCAACGCTGTCGGTCCGTCATCGACGGCGAGAGCTTCACCGAGTTCTTCACGCAGAGTGCTGCAATCGCGGGGCGCAGCGACCCTCATTCCGGGCACGATACCGAGCAGAGACATGTCCCACATGCCGTTGTGGCTCGCGCCGTCCGCGCCCGTGACCCCTGCGCGATCCAGCACCAGGGTGACAGGCAGATTCAGCAGCGCCACATCCATGAGCAGCTGATCGAACGCCCGGTTCAAGAAGGTCGAATACACCGCCACCACAGGATGCATGCCGCCGAGAGCGAGTCCCGCTGCAGAAGTCACCGCGTGCTGCTCGGCGATGCCCACGTCGAACAGTCGGTCGGGGAACCTCTCACCGAACGCGGCAAGGCCGGTCGGTCCCGCCATCGCGGCAGTGATGGCGACAATATCGTCTCGCTCGGCGGCCCGATCGATCAATTCTCGAGAGAACACCGACGTCCAGTCGGGAGCAGACTGCGAGCGCGCCAGCCCGGTCAGTGGATCGATGACACCCGTCGCATGCATTTGATCGGCGACATTGTTCTCGGCGTGCGCGTAACCCATACCTTTGCGCGTGACCGCGTGCACGATCACCGGACCCCCATACGCCTTCGCGCGACGGAAGGCAGACTCCAGCGCCTGCTCATCGTGACCATCCACGGGCCCGAGATATTTGATGCCCAGATCGGTGAACAGCACCTGCGGGCTGACGGCGTCCTTCACCCCGGCCTTCATCCCGTGCAACATCGCGTACGCAGTCTTGCCGACGAGTGGAATCTTCCGGACGATGCGCCGGCCGTTGTCCAGGATTCGCTCGTAGCCCGGTTGCAGCCGCAAAGCAGTCAGATGCTCCGCGAGCCCGCCTATCGTCGGAGAGTAGGAACGGCCGTTGTCGTTGACGACGATGACCACCGAACGATCCTTGCCCGCCGCGATGTTGTTGAGCGCTTCCCAGCACATTCCTCCGGTGAGGGCGCCGTCACCGACCACCGCGACCACATGTCGATCGTGCTGGCCCCGTAGCTCGAACGCCTTCGCCAGACCGTCGGCATACGACAGTGATGCCGACGCATGCGAGGACTCCACCCAGTCGTGCTCGCTTTCCCCGCGCGAGGGATAACCCGACAGACCACCCTGCTTGCGGAGCGAGGCGAATGCCCCGGTCCGGCCGGTGATCATCTTGTGTACGTACGCCTGATGACCGGTATCGAAAATGATCGGGTCATGCGGTGAGGTGAACGTCCGGTGCAACGCCAACGTCAGCTCCACGACGCCCAGGTTCGGGCCGAGGTGGCCGCCGGTCGCCGACACCGTTTCCACCAAGAACTCACGGATTTCTCCGGCCAGATCTTTCACCTCGGACGGGGCCAGGCGGCGCAAGTCCTCGGGCGTCTGAACTCGAGCTAGGACACCCAACGAGATCGCTCCCTCCGGCCGACAATATCGGTCTCGAGTTCGCAGTGATCGTCACCGCGAACAGTCACATCTGAGTCTACTTAGCACCCGACAGTACTGCGGCCGTACCGCCGCCCCAACCACACACGACGCGTCGGTCATCACAGCGAAACCGCGCAACCCGGGGAATAGGGTGGGCCTCATGCCTACCGTGGTCGACCAGATCCTGACGAACGTCTACGAGGCCTGCCGAGGCAACACCTCGGGGTCCGTCGCCGACTACATCCCCGAGTTGGCAGCCGTCGCTCCGGACGGCTTCGGGATAGCTCTGGCCACCAGTGACGGATACGTCTACGAAGTCGGCGACACGGCCATGCCGTTCACCATTCAGTCGATCTCCAAGCCCTTCACCTACGGACTCGCCCTCGCCGATCACGGTGAGGCGGCGGTAGCGCGCAAGATCGACGTCGAACCGTCCGGCGAACCCTTCAACGAGATCAGCCTCGATCCTGTCACCGAACGTCCACGCAACCCCATGATCAACGCCGGCGCCATCACCTCGGCATCGCTGATCGAGGGCGACTCAGCCGAGGATCGTTTCGAACGCATCCTCACCGCCTACTCGAACTACGCGGGGCGCCGGTTGACATTCAACTCCGCTGTCTACGAATCGGAGGCCAGAACCGGCAACCGCAACCGGGCCATCGGCTACATGCTCCGATCGTTCGGGATCATCGAGGACAATCCGGACGCCGCAGTGGATCTGTATTTCCGACAGTGCTCCATCGATGTGACCGCAGCCGACCTCGCGATGATGGCGGCGACGCTGGCGAACAACGGCATCAATCCTCGGACGCAGCAGCGAGTGCTCGCTCCTGCCCTCGTCGAACGGGTGCTGAGCGTGATGACCACCTGCGGTATGTACGACGGTGCGGGCGACTGGGTGGCCAGCGTCGGCATGCCCGCCAAGAGTGGTGTCGGCGGAGGCATCGTCGCCGTGCTGCCCGGTCAGATGGGAATCGCGGTCTACTCGCCGAGGTTGGATGAGCACGGCAACAGCGTTCGCGGCGTCGAGGCGTGCAGGACGATGTCGAAGAAGCTCGAGCTTCACTTTCTGCATGTCACACGCGCCTCGCGCTCTGCCATCCGCAACCGCTACACGGTCGCGGAGACTCCGTCACGTAGACGGCGTAGCGAAGTCGAGCAGGAAGCACTCGCTCAGTTCGGTACCCGCGCGCGCATCTACGAACTTCACGGTGACCTGCTCTTCTCCGGCGCCGAGACTGCGGTCAGAGAAATCGGCAACCTCGACGAGGACTTGGATGCCCTGGTCCTCGACGTACGAGGAGTCGACGACGTGAGCGAGGTTGCACGCGGCATGCTCTCAGCGCTGCGAAAGCAACTCTCCGCCCGCGGGTGTCGCGCATCTCTCGTCGACCCGCGAGCGGTACTGGGTCAGACTGCGTCGAGTGTCGACCCGACTGCGCCGGATGGGCGAGTATTCGGTGACCTGGGGTCGGCGATCCAATGGGCCGAGGAGCTGCTGCTCGACCGCTTCTGTGTCGGACCACGCCAACCGGAGAAGGTTCTCCCCCGCGATCACCCGGTGCTGTCGGGCCTGACAGCAGAACAGTACGACCGCGTGGCAGCGGTCCTCGAATACCGGAGCTACTCGCGTGAGGAACTCATCGTGAGCACCGGACAATCGACCGCGGGACTGTTCTTGATTCTCGCCGGCCAGGCGAGCTCGACGTTCACGGCGCCCGACGGTTCGCACCACCGGATTTCCACCTTGTCCCCCGGAATGAGCTTCGGTGAGATGCCGTTGCTGGCGCGGACGAAGTTCATCCTCGACTTCCGAGCCGAGACCGACCTGTCCGTCGCAGTCATCTCCGACGAGAATTTCGCCGAGCTGACCCGCGACGCCGCCGAGGTGAAACTGGCGTTGCTGACGAACCTTGCGACAGGCGCCTACCACCAGATGAACACCGCGATAAAATCGCTCGGCCCGTTCGATATCGGGCGCTGAAGCGCCCGATACCGAATCCGAGGCAACTGCTCAGGTATTCAGGTCCACCAACGTCAACACCTCGGTCGGCTGCGGCGAACCGCCTGCCGGTTCGAGCGAGAACGCGAAGTTCGTGGCGGAACCCACACCCTCGATCACCGTCTCGTCCCCGCCTGCCAGCTGCTCCGGGGTCACGAGACCGACCGAGCGTGGCGTGCCGTCGACGAACCACATCTGGTAGTCCTGTCCCGCCGCAGGCGGAGAGACACCGTCCATGGTCATCACAACAGCGTCGGACTCCGGCGAGTACGACACCGTCGCCGTTCCGCCACCGGGGAATTCCGCGATCTCGCGGCGGGTGTCCGGCGCGGCGACGATCTGCTCGGCCTGTGTGAGTCCGGGATCGTCACCGATGACCTGAGTGACGACGACGACTCCACCGACCGCCACGACCACCACTGCCGCAGCCGCCATCAACGTCGTCCGCCAGCGTCCCGTTCCGCGAGCTCGATGCCGCCGAATGCTCGTGACGTTCGTTGCCGCGCCGAGCGTCGACTCGACCTGTGTGATGTGCGGTATCTCGTCGAGAACACGCGCTTTCAGCTCTGCCGGTGGGTCGGTGGCGTCGAGCACCGACACCAACGCCAGGGTTTCCCGAATCTCGCTGACGAGGACGCCGAACTGCACCCGCGATGTGCCGTCGACCGAATCGAGGTTGTGCTCTATCTCTGCTTGCTCGGCCGCGCTGACGGCATGCAGGGCGTAGACCTCTGCAGAATCGAGCAACCGCTGCCGCGATGCTTCACTCATGAGGGTGCCACCCCCAGACAACTCTTCAACTTGATCAATCCGTCCCGTATGCGCGATTTGATGGTGGGCACAGCGACCCCGAGCCGCTCAGCGACCTCCCGGTAAGTCCATCCGCCGTAGTAGGCCATGCGCACCGACTCGCGCTGCGTATCGGTCAGCGTGTCCAGACACGCCACGACGGCATCGGATTCGAGGCGCTGCGTCACCGCCTCGAGCACTTCGTCGTGCTCCGGGGAGTGACTGATCGCCCCGTACGCGGCTTCACGGTCGGTACCGGACTGCTCGGACCGCACCCGATCCACCGCACGGCGATGTGCAAGCGTCATCATCCAGGCAAGCGGACTTCCCTGGTTCGGGTCGTAGTTCGGTGCCGAACGCCAGATCTGCAGGAATACCTCCTGCGTGGTTTCCTCCGAATAGCCCGGGTCGCGCAGTACGCGTAGCACCATGCCGTAGACACGCGCCGAGGTGGCGTCGTACAGCTCGGCGAACGCCCGCTGATCCCCGGAAGCGACCGCTGCCATCACGCGCCGGAGACGTTCGGCCTCGTCCGCGCGCAGATTGCGCAGTTGCGCGCTGGGGACCACACATGCCGGTCCGTCGCCTCCGTGCCCCGACGGGTTCTCTTGCGGCGAATCCGAACTCGCAGTGCTCACCGGAGCCAGGTCCCAACGTCTTCGAAAGTGATCGCGTTCATTGATCAAGAGAGTAGTGCTCATGTGACTCTCACACCGAAACCTCCGCGTTTTCCCGCCGCAAGATGTATTCGACGCGGCACCCATCACGGATGGTCGGGTGAGGAAATTCGATTGCGAGTTCGGATCGCATCCACCAATACTGAACCCATGGATTTCAGGACGGCTATCGAGACGAATGGCCTGATCAAGCGTTTCGGCGACAATGTCGCGGTCGACGGAATAGACCTGTCGGTACCTACCGGCGGTGTGTACGGCGTCCTCGGCCCCAACGGGGCCGGCAAGACCACGACGATTCGAATGTTGGCGACACTGCTGCCTATCGACGGCGGCTCTGCCCGTGTGCTCGGTCACGACCTCTCGACCGAAGCGGACGTCATCCGCGGCAAAGTCTCCCTCACCGGACAGTTCGCCTCGCTCGACGAGGATCTGACCGGAACCGAGAATCTGATTCTGCTCGCGCGGCTCTACGGATACTCGCGTCCCGCCGCGCGGTCCCGAGCCGATGAGCTGCTCACCGCGTTCGGCATCGCCGAGGCAGGTAACCGACAGGTCAAGACGTACTCGGGTGGGATGCGTCGTCGCATCGACATTGCCGCCAGCATCATCGTGACTCCGGAACTGATATTCCTCGACGAGCCGACGACCGGGCTCGATCCACGCAGCCGAAACCAGGTCTGGGACATCGTGCGCGCTTTGGTCGATGGAGGCACCACAGTTCTGTTGACGACCCAATACCTGGACGAGGCCGATCAATTGGCCGGTCGGATCGCGGTGATCGACCGCGGGAAGGTCATCGCCGAGGGCACCACCGGCGAACTCAAGGCCTCGGTCGGTTCCGGTTCGCTGCACGTGCGAGTCGTCGAGGCGTCCATGCGCGCAGCGGCAGCCGACATTCTCAGCTCGATGTTGACCGAACCTGTTGTCTACGAGGCCGACCCGATGGCCTTGTCGGCACGCCTCGACTCGACCGCCTCGGTGGCCGCGGCGCTCCCCGAGTTCGAGCGTGCCGGAATCGCGGTGGCATCGTTCGCCATCGGGCAACCCAGCCTCGACGAGGTCTTCCTCGCACTGACCGGCCATCCCACAGAAACCGACACGCACACCGAGACCGAGGCAGCATCATGACCACGTCCACCACCGACCTGGCCGCACCCGACGCGGTGGCGCACGTCCTGCGCAGCGCGGGTCCACGGCCGCCGCGTCCGAACGCTGTCTCCACGTCCATCACCTTCGGGTGGAGGGCCCTGCTGAAAATCAAGCACGTCCCGGAGCAGCTCTTCGACGTGACCATGTTCCCCATCATGTTCACGCTGCTGTTCACCTACCTGTTCGGAGGCGCCCTCGCCGGGTCCACCGATGCATACATCCAGTTTCTGCTACCCGGGATTCTCGTCCAGACGGTGGTGATGATCACCATGTACACGGGCGTGACCTTGAACAAGGACATCGAGAAGGGGGTGTTCGACCGGTTCAGGTCGCTACCGATCTGGCGGCCGTCACCGCTCGTCGGGGCGCTCCTCGGCGACGTCGTTCGCTACTCGCTCGCATCTGTGATCGTGCTGGCACTTGGTCTCGCGATCGGATTCAGGCCCGCAGGCGGCGTCGTCGGCGTCGTGGCGTCGATTGCGCTGCTTCTGCTCTTCTCGTTCTGCCTGTCCTGGGTGTGGACCATGATCGCGATGATCGTGCGGACCGAGTCCGCCGTCATGGGTGTGTCGATGTTCATTCTGTTTCCGCTCGCCTTCGCCAGCAACATCTTCGTCGATCCCCAGACGATGCCTGGTTGGCTCCAGGCGTTCGTGGAAGTCAATCCGGTCAGCTTTCTCGTGACATCGATCCGATCACTGATGGCGGGGGAACCCGATGCGGCTGCCCTTGCGGTGACGATGGCGATCTGTGCCGGGTTCCTGGCGGTGTTCGGACCGATCACGATGCGTCTTTACAACCGAAAGACCTGATCGGTCATCTCGACCGGCCGACTGCCGCTCGCGCGCGGTGGCGACGTACTGCATCACGGTTGGAGCACACCGTGCCGCAGTAGCGTTGGCGGCCGGTTCGGGAGACGTCCGCGAACACCGCGTCGCAGTCGGCTGCGGCGCATCGGCCCAGGCGGTCCATGCCGCGTCCGGTCAGGTGCAGGGCCGTCCCAACGCTCACCAACGCCCTGACCACCGAGCCGAGCGCGATGTTGGGGTCTCGGTAGTGCATGTGCCAGCCGTCGCCTGCGTGATCAGTGAGCCGAGGGTACGTCGATGCCCGGGCCAGCAGATCGTTGAGGATATCGGCTCGTTCGACATCAGTGCGTGCATCGACGACTCCCACCCATTCGTCGAGGAATGCTGTCGTGTCCCGCAGATCTTCCTCGGTGGGCACGGTGTCGACGACCAGTCCAGCGGCGGAACATCGGCTGCCCAGCTCCTCCGGCGATGCCGGCGGCACATTGCACAGTTCGACGCCGAGCTGAACCGCATATTCACCGTAAGGGTTGATGTGCATAAGACCATTACAGCACAGTGGTCAGCATGGATACCGCAACGATCGCAAACAGCAGCCAGCACGCACACACCCACCGGTGGCGCACCACCAGTCGACACTTCACCAGCGACGGAACCATCGGCTATCAGCACTGCTCCTGCGGATCTCACCGAGTCGTGGCCATGGACCGAGCATCGGAACTCCTCGCCACGATCGACCACCGGTAGACCCTGGCGGCCGGCTATCGGACGAACAGTCCGATCGATTCCACGTGATGACTGCCGGGAAAGGCGTCGAACGCGCGCAGGGCCTCGAAGTGATACCCGGCGTCGATGTAGAGCCCGGCATCACGCGCGAACGACGCCGGGTCGCAACCGATATGGACGATTCGCGCGGGAGTGCGCGCGACCATGGCAGAAACGACATCCTTGCCCGCACCCGAACGCGGCGGGTCCAGCACCACCACCTCTGGCGACGGAAGCTGCTGGGAAGCGCGTTCGACCCGACCTGGCGCGAATCGCACCTGCGCGAGATCGCCAAGGGCCTTTGCACCGTCGGCTGCCGCACGCGGGGACACCTCGACGCTCACAACTGTGCCGTCCGGACCGACGGCGTCGGCGATGCTCGCAGCGAACACTCCGACACCGCCGTACAGATCCCATGCGACCGAACCCGAGCTCGGAGCAGCCCACTCGGCGACCACATCGCTGTAGGCCTGCGCGGCTCCGCGATGCGCCTGCCAGAACCCCGTTGCATCGAGCTCCCATTCGCGGCCGGAGACCGTTTCGTGGGCGCGACCGCTACCGACGACAATCTTCTCCGCGCGCGGCCGGGCCGACGCAGCGCGACGAGCGGACGCCCCGCGCCTACCCGGCGATCGACGCCCCGCCAGCGATACGGCTGCGGGCGCGATCTCGACGACGTGACGCTCTCCAGCACCGTCGACCGCCACCACGATTTCCGATCCGGGACGCCACCGAGTCGTGTCCAAACCGTCGAACGCGCCCGGAACAACCTGGGGGCAACCGAGTTCGGTGACGATCGTGGCACTGCGATACCGGTGAAATCCGGCGCGGCCGGCGGCGTCGACGGCGAGGCGGACCCGGCTACGCCACCCGGTCCCGTCGCCAGTGAACGGAAGTTCCTCCACGACGACATCGCGTTCGAGACCCGCGACCCTTCGAAGCTGCTCCTGAAGTACCGAGGCCTTCATGGCTCGACCGGCGGCCAAGGACGCGTGCGAATAGTCACAACATCCTGACCCTCCCGGACCGGAGATCGGGCACAGCGGAGACACCCTGTCCGCGGAACCCTCGACGATCTCCACCGCATCGGCACGGCAGAACGATCCGCCACGGTCCTCGGTCACCTGCGCGCGCACCACTTCGCCTGGCAAACCGTGCCGAACGAACACCACTCGGCCCTCGTGTCGAGCCACGCAGAAGCCGCCGTGGCCGGGCGCGCCGAGCGTCGACTCGAAAGTCCGACCGAACCAACTCTCGGTCATGGTTTCCTACCTGCGCCGTTGTCTTCGCCGCGCTGCGTCGGCTGCTCATAGCCGCGACGCGATGCCCCCGGGGCGTTCTGGGGCGACTCCTTCTTGGCCTTCTCGGAAGAACGTAGCTGCCACGGGACGCTCGTGACCATCACGCCGGGCTGGAACAACAGTCGGGACTTGAGCCGCAGCGCACTCTGGTTGTGCAATATCTGCTCCCACCAGTGTCCCACCACGTACTCCGGAATGAACACCGTCACCACGTCGCGGGGAGAATCCCGTCGGACGCGTTTGACGTAATCGAGCACCGGCTTGGTGATCTCGCGATACGGCGACTCGACGACCTTCAACGGCACCGCGATATCGCTGCGTTCCCATTCACGGACCAGGCCACGTGTGTCTGCCTCGTCGACGTTGACGGTGATCGCCTCCAACGTGTCGGGTCGAGTCGCGCGAGCGTAGGCGAGCGCACGCTTGGTCGGCATGTGCAGCTTGGAAACGAGCACGATCGAATGGGTCCGACTCGGAAGGACGCCGTCCCATTCCTCGTTCTCGAGTTCCCGCGCGACAGTGTCGTAGTGCCGCCGAATCATGCGCATCAGAACGAAGATCGCGAACATGGCGACGATGGCAATCCACGCTCCGGCCGCGAACTTGGTGACCAGCACGATGACGAGGACCGTTCCGGTCATCGCCAAGCCGACACCGTTGATCATGCGCGAGCGCATCATTTTTCGCCGCGCCGCCGGTTCCTGCTCCGACCTCAGATGCCGATTCCAGTGCCGGATCATCCCGGTCTGGCTCAGCGTGAACGAGACGAACACTCCGACGATGTACAGCTGAATGAGCTGAGTGACCTCTGCACCGAACACGACGACGAACGCGATTGCGGCACCGGAGAGAAACAGGATGCCGTTGCTGAATGCCAGGCGATCGCCGCGCGTGTGCAGTTGGCGTGGCAGGTAGCGGTCCTGTGCCAGCACCGAGCCGAGAACAGGGAAGCCGTTGAACGCCGTGTTGGCGGCCAACACCAGGATGAGCGCAGTGACCGTGGTGATGAAGAAGAATCCGATCGGGAAGCCCGAGAACACCGTCTCCGCAAGCTGCGCGATCAACGTCTTCTGTTTATATCCCTCCGGCGCACCCAGCAACTGCTCCGCTGGATCTGCGGCATATTGGATGCCCACCTTCTGGGCCAGGATGATGATACCCATCAGCAGCGTGATCCCGATCGTGCCGAGCAACAGCAACGTGGTCGCCGCGTTCCGTGACTTCGGCTTGCGGAAAGCCGGCACACCGTTGCTGATCGCCTCGACGCCTGTCAGCGCGGCACACCCGGACGAGAAGGCACGAGCGACCAAGAACGCGAAGGCGATCCCGTACAGGTGCGAATCCTCGGCCTGCAACTCGAAACTCGCGGACTCGGCCCGTACGTCCTCCCCCAGCACGTACACGCGCGTCAGCCCCCACACGAGCATCAGCACCATTCCGAACATGAACGCGTAGGTCGGAATCGCGAACGCTGCCCCGGATTCTCGGATGCCCCGCAGATTGATCGCGGTGATCAGCACGATCGCCACCACGGCGAACAACACCTTGTGGTCCGCAACGAACGGGATCGCGGAACCGATGTTGGACGCAGCCGCCGAGATGGAGACCGCGACCGTCAGCACGTAGTCGACGAGTAGCGCGCTACCGACGGTCAGTCCGGCTGTCGGGCCCAGGTTCACCGTCGCGACCTCGTAGTCGCCACCGCCGGACGGATAGGCATGGACGTTCTGCCGGTAGCTGGCCACCACGACCGCCATGACGATGCAGACGGCGAGTCCGACCCATGGTGTGAACGCGTAGGCAGAGATCCCCGCGACGGACAGGACGAGGAAGATCTCCTCCGGCGCGTAGGCAACCGAGGACATCGCATCGGAAGCGAAGACGGGTAGCGCGATTCGCTTCGGGAGCAGGGTGTGACCGAGCTTGTCGCTACGGAAGGGCCTACCGAGCACGAGCCGCTTCGCGGCGGTCGAAACCTTGGACACGGGTGAAAGCGTAGGCCGTCCGCGTCGCAACGAAACACCGGAGCGTCGAAATGGGGCTCACCGAACGTCGCCGTGTACGAAATGCCGCATCGGCGGCCACCCAACCGACCCGCCCCACGCGACTCACGAGAGCCTGCGCTCGATTACTGCAACGTGGACCATTACGTTGGTGCATGCGCTCGAAACGACCTGCAGATGACATCCGAATGGAGCTGGACCTGTGTACGTAGTGGTGATGGGGTGTGGCCGAGTGGGCGCATCGCTGGCCGGCGCTCTGCAACGCATCGGTCACGAGGTTGCCGTCATCGATCGCGACGAGACGGCGTTCCTTCGCTTGGACCCGTCGTTCGAGGGCCATCGGGTCGTGGGTATGGGCTTCGACCGCGACGTTCTCGTCAAAGCCGGGATCGAAAAGGCAGAGGCATTCGCCGCCGTTTCCTCCGGTGACAACTCCAACATCATCGCCGCACGCGTCGCGAGGGAAACCTTCGGCGTCGACAAGGTGGTGGCCAGAATTTACGATGCCAAGCGCGCCGCGGTGTACGAGCGGCTCGGCATCCCGACGGTCGCGACGGTGCCCTGGGCGACCGATCGCTTCCTGCACAACCTTCTGCGCGACGATCCCACCACCAAGTGGCGTGACCCGTCGGGCAGCGTGGCTGTGGTTCTTCTGGACTTTCACGAGGGCTGGATCGGACGGAAGGTCTCGTTGCTCGAGGACGCGACGCACTCACGCGTGGCGTTCATCATCCGCTTCGGTACGGGCATCCTCCCGGACAAGAAGACCGTGATCCAGTCCGACGACGAGATCTACGTTGCGGCTGTGTCCGGCACGGTCGCCGAGGCGGTCGCACTGTCCTCCAATCCACCACCGTCCGATGCCTGACCACATCCGTACCGACACGAACGGGATTTCATGAGAGTCGCAATCGCCGGCGCGGGTGCCGTTGGTAGGTCCATTGCCCGAGAACTCATTCGCAACAAGCATTCGGTGATGCTGATCGAGCGCAAGCTGGACCACGTCGACCGCGAAGCAATCCCAGAAGCCGAGTGGGTGCTCGCCGACGCCTGCGAGCTCACTCTCCTCGAGGCCTCCCAGCTCGAAACATACGACGTGGTCATCGCGGCTACCGGCGATGACAAAGCCAACCTCGTCCTCAGTCTGCTCGCGAAGACCGAGTTCGGTGTCGATCGAGTTGTCGCTCGAGTCAACGACCCTCGCAACGAATGGCTGTTCGACTCGGCGTGGGGTGTGGATGTGGCCGTGTCGACTCCGCGCATGCTCGCCTCGCTCGTCGAGGAAGCGGTGTCCGTGGGCGACCTCGTTCACCTGATGACGTTCCGTAAGGGCCAGGCGAATCTGGTCGAGGTGACATTGCCGGAGAACACTCCGCTCGCGGGCAAGCCGGTCAGGAAATTGAAATTGCCCCGCGATGCGGCTCTTGTGACAATCCTCCGCGGCGGCCGTGTCATCGTGCCGCAACAGGACGATCCACTCGAAGGCGGCGACGAGTTGCTGTTCGTTGCCTCGGTGGAGGTCGAGGACGAACTACGGGTGGCTGTCGGTCTCGCCTGACCTGTTCTCGGCGGCCGCAGAGGAATTCGCAGAGGTATCAGCAGGCCGGGCCTCCTCGAGCGCACGGTCTGCGCGGCGAACGGCCCACAATGTCACCAGGAGCGCCACACCTGTCAGGGGCCAGCCCATACCGATACGGGCCACGGCCAGCCAACCGGTGTGATCCGAGTCGTACAAATTCGACTGCACCAGGTATCGGGCGGCGAACACCAGGGCCCAGGCGAACGTCGCGACATCGTAGGAACGTACTGCTCTACGACTCGAACGCCATGCGGTTCCCTTGTTGTTCAGATAGCCCCAGGCGACTCCGACGAGCGGCCATCGGGCGAGCATCGAGACGATGAACACGCCTGCATAGGCGAGGGAGGTGTAGATACCGAACAGGAAGTAGCCCTTGGCGTCGCCGGTTCGGTAGGCGATGAATGCACAGATCCCGACGCCGAAGAAGCCGGAGATCGCTGGCTGGATCGGGACGCGCTGCACGAGGCGCCACACCATCACCCCGAGTGCTACAGCCAATGCCGACCAGATCGCGGCTGCCAACCCGAAGTAGTTGTTGACCGGCACGAACACGATGACCGGCAGAGTCGACGACACTAGGCCAGTGAGGCCACCCATCTGTTCGAGGACGGTCTTCTCGCGTACGTCCGCTGTGCGGTCATCACTGTCGGTCACATAGTCGAGGGTGCCACATTCGGCGATGTGCCCGGTCGACGAGGCGGGCCGCACTTACACTGCGGCCGGTTCACGCACTGTCGACTCAGGAGTCGTCGCGAAGTTCGTAGTAGGGGTTGTACACGATCTTTCGGCCGTCACGTTCGCCGACTCGGCCTCGAATGAGAACGGTCCTGCCCGGCTCGATCCCCGGGATCTTCCGACGACCGATCCACACGAGGGTCACCGGATCGGTGCCGTCGAAGAATTCGGCTTCGATGTTCGCGTTGGCGGCTTTCGAGCACGCTTCCACACTGCGCAATCGACCGAGCATGGTGACCTCGTCACCTCGCGAGCAATCGCAGGCGCGACTGGCGCCGGAGGCCTCCGACGATTCCGCCATCTCTTCGGCGTCGAGTTGATCGACGTCCTCGGTCAACTTCCGCGTGAGCTTGCGAAAATATCCTGCGGCAGCGGGTGCCATGGTGCGCTCCTGGAGCATCTACGACGGTTTTCAGCACGCATAGGGCGTGTACTTCGCAACTGTAGACCCGAGAATGGACTGCGGCCAACCGGCCCCGAAACGCATCGAAACTCGGGTGTGCGCACAATGGTCGCAATGAGCAACTGGGCTGCCCACGCCGTCGTCCTACCTGGGACCGGATCGGATGCGCGCTTCGCGTCGGACGCATTCACTTCGGCGTTGACGGCGGTGGGCACGAGCGTCGAAGCCGTCGACCCCGATCCCGTGGATGTTGTTGCGAGCTACGAGGCGGCATTGGACGCTGCAGCGGATGCACACGGCCGAATCATCGTCGGCGGGATATCGATCGGCGCAGCCGTTGCAGCTGCATGGTCCGCACGCAATCGGGAGCATGTGGCCGGGATACTGGCAGTACTGCCGCCCTGGCTCGGCAAGCCGGGTGATGCACCGGCTGCGCTCAGCGCCCGCCTCACCTCGCACCTATTGACCACGGAGGGACTCGAGGCGGTCACTGCGGCGATGGCCGCGACATCTCCGGACTGGCTGGCCACGACGCTGACACGGTCGTGGGCGGCCCAGTGGCCCGACCTTCCGTCGGCGCTGCTCGAGGCCGCCGAATATGTCGCACCCGATGTGCAGTTGCTTCGCCGGTTGAATGCCCCCACGTCTGTGATCGGCGCCGTTGACGACGCCGTTCACCCGTTCGAGATCGCCCGCATCTGGAACCGCGAGATTCCCCACTCGGTACTCACGGCGATCCACCTCGATGACATAGCGACCGATCCTGGTGTTCTCGGTCGCCGTGCGGTCGAGGGTCTGCTCGGCCTTGCTGCCGACTAGCCGCCCAGCTGCTGCATTGCCGAACCCGACGAGCCGCGCCGCGGCCCTTCCTCAGGTCCGGACGGTGGTGTTTGCGTCGGATCGACCGGCTCACCGGACCCGGCCGCCCCGCCCTGCGGTGCGACACCCTGCTGCGGTGCCTGCTGGCCCGCGGCTTTCTGGGCGGCGGCCTGCTCCGCCAGCTGTTGCTGCGCCGACGCGAGTTGAGAGATGAGCACTTCGGGAAGGACCACGGGCAGCGGTGTACGTACCGGGTGGGGGTCGGAGCCGCGGTCGACCACGGTCTGCGAGAGCATGTCGCGAGCAATTTTCACCAGTGGCGTGTCCTGGGACACCGCGCCTGCCGGCCCTGCGAGCACACACCGCACCATCCATCGATATCCGTCGACCCCGATGAAACGTAGGTCGGCATTGGCGGTGACGCCGTGCAGTTCACGGCCCCATGGCCCTGTTTCGACCGAAACCTCGGAGTTGTCCTTGCGCAGCGAAGTCGAGAGGTCGCTCGCAACCTCGCGCCACTGTCCCGGCGACTTCGGCGCAGCATAGGCAGCGATGGTGATCCTGCCGTGTTGGGTGACCACATGAACTGCTTGCGGCGCACCGGCCGGCGTCATCTCGACCTGCAGCTGCCCTCCGCTCGGAAGCGGCACGAGCACCGATCCGAGATCGAGCCGGCTTGCGGCGAGCGACTCGCGGTCGTCGTCCAGTTCGCTCAGATCGAATGGTCCTAGGTCGGCCGCCAGTTCGGCGTCCCCGCCTGCGTCCCCGTCCACAACAGCGGCGGAATCCTCGCGGGTCCGCGAGGCATCGACCTCGATGTCGGCCACGGACTCGTCGTGCTGGGGCGCGGTCTTCTTACGTCGTCCGAACATGTTCAATTCACTTTCCTCTCGGGTCAGCGTGTCTGCGTCTCGGCCGGCGACGTCAGGCTCGCGTGCCCCCCGCTCGATCCGTAACCCCCGCTGCCACGCGATGTGTCGTCGAGCGAACGCACTTCGACGAAGTCGACGAGTTCTATCCTCTGCACCAGCAGCTGTGCAATGCGATCACCACGGACGAGTTCGATCGTCTCTCGCCGGTCGAGGTTGATCAGGCATACCTTGATCTCGCCTCGGTACCCGGCGTCGATGGTTCCAGGTGCGTTGACGATGGACAGACCCGACCGGGCGGCCAAACCCGATCGAGGGTGGACCAGGCCGACAGTTCCCAGTGGAAGCGCGATCGCGATGCCGGTGCCGACCACGAGCCGCTCACCGGGCGCGATCGTTGCATCTGCGGTGATGTGCAGGTCGACGCCCGCATCTCCCTGATGGGCACGCCGCGGCAATGGAAGATCGGGATCCAACCTCATCACCGGGATCAACGGTACGGCGGACAGTCCCGGGGCAACCTCGACCACGTGGACCGCTTCATCGGTGAAATCGTCGCTCACGTGCTCCGAGACTACGCTGCCGGAGGCGATGCCCGACGATGCACCGACGCTCGGCCGTTTTGTCGACGGTTAGGCTGTATAGCGTGCCAAAGGACTCACCGCGCGACCTCGACTCCACATCGTCTTCGGACGCCGCAGACCCAGTCGGTTCCCCTGCCCGAGGAAACGGAGTTCACGTGCCGACCGAAGACGCGACAGTTCACTCGGAGAAACTGTGGGTCCCGCTCTGGTGGTGGCCCGCAGGCCTCGCCATCGGTGCGCTGTTGGCTGCGGAAGTCCACATGGGCGCTCCCGGCATTCGCGCGTGGCTACCTTATCTGCTGCTACTCCCGCTGCCCATCTGGGCTCTCTATTGGCTGAGCCGGATGCGAGTCGAGGTGGTTCGCAACGCATCGGGTGAAGGCGAGCTGCGTGCGGGGCAGGCCCATCTACCGCTCGATGTCATTGCCAGAGCCGCCGTGGTGCCCCGGACAGCAAAAAGTGCGGCGCTGGGAAGGCAGCTCGATCCCCTTGCCTTCGTACAACACCGCACCTGGGTCAAACAGATGGTGCTGATTGTTCTCGACGATCCCGACGACCCCACCCCCTACTGGCTGGTCAGTTCCACGCGGCCAGAGGAACTCGTGGCTGCGCTGGCTCGGCCCACCCCCGAGGACCGCGCGTAGCGGTCCGGCCTCACCTGAGTTCGGTCGTCTCGATCAAGCCGCGCAATCGCGACAGACGAGAACGCCGTTCGCGTCACTCGCCAAGCGGCTTCTGTGATGTACCAGAAAGCAGCTCGAGCAGGTGAATTCGTCTGCCTGCTTCGGCACGACCCGAACCGACAGTTCCTCCCCGGACAGATCTGCGCCCGGAAGTTCGAACGATTCCGCCGTGTCCGACTCGTCCACGTCGACCACTGCGGACTGCGCCTCGTTGCGACGTGCTTTGAGCTCCTCGAGCGAGTCCTCCGACACATCGTCGGATTCTGTTCTTCTCGGTGCGTCGTAGTCGGTTGCCATAATTCCTGTACCCCTCGTCCTCTTGCGTTTTCCGGTGGAAGCGTCCGGCCGGCGTAAAAGCGGAGCGTGCCGGCGGTGGGGATGGCAGCTCGCGCTGCGCTTACACCGTGTTTCTGTACTTGTTCGGGCTGTTCAACGGACAACAGCATGGAAAGGTGCCCGAGAAGTTACCGGGGTAATGCCCGGACAATCGAGGTTGAAACCTGATCGAGACCTCTCCCGTGCGCTGTCGACCGCCACGGTTTCGTCTCTCTTCTGAAACCACCGGGGCCGCCAGACAATAGCCGAAGCACTCGACTTTGGCGAAACCGAACCGCCGAGTGACCCTCTACTGTCTTGCAAAGGGCTATCAACAACGGCATCCGCTCGCGCATTCCGCGCGTCCACAGCGCCCGCCTGCCGTGTCCGCAGCGCCGCCGGTGTGATGCGTCCACCGGGTTGCGAGCCTCCGATGTACCGGTGCGCGAACCTACGACGGCGAGGACAACTACAGTGATCGCTGCACCGGCACGCGGCTGTTCCTCTGGGCAGGCCGATTCGGCGCACTCACTCGAATCAGCCGACGGAAAGGCGCGTCCACACCGTGGTTTCTCTGATCACCGAGGGCAGCTCGTTCGACGACAACGGCCGACCGTTCCGCCGCAGGCGTGCGCTCCCCATCACCGCCGTTCTACTCGTCCTCGCACTCCTCGGTGTGTTCACCTGGATGCGCGTGTTCACTGCAGACGAAGCGGTCACGGCGACGGTCGAGTGCAACGAACCCCCCTCGGAACCCGGGAGCGACGGCACTTTGCCTGCACCGCTGGGTGAGCGCGTCGACCGCTCCACACTGCTCGACGTCGAACCCGCTCCGCTGTCGGCGACACAGGTTCGGGTCTACAACGCCAACGGTGAACGCGGACAGGCTGCCACCGTCGCAGCCGATCTCAGCGAGTATGGATTCGCCAGCGCTCCGGACGTGCAGGTCGGCAACGATCCGGTGTACCTCGATCAGAACATGCAGTGCCAG
This sequence comes from Rhodococcus sp. I2R, assembly GCF_020889545.1. Lineage (NCBI taxonomy): Bacteria > Bacillati > Actinomycetota > Actinomycetes > Mycobacteriales > Nocardiaceae > Rhodococcus > Rhodococcus sp. I2R. The sequence goes on from NZ_JAHUTG010000001.1 coordinate 19,025, forward strand.
GGTCAGATCCGTTTCGGACCCAACGGCACCGCGGCGGCCAGTACCGTGTGGCTGGCCGCGCCCTGCGCCGAACTCATCCAGGACGGTCGCGCCGACGACACCGTCGATCTCGCGCTGGGCACCTATTTCACGTCCTTGCAGCCGAACCCCGACGCGGAGTCGGTGCTCCAGTCTCTTGCCGGGATCGCACCGGGCACCGCTGCGCCGCCACTTGACATCACCTTGCTCGAAGCGGCTCGCTCGGCACGCTGCTGAGCGTCGGGCGCGCCTGGGCCGCGTTCAGTCGGCAGGGATGGGATCGAGCGCGCCCAGCGCATCCAGGAGGCGGAGGAAGTCCTCTTCGATCCCGGGCGCGAGCGCCACGGTCGCCGCACCTTCGCCGCTCGTGGACATCGGCTTCGGCACGATCACCGCAGCACCCGCCTCCTCGGCGATCAACGAACCGGCTGCCCAGTCCCACGGGCTGAGTCCGTGTTCGAAATGGGCGTCCACTGCTCCCGACGCGACCATGCACAGATCGAGGGCCGCCGACCCGATTCGCCTGATGTCACGTACCTGCGGGAGCAGTTCCGCAATGATCTTGCCTTGTGTGGCTCGCCGCGCCGATCCGTATCCGAAGCCCGTGGCAACGAGAGCGAGCGCGACATCGGAAATCGGATTGCAGGTCAACGTCGCCACATCGCCACTGGACGAGGTTGCCGTTGCGCCGCGACCGCGTACCGCGCTGTAGAGGATCTCGCGTGCGACATCGACGACCACACCGACGACACTGACGCCGTCCACCTGGACGGCGACCGATATCGCGTACGCGGGGATGCCGTACAGGAAGTTCACTGTTCCGTCGATGGGATCGAGCACCCACCGAACGCCCTCCACCGACTCGGTGCTCCCGCCGCCCTCCTCCCCGAGTATGGGATCGGCGGGGCGTCGTTCCGCGAGCAGCGTGCGCAGAACCTGTTCTGCTTCGGTGTCGACGACAGTCACCGGGTCGGTGGGCGTGCTCTTCGTCTCAACGGGCCCGCGCGCAGCTGCATTTTCGCCCTGCGCGCCGGGTCCGAACACCTCGGGGCGCCGGGCACGCACGTGTGCGGCAGCGGCTGTCGCGACCTCCCGCGCGATGTCGGCCAACTCCGACAGGTCGTCTCGGGCGATTTCGGTGAAGTTCTGCGCGGAGTCCTGCGATGGGTTCGACACGAACCCCATCGCATCACAGACGGCGGGAGGGACACCAGTCGAGCGAAGTTCTCGTGCAAGCGGCGCCGAGCGTGTTCGCCGGGCACGGTGAGCCGATCGTCGGGCACAATACGTACGAACAGGCGGGCTCACGAACAGCCGGGCTCGAGAACAGACATGCACTACACGGTTCAGGTCCACGACGGCAGGAGCGGGCGCCACATGACACAACCAGGTTCGGAATCGACCACGACGAGCGCACGGCACGGGTTCGGAGTCGACGTGGGTGGGAGCGGGATCAAAGGCGGCATCGTCGACCTCGTGACCGGCGAACTGGTCGGCGACCGCTACAAGATCGAGACACCTCAGCCCTCCACCCCCGAGGCCGTCGCGGCCGTCGTGGCCTCGATCGCGCAGCGCTTCGAGTGGACCGGACCGGTGGGAGTCACTCTGCCGGCCGTGGTCACCGGCGGGATCGCTCGGTCGGCGGCGAACATCGACAAGTCCTGGATCGACACCGATGCGAGGGCGTTGTTCGCACGGGCACTCGGGCACGAGAACGTCGTTGTTCTCAACGACGCCGACGCCGCCGGTGTGGCCGAGGACCGCTACGGCGCAGGAAAGGGCCGAAGCGGAGTGGTGGTGCTGCTGACGTTCGGCACCGGTATCGGGTCGGCGATCCTGCACGACGGCGTACTGCTCCCCAACACCGAACTCGGCCACATGGAAGTGGGCGGCAAGGAAGCCGAGCACAGGGCGGCGTCCTCGGTGAAAGAGACCAAGGAGCTTTCCTACAAGGAGTGGGCCAAGGAGGTCTCGAGGGTCCTCGAAACCTTCGAGGCGCTTCTGTGGCCCGATCTCTTCATCGCGGGCGGCGGAATCAGCCGCAAAAGCGAGAAGTGGATTCCGCTGCTCACCAACCGAACGCCCGTGGTGGCGGCCACTTTGCAGAACGCCGCAGGCATCGTCGGAGCAGCACTGTTTGCCGACACGGCCGCCGCTAGCGAGCAGGCACGGTAACAAAGTTCCGGAGGGTCGTTACAATGGTTGGTGCCGGTCTGCACGCCGGCACAATCGACAAGACCTCTCCGCCGGAAACAACTCTGGCGTGACGCCGCACGACACCGTCACGAAAGGGCGTACGTGGCAGCCACCGATATCCGTCAGACCGTAGATTCAGCAACAGAGTCTGCGAACCCTGCACCTGCTGCGGAGGCACCGAACGGCACGATCCGAGAAGTCGACGCCGCCCCCGCGGCGACCGACGCTGCGGCACCGGCGGCCAAGGCAGCTGCCCCCGCCAAGAAGGCGCCGGCGAAGAGGGCCCCCGCCAAGCGCGCGGCGGCCAAGAAGGCCCCCTCGAAGAAAGCCGCAGCCAAGAAGGCCACCGACGCCTCCCCCACAGGTGACGGCGAAGAGGACGCACCGGGCATCGAGGACATCGACGTTCCCGAGGGCGATCTCGCAGCCGCAGCCAACGACGTCGTAGAGGTCGTCGCTGCCGGAGACGACACCGAAGACGATGCCACTCCGGAGCCGACCGCCCAGGACAAGGCGTCCGGAGACTTCGTGTGGGACGAGGAAGAGTCCGAGGCCCTGCGCCAAGCCCGCAAGGACGCCGAGCTCACCGCCTCCGCCGACTCGGTGCGCGCGTACCTGAAGCAGATCGGCAAGGTCGCGCTGCTCAACGCGGAGGAAGAAGTCGAGCTGGCCAAGCGGATCGAAGCCGGTCTCTTCGCCACCGAGAAAATGCGCGAGTTCGCCGAGAAGGGCGAGAAGCTTCCGGTTGCTGCGCGCCGCGATTACACGTGGATCTGCCGCGACGGTAACCGGGCCAAGAACCACCTCCTCGAAGCGAACCTGCGTCTGGTCGTCTCCCTCGCCAAGCGGTACACCGGTCGCGGCATGGCTTTCCTGGACCTGATCCAGGAAGGCAACCTCGGACTCATCCGCGCGGTCGAGAAGTTCGACTACACCAAGGGCTACAAGTTCTCCACGTACGCAACGTGGTGGATTCGACAGGCGATCACCCGGGCCATGGCCGACCAGGCCCGCACCATCCGCATCCCGGTGCACATGGTCGAGGTCATCAACAAGCTCGGCCGCATCCAGCGCGAACTCCTCCAGGATCTGGGTCGCGAGCCCACTCCCGAAGAACTTGCCAAGGAAATGGACATCACGCCCGAAAAGGTGTTGGAGATCCAGCAGTACGCGCGTGAGCCGATCTCGCTCGACCAGACCATCGGTGACGAGGGCGACAGCCAACTCGGTGACTTCATCGAGGACTCCGAGGCAGTCGTCGCCGTCGACGCCGTGTCGTTCACCCTTCTGCAGGATCAGCTGCAGTCGGTTCTCGAGACGCTGTCCGAGCGCGAAGCGGGCGTGGTTCGTCTGCGATTCGGCCTCACCGACGGCCAGCCGCGCACCCTCGACGAGATCGGTCAGGTCTACGGCGTAACCCGTGAGCGCATCCGCCAGATCGAATCGAAAACGATGTCGAAACTGCGCCACCCGTCACGCTCGCAGGTTCTGCGCGACTACCTCGACTGAGTCGTTCCAACCGAATACTGACACTCGAAAGCCGCCGTCGCCTCCCCGACGGCGGCTTTCGAGCGTCAGCGCACCTCTTTCAAGTCGGGTGGCGCTGTGAACATGCCGCTGGCGTCGGGTAGATAGTCGACGACATCGGTGACAGCCGCCGTGGGCACTGGGCCGTAGAGGTGCGGAAACCGCATCGAGTCCGGATCCTGTGGCACGCCCGGTTCCCAAACCACAGGGGCATCCAATCGTTCCGGGTCGAGCAGCAGCAGAACCATGTCTTTGCGACCGAAGAACAGGCGGTTCGCGGGCAGGTGAACCTGCCTCGCGGTCGAGAGGTGGACGAACCCGACGTCGGCGAGCGAGTCGGGCCTTATCTCACCCGCGGAGCGGGCCCCGAGCCAGTGCTCGCGGCTGATGATGTGCAGCAACACTCGCGAATCATCCATCGCACCCATCGGCAACCTCCCGTACTCCCGAGTCTGCCTGTCCCCTCGATCGTAGTGGGACGACATGAAGCCGACGGATCAGCTGTGAGCGAACACATAGACGGCCCCGCAGGCGCTGCCAGCAGCTTTCCTTGTGTTTCGTGTTAGTGACAACACAGAGAAACGCGCTCGGGAACAACACGTGACCGCCATACGTCTGAAAGAGTGAACGGACCGCGCCATACCGACGCGGCGGACCGGCCCCAGGCAATCGGGTCACACCGAACGCCAGTACGGAGGAGTCATGCCCGGAACATTGACCAGCCCACAATTGACAGCTGCCGACCGGTGCGACCGGTGCGGTGCAGGGGCTCGCGCACGTGTTGTGCTCTCGACCGGTGGAGAACTCCTGTTCTGCGGCCACCACGCGAAAGCGCACGAGGACCGGCTGCGTGAAGTAAACGCAACGGTGACGACCGAATCGGACTCCGCAGTTTAGGTCGGCTAGCAACACCATCATCGACACCAGAACGGGTGGCCAGTCATGTGGCCACCCGTTCTGGCGTTCATACCCCAACGTCGTGCGCAGGTGACAGCTTGCGCGGGGGCTACATCTTGCGCAGCTGGGCGATCCGCTCCGACAGTTGATCTGCCGTCGCCATCGCAGTCGGCGGGCCACCGCACACCCGTCGTAGATCGCCGTGAATCACTCCGTGCGGCTTTCCGGTGCGGTGGTGGTACACCGCGACCAAACTGTTGAGTTCGCGCCGTAGCGAGGCAAGCTGGCCTGCGGAGGACGCCCGCACCGAGGCGGCCGGGGCCGGCACAGCGGCGGCGGGCGGCGGTGTCGTCGGCTTGTCGATCTGTTCCTGCTGTCGCTGACGCAGCAGGGCGCGCATCTGCTGAGCATCGAGCAAACCCGGCAGTCCCAGGTAGTCCGCTTCGTCGTCACTCCCGGAGAACGTCGCGGTCCCGAAAGACGAACCGTCGTAGATGACCTGATCGAGTTCGGCGTCGGCGCCGAGGGAGGTGTACGCCTTCTCTTCCTCGCCGGCTTCGTCCTTCTGCTTGTTCGCATCGGCCAGCAGTTCGTCGTCGAGTCCGTCCTTCTCGCGATGTGGCTTTCCGAGAATGTGATCTCGCTGCGCCTCGAGCTGACTTGCGAGATCGAGCAGCACCGGAACCGAGGGCAGAAAGACGCTTGCGGTCTCGCCGGGACGGCGCGATCGCACGAAGCGGCCTATTGCCTGTGCGAAATACAGTGGTGTCGAGGCGCTGGTCGCGTAGACGCCGACTGCCAGACGCGGGACGTCCACTCCCTCGGACACCATGCGGACAGCGACCATCCACTTCTGGTTGCTTCGGCCGAATTCGGCGATGCGCGCCGAGGAGGTCGGATCGTCGGACAGCACGATGCAGGGGGTTTCGCCAGTAATCACCTCGATCAGCTTCGCGTACGCACGTGCCACCGTTTGATCGGTTGCGATGACCAGCGCACCCGCGTCAGGCATTCCTCCGCTGCGGAGCTGTTCGAGACGTGTGTTGGCCGCCAGCAGCACCGCAGGCATCCAATCGCCCTGCGGGTCCAGTGCGGTGCGCCAGGCTCGGGCCGTCTGCTCTGCGCTGAGCGGCTCGCCGAGGCGCGCGGTGAACTCCTCCCCCGCATTGTCCCGCCAGCGCGCCTCGCCGGAGTACGCGAGGAACACAACCGGCCGCACCACGCCATCGGCGAGTGCGTCGGAATAGCCGTAGGAGTGGTCTGCCCGTGACCGCATCAGACCTTCGTCGTCCGGCTCGTAGTTCACGAACGGGATGGCGCTGTCGTCACTGCGGAATGGCGTTCCGGTCAGCGCGAGCCGCCTGGTGGCGTCACCGAACGCTTCGCGAATCCCCTCGCCCCAGCTCTTCGCGTCACCGCCGTGGTGGATCTCGTCGAGAATCACCAGAGTCTTCCGGGATTCGGTGCGGACTCGATGCCGGAACGGGTGCGATGCGATCTGCGCGTACGTGACCACGACCCCGTGATAGTCGCTCGATGTCTGGCCCGTGGAGTTGGAGAACTTCGAATCCAGTGCGAGGCCGACGCGCGCTGCGGATTCGGCCCACTGATGTTTGAGGTGCTCGGTCGGGGCGACAACCGTCACCTGATCGACGGTGCGATGCGCAAGCAGCTCCGAAGCCACGCGCAGGGCGAATGTCGTCTTTCCGGCTCCCGGCGTCGCAACGGCGAGAAAATCTTTGGGTGCGGCCACGAGGTACTTGGTGAGCGCGCGGCGCTGCCAAGCGCGTAGCGGCGCACCCCCCGCCGCACCGACGGCGGTGTCGGGTGTCGGGTTCGTGGTGTCGGTCATGTCAGCGCTCACTGGCCGCCGGTTCCTGGCATCGATTAAAATTCCTCGCGCTCTCGGTAGCCCTGCAGTGTCCGCCGTGGAGCCTATCGCTCTCCACCGACGCGCTTCGCATCACCGCGAGAGTCGAGAGCGCCGCGGACAACGACACGCCGACAGGTCCGCAATAGGGGTGCAACGAGCGTGCGGAGCTCCCGTCGGGAATGCTGGAAGCATCATGAGTGAAACCGCAGGTGCACCGCGCAGCGCCGAACCGTTGTCGCTGAGACAACCGTTTCGGCTGGTCTGGCGTGTGAGTCTGCGCACAGCGAGCAAGGCGTGGAGCGACTCGATCTTCAGCAAGGCAGCTACCGCCGCGTTTTGGCAAACCCTTTCGCTGCCACCGCTGCTGCTGGGCGTGCTCGGCAGCCTCGGATTCGTCGCGGGATGGTTCGGACCCAACACGATCGAGATCATCGAATCCAAAATCGTCACCTTCAGCAGCACCGTGTTCAGCGAAAGCGTTGTCGACGGAATCATCGAACCGACAGTCCAGGACATCCTGCAACAGGGCAGAGGCGGAGTGGTCTCGGCCGGGTTCGTGCTCTCGTTGTGGGCGGGATCATCGGCCATCTCGACCTTCGTGGATTCGATCGTCGATGCACACGGGCAGCAGGACGCGCGCCATCCGGTCTGGCAACGCATCTTTGCGTTGTTGCTCTACGTCTGCTTCCTGATCGTCGCGGTGTTCGTGCTCCCCCTCGTCGCCCTGGGCCCGACGTACATGCAGAGATTGCTGCCCGGATCTTGGTTCGAAGTCGGTAGCGAACTGATCGACGTGCTCTACTACCCGGCGGTGGGTGTGCTACTCATCGCGGGACTGACCACGCTCTACAAGGTCGCCCTGCACACCACACTGCCCTGGCATCGACTGCTCGGCGGAGCTTTGGTGGCCGGTGTGTTCTTCATGATCACGAGCGCCGCGCTGCGGTTCTACCTGACCTGGATCACCGGCACCGGATACACCTACGGAGCCTTGGCGACGCCGATTGCGTTCTTGCTCTTCACGTTCTTCCTCGGCTTCGCCGTGGTCCTCGGTGCCGAGTTCAACGCCACGGTGCAGGAGTTCTTCCCGGCGCGCGCAACACGCATCGCCCAGATGAAGGAGTGGCTCGCCGCACAGGCGCAATCCCAGGACTCAGGCCCGGTCGGCCCGGTCGGCGCCGTGGCATGGCGACTTGCGACCGGACCCATCCGGCTGGCCGGGGATGGCATCCGCACCCAACGTGCGCAGAACAACCCCGATCCCGAACGCCCAGTCGAAGAGACCGCCGAGGATGCCGACGCCGCAAGACCGGCGACGACATCAGGCGATCATTCGCCCTTCTTCAAGCCCTCGTAGACCTTCTTGCAGTCGGGGCACACCGGCGAACCGGGCTTGGCCGACTTGGTCACTGGAAAGACCTCTCCGCACAGTGCGACGACGTGCGTCCCCATGACCGCGCTCTCGGCGATCTTGTTCTTCTTGACGTAGTGGAAGAACTTTGGCCTGTCGTCATCGGTGGTTTCGTCGGGGGCGATCTCGGGACGGTCCTTGGTCTGTGTGCTCATGCTTCGATTATTCCGCACGTTGGGCCGGTGAGACGAACAACGCCCTCGAGTGCATTCCGACGCAGGTAGTGACAAAGTGGTTGTCATGACGCGAATATCCGAGACTTCGGGCTCGACCGAGATCGGTTCTGCTCGTCACCCCGCACTCATCACCGAAGCACAGAGCTCAATCGAGGAACAGCATCGCGCGAGGGTGCGCAAGTACATGTTCATCATGTCCTTCCGCATTCCGGCGCTCGTGCTGGCAGCCATCTCCTACAGCATGTGGGCGAACCCCTGGATCGCCATGGCGATCGTCGGGGCATCGATTCCTTTGCCGTGGATGGCTGTCCTCATCGCCAACGATCGCCCACCACGTTCCGCCGACGAAGTCAGCCGCTTCGACGGACGTGTCGGGCAGCGTAAGGCAGTCGAGTCACGCGATCATCGAGTGATCGACGCGAGCGAGGACTGACGCTCTCCACTCCCGAATGGTGCCCCCTCGGGAGCTGAAAGACTGTCCGAGTGACTGCAACTCTGCTCTCGGCCTGCCCGCTGCTGCGTGCGGCATTCCTCCGGTGCCACTATGACGCCGACTCGCTACTCGAGGCGCTCGGAGACGCGGCCCACGCCGCTCTCGGCCGCGGCGAACCGGCGCCGGTCCGTATGGCCGCCCGCGATCTCGGTGAGCTTGGAACGCTGGTTCGCCTGTTCCTGCTCGTGGACGACGTCGACGAGCGCGACGCGGCCGCCGCGCTCGCGCCGCTGTCGATCGACGACGCCGTGGATGCCACGATCGTCACCCGGAGCGGCCCCGACGTCGTTCGCACGTTGGTGGACGTCCGGCCGCTCGATACCGGCACGGGCACACGTTGGGTCGTTTCCGACTTGGACGGAAGCATGCGGCCCGCCCCCACCGCACCCGACCATGTTCTCGGCGTAGGTCAGGCGTCGTTGTCGTTGCTCCGAGGTACCCCCACGACACCTGCGCAACATGTACTCGATGTCGGGACCGGTTGCGGTGTACAGGCGGTGCACGCAGCCGGCTACGCACGATCGGTGACGGGCACCGATATCAGCCCACGATCGATGTTGCTCGCCGCCGCGACTGCAGCGCTGAACGAAATGACCCTCGAACTGCTGCAGGGCTCGTGGTTCGAACCCGTGGCGGGCCGTCGATTCGACCGCATCGTCGCCAACCCCCCGTTCGTGGTCGGTCTCGGCACTGTCGACCACAGTTACCGAGACTCCGGCTTGGACCTGGACGGTGCCAGCAAGCTGATGGTCGAGCAGACCCCTGCCCACCTCGAACCGGGGGGTATTGCCGTGATCCTCGCTTCGTGGGTGCACGTGGAGGGTGAGGACTGGCGCTCCCGTGTCGCCTCCTGGCTCCCCGACCACGGCGTCGACGCGTGGATTCTTCAGCGTGATGTGGCCGACCCGGCGCTGTACGTGGGGACGTGGTTGCGCGACGGCGGGGTCGATCCCCGGGACGAAGCAGGCTCGACGCGCGCTCAGATGTGGCTCGAGCACTTCGCTGCGGCCGAGGTCACCGGGATCGGGTTCGGTTTCGTCTATCTCAGAAAAACGGATCTACCGAGCGATGTCCTCGCCGAGGACCTGCGACATGCCTTCGACGATCCGCTGGGTGACGAGGCCGTCGACTACTTCGACCGATTGACCTTCTCCCGCGAGCACGACTACGCAGTAACGGTGTTCGAACTCGATCCGGCCACCGCACTCGAGCGGGTGTATCTGCCGGGCGACGAGGGATGGTCGCTCGAGGTCACCCGGGTGCACCGCGGCAACGGACCGAATTGGCAGCACGAGATCGACGATCTGGGTGCAGCGCTGCTCGCGGGCATGAATCCGGGTGGACTGTCTCTGTGTGAACTCGTCGAACTGCTGGCCGCTGCGCACGGCATCGACGAAACCGCATTGTTGGACGCGTCGAGCACTCTGGTGGCGGGGCTTCATCGACATGGATTGGTGCGTCCGAGACGGGCCGGCGGCCCGGTTCCCGCCGCTGAGACGTTCTCAGCAACTTCTCAGGACCGCTGAGGGATAGACCCAGGTCAGACGGGGTAGTACACGGTGGAGCGTGGGAACTTTTCTAACTCGCCCGGACGTTGATCCCTATGAGACACCACCGATCAGGAGGCAAGTCATGACCAGCCCCAGCACCACTACCCGCCCGCGCCCCAGCGATGCTGATCTCGACGCCCAGAGCCCGGCCGCAGACCTCGTTCGCGTCTACCTCAACGGTATCGGTCGCACCGCCCTGCTGACCGCTGACGAAGAGGTCGACCTCGCCAAGCGAATCGAAGCTGGGTTGTATGCGAAGAACGTGCTGGAGAACGGCAAGCGCCTCACGGCGGCGAAGAAGCGCAACCTGGCCATCATCGTGCGCGACGGAAGTGCAGCCCGTAGCCACCTGTTGGAGGCCAACCTGCGTCTGGTCGTCTCTCTCGCCAAGCGGTACACCGGTCGCGGAATGCCGCTGCTGGACCTCATCCAGGAGGGCAATCTGGGTCTGATTCGCGCCATGGAGAAGTTCGACTACGCGAAGGGCTTCAAGTTCTCGACGTACGCAACCTGGTGGATCCGACAGGCCATCACCCGCGGCATGGCCGATCAGAGCCGAACCATTCGGCTTCCCGTCCACCTGGTAGAGCAGGTGAACAAACTCGCACGCATCAAGCGCGAGTTGCATCAGCAGCTCGGACGCGAGGCCACCGACGAGGAATTGTCAAACGAGTCCGGTATCCCCGCGGAGAAGATCGCGGATCTCCTCGACCACAGTCGCGACCCGGTGAGCTTGGACATGCCGGTCGGCAGCGACGAGGAAGCCCCTCTCGGAGACTTCATCGAGGATGCCGAGGCGACTTCCGCCGAGAACGCGGTCATCGCCGGACTGCTGCACAGTGACGTGCGCACTGTCCTCGGAACATTGGACGAGCGCGAACAGCAGGTCATCCGGCTCCGGTACGGCTTGGACGACGGCCAGCCCCGAACTCTCGACCAGATCGGAAAGCTGTTCGGTCTCTCACGCGAGCGCGTGCGTCAGATCGAACGCGAGGTGATGGTCAAGCTTCGCCAGGGCGATCGGGCCGAGAAGCTGCGTTCTTACGCCAGCTGATCCCCAGAACAGGTGAGACAGTAGTGAACAATTCCTGCGGTCTCACCCCCACGCGGCGGCCGACCCGGTTTTCCTCCCCCCTCTGGGAATCCGGGTTCGGGCGCTGCGTGCATTTGTAGAAGTCGCGTTTATCGGTCCGACCCTTTGGGATGTGGGTCGACATGTCGGCGCGCCGGAACGTCATCGAACCGTGATTTCCGGTTTGGTAATACGGCCGCGGTGCACGTCGATAAATCCGAGACAGAGCGATAGCAGTAGTCGACGACCGTGGAGGCCGCGCCAACCCAGGCGATGACACGAAATAGTCCACCGTCCCGACTCGGCTCACGACGAGAAGGGAAAAGGCTTTGCGCAACCTCGGACTTCGAATTGCAACCATCGCGGCAATGTTCGCAGCTGTGTTCGTGGGAGGTGGACTCGCACAGGCCGCCCCTGCCCCCGTACCTGTCTATCAGATCCCGGCGACGGCCTTCGCCGTCAGCGGGCTCGTCGTTCCCAGCCCTGTCTTTGCGACAGTAACCGCGCGGTCACTGGCTCCGGCGACGACAGAATTCGCCGCTCCAGCCAGGCCCGAGGTGTGTTCGACGACGGCCGGACGTGCTCTCGTCAAGATCTCCTACCTCAACTTCAACACGGGTGCCACTGGATCTGTCACTGTCAAGCCATGTGAGCACTTCATCGACCCGACGCCGACCAGCGTGGTTGCGCCCACCGGATCGGGCCGAATCGTGTTGACAACGCAGGTAATCGGATCGCCGTTCGCGCCGGCTGCCGGACAGCCGTCGATCCCGGGCATTGGAACCTTCCACGCGCCGTAGCGATCTGATGGCTCCTCTACTCGTTTTAAAGCAGGAGCTATAGACGTCCTCCCGCTCAACGCAGCGCAGTCGCTGTACGACGAGTTCGCCGAGCTGCACTACGCGCCACGGCGATCCGTGGGCGCGGTCCTCACGTCGGCGGCACGGCGATGTCCACCGGATGTGCCACGATGGCGAGCACCGCAGCCCGCAGGTCGTCACGGGGCCCCCGCGCGCCGAGCTCCTGAAGGCTCACGTCGGCAGCCATCGCGACCGCGAGGGTCGCGATGGGTGCGGCCGGCGACCAGCCGATCACCTCGAGATCCGCGCGCACGAGAGCGGCGAACATCGCATTGCGCTCGGCAACCTGCTCGCCCAAATCGGTTTCCGATCGTGCCTGCGCGAGAAACGCTTTCGTTCCAGGCGTAGCCAGGCAGGCATCGAGGAAGGCAACGAACCCGGTGCGTAGCCGTTCGATCCCCGGGGTCAGCCCGTCGATCGCCGACGTCATCAGGGATTCCAGCTGGTCGTGGTATCTGCGATGAAGCTCGACGATGTAGCTATGCCGATCCGGAAAATGCTGGTAAAAGCTACCTTTGGCCATCCCGGCGGTGGTGGTCACGGCGCTGATCGACAGTGCACCGACACCCTTCCCCTCCGCAAGCGACATTCCCGCATCGAGCAGCGCTCGACGTCCGGGTCCAGCGGGACGCGCCACAGAGACCACCTTCCCTCGTCCGGGTCGTGAGTGTACCGTTCCCGTTAATGACCGACCGGTCAGTCAATCGAGGAGGGGTCATGGGAATCCGATTCGTGCACGCACTCGCCACCGCCGTCGCGGCTGCCACCGTCGCAGCCGTCATGGCAGCAACGGCCGCGCCGGCCATCGCACAGCAGGCACCGGAACCGGCGGACTACCCCTTCAGCTACCTGGCCGGGATCCGGGCACAGGCCGCTGACCCGGGCAGCGCTCCGCCGGGCACCAATGACCCCACCTGCCGGTCGGAGCGAAACCCCGTCGTCCTTCTGCATGGGTTCGTCTCGAATTCCACACTGACCTGGCAGGCACTGGCCCCACTGCTCCGCGATCGCGGTTACTGCGTGTTCACCTTCGACTACGGCAGGGCGGATTTCTCCAGCACACTCGGTGGCATCACGCCCGTCGAGCCGAGCGCCACCGAGTTCGCCCGGTTCGTCGACGAGGTCCTCGCCGACAGCGGCGCCGACGCGATCGACCTGATCGGGCACTCCGAGGGAGGGACGATGCCGTTCCACTTCCTGACCCGGCTCGGCGGTGCCGACAAGGTCGACCGATACATCGGCATCGCGCCCCTGTACCGGGGGACGTCCCAGTGGGGGCTCGCCGGTCTGATCGGCGAGCTGTATTCCTCGCCGGCCGGGCAGGTGCTGACGGACGTGTGCGGTGCGTGCCGCGACATGGTGTCCGGCTCGGCATTCCTCGCCGAGCTCGACCCGCACGGCGATGCGGCGCCCGGCGTGCAGTTCACCAACATCATGACGCGCTACGACCAGAACGCCACCCCGTACACGACCGGAATGCTCGAAGGACGAAACGTGAGCAACGTCGTCGTCCAGGACCTGTGCAGCCAGGACTACTCGGACCACTATCAGCTCACCTACTCGCCGACGACGGCACACATCGTGCTCGGTGCTCTCGACGCGAATTACACGGCGACGCCGACGTGCTCACCGTCGCTGCCCGTCCTGGGGGTTCCCGGGTCGTGACGACGCCAAATATTCTTGGGGTTCTGAGCGAATAGGCGCGGCACCCCCTAGAACGCGGCGGCTATCGGCGCGTCTGAGACGTCAGCTATTCGGAAACCACCTCGACCGAGGGGCCTGGTCGTCTGGGCCGAACGTTGGTGGCGAAAAATTGGTAGCCGTCGCGTTCGTTTGAAGTGGAACCAGCATCCCGATGGAGTTTCTGCCGAAACGATTACACCCCATCCTTCTTCGGCATTCCACCGGTCGACTTTCCCCTCAGTCACAAGCACCCTTCCCTACCTACGATTGTTGATCGAGTCGAATGGCTGAGCATGCTTGCCGAGAATCACCGAGCCGATTCGTACTACTGGTGGTCCGCGTTCGAAGTTGGTGGGCGATTCGCTTTCTTGGATATTTGCTCTGCGGTCTTGGTCCAGACGAACGGTTGTTGAACCAAAACGGTACCGCCCAACAACTTCAGGCGCGCCGCCCTAGCGCAGCCGGCGCGGCCCAAGATCGTTGCGAGTCGGCTCGGGTCCCAGTCTTACCCGGGCGTCGGTGATCTCTGCGGCGCTTGCCGACGCCAGCACCGGTTCGCACGCCAACTCTCTGATCTCCGGAATGTCGTCTGCCATGGCAGACACGCGCTGAACCAGATCCACCAGTGCTTTCTTGTTGACAGGCACCGCGTTTTGGTAACCGGACAGCAGCGGCGCAGCCTTCGGCGCGTCGATGAGCTCGACCGATTCGTCCTCGGTCAGCGGGAGCACGCGGTATGCGCGGTCGCCGAGCAGGTCCGAGATGACGCCGGCCAACCCGAACGACACGAGCGAGCCGAACGAGGGATCGTCCTGCACGCGCACGACACATCCAATTCCCTTGTGTGCCATCTTCTGTACGTGCAGCAGAGGTTCGCCCGACTCCGCTGCCAGGGCTCGATAGGCGAAGCGCACCGCATCGGCACCGGCGAGATCGAGCCGAACACCCCCGAGGTCCGGGCGATGTCGCCACTGCTCGCCCGTCGCTTTGAGAGCGACCGGATAGCGCAGCTCTTCCGCAGCGGCGACTGCCTCGTCCTCGTCGGTGACAGTCTTGAACTCCACGACGTCGATCCCGTAGCAGGACAGCAACTCGGCGGCCTCGAAATCGGAGAGCCATCGGTCGGTGTCGTTCGACGCCCACTGACGTACCAACGCTGTGGCGCGCTCGGAATCTATGCCGTTGGGGCGTACCGGTTGCGATACCGGTCGGCTCCGCCAGGCCGAGTAACGCCAGGCCTTGGCGAGTGCGGATACTGCTCGTTCGGGACTGGAATACGACGGCACCGACCCCCGTACCGGTTGTCCCTGTTCTCCGCGCACAGCCAAGGCGTCAGGGATGCCTTCGGTGGCGAGAAACGTGGTGAGAACTGGCTTGTCTGCGCCGTGCACTGCCTCACCGAGTGCAGCGGCGAACGGTTCGACGGTCACCGCCACCGGCGGGACGAACACGACGATCACAGAATCGACGTCGTCGGCCTCGAGCGCGCCCGATACCGCCGCCGCGAACTCGGTGGGGCCGGCTTGGGGGCCGACATCGATCGGTGCCCCAGCGTGCAGACCTTCCGCCCGCGCAGCGTCCACTGCCAGCACGCCGAGGGCGGTGGAGTTGCCGACCACCGCAACCCGCGGCCCCGTAGGCAGCGGTTGGTAGCCGAAGAGAATCGCACAGTCGAAGAGCTGGGCGATCGTGTCGACTTGGATCACCCCTGCCTGCTCGAACAGCGCACGCACGATGGAATCGTCGATATCCGGTCCGGTGGCGAGCGCCGGAGGTACCGCACCTCGGCCGCTCTTGACCGCCACGATCGGTTTGGTGCGCGCCACTCGCCGGGCGATACGGGTGAACTTGCGCGGGTTGCCGAAGCTTTCGAGGTACAGGAGAACCACCTCGGTGGCCGGGTCCGAGTCCCAGTACTGCAGTAGATCGTTGCCGGAGACGTCCGCGCGGTTTCCGGCCGAAACGAAGGTCGAGAGCCCGAGGCTGCGCTTGGCCGCTTGATCGAGGATGGCGATGCCCAGAGCGCCGGACTGACAGAAGAACCCGACGTGCCCTGGCATCGGCAGGTGCGGTGCAAGAGTGGCGTTCAGCGCGAATGCGGGGTCGGTGTTGGCCACTCCCAGCGCGTTGGGGCCGACGAGCCGCATGCCGTGCGCACGGGCGGCGTGGACGAGCCTTCGCTCCTTCTCCTGGCCCTCGGCGCCGGTCTCCGCGAAGCCGCCCGACACCACCACCAGCGCCTTGACACCCTTGTCCAAGCAGTCGTCGAGCACACCATCGATCGAGTCGGCCGGTACCGCGGCGATCGCCAGATCGACCGGGTCCGGTATGTCACTGACGGTGCGATAGGCGCGAACCCCGCGAACTGACCGGTTGTCGGCGTTGACCGGATACACCGGTCCGGTGAAACCTGCCGCGAGCAGGTTCGCCAGGACTGCGTTGCCGACCTTGGAGCTGTCGGTGGACGCGCCGATGACCGCGACGGA
Source organism: Rhodococcus sp. I2R (assembly GCF_020889545.1). Taxonomy (NCBI): domain Bacteria; kingdom Bacillati; phylum Actinomycetota; class Actinomycetes; order Mycobacteriales; family Nocardiaceae; genus Rhodococcus; species Rhodococcus sp. I2R. Next base: position 35,267 of record NZ_JAHUTG010000001.1, read on the forward strand.
CGACGGGCTGAGCACATTGCGCACGCTGCGCGCTTCGGCCGCACGTTCCCGCGAATTGCGCACCGACAGCAGGGCTTCGCTGGGGTCGATGGCGAAATCCAGTCGTAGAACTCCACCTTCGAAGGTCCGCGAGACCTGGTACCCGGCCTCACGGAAGACCGAGACCATGTTGCGGTTCTCAGCGAGCACCTCTGCGACGAACATCGACACTCCGTTTTCCGCTGCGGCACCAGCGAGGTGCTCGAGCAGAATCGGCCCCAGGCCGCGACCCTGGTGGTTGTCGGCGACGACGAAGGCGACCTCGGCGGAGTTGCCGTCGCCCTCGGGAAGTCGCTCGTAGCGCCCGACGGCGATGATGTCGTCGCCCAGGATGGCCACCAACGCGACCCGCGAATGGTGATCCACGGTGGTGAAGTTGAGCACGTCGCGCTCGGGCATCCTCGGGTATGGGCCGAAGTAGCGCATATAACGAGTGCGTTCGGACAGTTTGCTGTGAAAGGTGATCAGCGCCTCCGCGTCGGACGGCACGATCGGTCGGAGATGAACCGCACCTCCGTCGGAAGCGAGTACGTCGGCGACCCAGTGCTTCGGAAACGACGTCTCGGCCGCGATCCGTTCGCGTTCCTTGGGGGTGGGTTCAGTCACGTGGATCCTCCGGATCGAGGCCGAGCAGGGGAAAGACTGCGCGTCTTGTCGCGATGATGGCGGAATCGACCCGTTCCAGTGCACGGTCCGCGGGCTCACCGGAACCATCCACCGCGCCGCCGGGCCCGTCCCAGACGGGGAAGTCGACGTCTCCCCCGTCACCCATGACCTGTGGCAGGTCGACGCTCGGCGCCATCGCCCGTACTCGATCCCGCCACTCGTCCGGTATCGGGGCGAGTGCATCGACCCCGCGTCCGAGTGCGGCGCCGATCAGATGAGTCCAGGCACGCGGAACGACGCGTATGAGTCCGTATCCACCACCCCCGACCGCCAACCACCGACCCTCGGAGTGCGCGTCGGCCAGATCGCGCATGGCCAGGAACGCCGCGTTCTGCCCGTCCACCGTCAGCGAAAGGTCCGCCAGTGGATCCTCTCGATGACTGTCCACTCCGCATTGACTGACGATGATCTGGGGCCGGAAAGCTGCGATTGCGCCAGGAACAATGGCGTGGAATGCGCGCAACCACAACCGATCTCCCGTCCCTGGCAGAAGCGGCACATTGATGGACGTCCCTTCCGCGGCACCCCTGCCGATCTCGCTGGACCAACCGGTATTGGGCCACAACGTGGCTGGGTGCTGGTGCAGGGAGACAGTCAGCACCCGCGGATCGTGTAGGAAGGCGTGTTGCACTCCATCTCCGTGATGGGCGTCGACATCGATGTATGCGATGCGATCGAAGCCGTTGTCGAGCAGCCACGAGATAGCCACCGCAGCATCGTTGTAGACACAGAATCCCGACGCCCAGTCCGGCATGGCGTGATGCATACCGCCGCCGATGCTCACCGCGCGGCGGGCTCGGCCCGAGGCTATCTCTCGCGCCGCGGTCAGTGACCCGCCGGTCAACATTGCGCTGGCCTCGTGCATGTGACGGAAGACCGGGTTGTCCTCGGATCCCAGGCCGTGCTCGACCTGATCGGGATGCAGTATCGACAGTCCTTTGTCCGGAGCCCGCTTCACCGCCTCGATGTAGGCGGGGGTGTGAATGCGCAGCAACTCCTGGTCCGACGCCGACGTCGGCGCAACGAGCTCGATGCCCTCGAGGACACCGAGCTGGCGTGCCAGCGACATCGTCAGGTCGAGGCGGGTCGGATTCATCGGATGGTCGTCACTCCACCGATAGGTGAGATAATCGGCACTCCACACGACGATGTCGTCGATTGCTCCCCCCGCTCCGAGTGGGGATTGCATCGCCTGGTCTGCCATGAGAACCAACGCTACTTGCCGCGCCGGGACTGTGCGAGCACCCGTCGGTGTTGCATCGGGTTACCGTCGAGTAAAAGGCGACGGCACGCCAGCCTGGCGGGCTGCGGCGCCAATATGCGCCGATCAGCGGTAGAATCGGCGACGACGAAGGGGTTGAGTGTGAAGGATCTGGTCGACACCACGGAGATGTATCTCCGGACGATCTACGATTTGGAAGAAGAGGGCGTCGTACCACTGCGAGCACGGATCGCCGAGCGCCTCGAGCAGAGTGGTCCCACCGTCAGCCAAACCGTTGCAAGAATGGAACGCGACGGCTTGCTGTCTGTTGCAGGTGACCGGCATCTGGAGTTGACCGAAAAGGGTCGCAGTCTCGCCGTGTCCGTGATGCGCAAGCATCGCCTCGCCGAGCGGCTGCTCGTCGACATCATCGGGCTCAGATGGGAAGACGTGCACGCCGAGGCGTGTCGTTGGGAGCACGTGATGAGCGAGGAGGTCGAACGGCGTCTGGTCGCGGTGCTGAACAATCCGACGACTTCGCCCTACGGCAACCCCATACCCGGCCTGGAAGAACTGGGCCTCGTTCGCCCCGCGGCGACAGCCGAGGTTCTGGTGCGTTTGACCGATCTGCCGCACGGGGAGTCGACCGCAGTGGTCGTGCGCAGACTCGCCGAGCACGTGCAGTCCGATCCGGATGTCATCTCGCAGTTGCGCGATGCAGGCGTCGTTCCCGACGCACGCGTCACCGTCGAGGCCAAGCCCGGCACCGTGACCATCACGGTCCCCGGCCACGGCGGAATCGACATCGCGGAAGAAATGGCCCACGCCGTTCAGGTCAAGCGGGTCTAGTTCAGGAGACGAAGAGTGAAGCTAGTGGTGACCGGCGGCGCGGGTTACGTCGGAAGTGTTTGTGCTGCGGTTTTGATCGATCGTGGGCACGAGGTGATCGTGGTGGACAATCTGTCGACGGGCAATCGCGACGCTGTTCCGCCGAAGGCCACGTTCGTCGAGGCCGACATCAAGGACGTGGCGTCATCGGTCCTAGGTGGTGGCGACGTGGACGGCGTTCTTCACTTCGCGGCTCGATCGCTCGTCGGCGAGTCGGTCGTTTCTCCCGCGGAATACTGGTCCGGGAACGTCGTCACCACGCTGGCTCTGCTCGACGCGATGCGCGAAACGAACACCACGCGACTGGTGTTCTCCTCGACAGCGGCGACGTACGGCGAACCCGAGCACACGCCCATCACCGAATCGATGCCCACTGCGCCCACCAATCCCTACGGCGCGACCAAATTGGCCATCGACCATGCGATCACCTCTTACGCCGACGCCTACGGTCTCGCAGCCACCAGCCTCCGATACTTCAACGTTGCCGGGGCATACGGTGAGTTCGGCGAAAACAGAGTGGTAGAGACACATCTGATACCCCTCGTGCTGCGGACGGCCCTCGGACAGCGCGAGAAGATATCCGTCTTCGGTACCGATTGGCCGACCCCGGACGGTACGGCCGTGCGTGACTACATCCACGTGTCCGACTTGGCCGAGGCCCACATTCTCGCCCTCGAGTCCTCCGAGCCCGGCACCCACCGCATCTACAACCTCGGCAGCGGGACCGGCTTTTCGGTCAGCGAGGTCATCGACGCGTGTTCTCGAGTGACGGATCTACCGATCGCGGTCGAGAATGCTCCTCGCCGCGCCGGTGACCCCGCCGTCCTCATCGCGTCGAGCGAGCGTGCGATGGCGGAGCTCGGCTGGACTCCGCAGTTCACCGAACTCGATGTGATCGTCTCCGATGCCTGGACCTTCCTGAAAAACCTCGGCGATCGATCACACGCGGCACGGACGCCGTCGATCTAGTCGAGCGGCGGCGGTAGACGTACGCCGCACAGTTCTGCCACGGCATATCCGCTGAGCGCTACTTCACGAATCATGCCCGGTCGCGCCCCCGCCAGCAGCGACCGCTCCAGCAGCCGCGCCAAGGAGTAGTCGGGGTCGGCGTCGAGTGCGATCTCGATCGCGAGCGCCGCGAGCGTTCCTTCGCCGCGGGCATAGGCGCTGAAGCCGACAAGTGCTGCGGGACAAGCGCGCTCCGGCGCCGGTAGCATCTTCATCAGGAACAGCCACAGTTGCTCGGCGATATCGGAAAATCGGGTCAGAGTCATCGCGAGGAGACTGTCTCGAACCATGACGCTGGTCAATGCGATACCGAACTCGGCCGTCTTCGCCGGTGCCAGTGCAACGACGGCTGGGCGATCGGGCGGCTCGGCTGCCCACGAGGCGAGCTGCCCGAGGAGTGACTCGAGTGAAGTTCGGTCGCACGCGCGGTCGAGTCGCCGCGCGTGGGTCATGCACTCGGCGACCTCCCGACTCTCCGCTGTGTCGACAGGCATCAACGCGTGCTTCAAGGTCTCCCGCGAGTCGTGTGTCCTGCGGCCCTCGAGTAGGTACGCAAGAGCGACAGGAGAGAGTGCGGGATCGGTCAGCACACCGCCGTCGACCGGTCCCGTCACCGTCATCCACCGGGCACCGCACACGAGTTCGCGGGTGAGATAGGCCGCAGTCAACGTCGTACCACGCAGGCGCAGAGTCTCACCCAGTCGCGCGGCCACGGCACGCAGCCGCCGATCGACGTTCGAACCCATCGCCGTCACCGCGCGATCGTCGACGATCACCGCCACGGCAGCGCTCGCACCGTTGCGTGCGCACACGTCCGCGAAATGGTCGATCGCCTCGGCCATCTCGGAGGTGACGGGCTGACGGGCGTCGCCGCCGAGCACTCGGACATTGCTCTCGCTCGGCAGGCTCATGTCGTGGCGCATCACGGTGTCGACCGTGACACTTCCGACATTCGATTCGCGTGTACCGATCAGTATCAGTGACCGGTGCGGGACGAATCCCAGGAACGCCGGCACTGCGGCGATGAGCTCGTGGGCTCCGGCGATCTGCGGCCGGGACATCGATGAGCGGGGTGTATCCGGATGAGTCGTCATGACGCACAGCCTGCACACGGCACCATGCATCAGGGCGGCGCCGACCTGGGGCTACAGATCGCCTGTGGATGGCCGCACCGCCTGTGGACAAGTGCCGGTCGGCGCGGTCCTCACACGTGATGTCTGTCGGACCTCCGTGCTAGCGCGGAACCGCAGTTCAGCCTGCTTTGACCTTCAGAACTGCGGTCGTGAAAATCTCGTCGAGGGTGGCCGCATCCGGCGCGGTGTCATCGAAGGACATGTACGTGGCAGAGATACGGACGTCGCCCACCTGAGCCATCAGTGTCAACATCGACTGCGTGACGGAATCGGACCCGGTGCCCGAGGACACGGTCTGACGCACCGCCAGGGTGTCGTCGGCATCTATCGGTGGCGCGGGAGTCACGGTGGACCGAATCGTCGAGGTCGCCCCCGACTTCGTGGCCGTCACCTCTGCACATGCGTCGAGTTGCTCCTCCCGGACCGAGAGTGGCTCGTCGACTGCGATCAATTCCACCGAGATCGTCGCCCGGTCGGTGTTGTCGGTCCCGACAATCATTGCCGCCCGCTCCGGTTGCACATCGACCGGTTTGCACCCGGCGGGCGAGACCTCGGCGCCGGCCGGAATACCCGTCAGGTCCGGAGAGGCCTGCGTGATAGCTTGCGGCGGAAGAACTATGGCGTCGTAGGGCGGCGGAAACACCGAAGGATCGACGAGCAGGGCTCCGAGATCGACCTCGTCCGCGGGAGCCTGTCCCTGCGATGTCCCACCCGAATCCTCACCGCCTGGCTCCGACGTACCACCCTGCCCCGAGACACCGCCCTGCTGGGCCGGTTGTGGCGAGCCGGAAACGTCGGTGCTGCATCCGGCCAGCGCGATCACGGTCGCACCTGCCAGGGCGGCCATGAGCGGGTGGTGACGCAGTACGAATCGGCGCTGCACGAGTGATCCTCCGGTCCAAGACGGTGTGTGTTGCCCGACGCCGTCGCGACGAACGAATGCCGACGGTGACCGGTTCAGCTTCTCACGCGCTCGGCTCTGCTCGGGTGCGCGCCGGTGGCAGCGGAGTGTCGCCCCGATCGGTCGAGCAGAGCCGCGGCATCAGCTGCCTCGCTTGATCCATTCTTCGAGGTGCGGAGACTCCTCGCCGATGCTGGTGCCTTCTCCGTGCCCGGTGCACACCTTCGTCTCCGCGGGCAAGGAGAACAGCCGATCCCTGATCGAACCGATGATCGTCGGGAAGTCGGAATAGGAACGCCCCGTTGCGCCCGGCCCACCCGAGAAGAGGGTGTCCCCGGAGAACAAACGGCCTATCTCCGGGACGTAGAGGCACGTCGACCCCGGAGAATGCCCGGGTGTGTGCATTGCCAGGATGTCCGTCCCGGCAACCGAAATACGCTGTCCGTCCTCGAGCGAGCCGTGTGCGCCCCCCGGGTGCGTCTGTTCCCAGAGCATGTCGTCCGCCGGATGGAGCAGAACCGGTGCATCCAATTCTCGTGAGAGCTCCGGAGCCACAGTGACGTGATCGTTGTGCCCGTGCGTGCACACGATTGCCTTGACCACCCGCCCACCGACGGCATCGATGATCGGTGCAGCGGAATGTGCGGCATCGACGATGACGACCTCCGAGTCGTCCCCGATCAGCCAGATGTTGTTCTCGACATCCCATTCGCCACCGTCGAGGGCGAACGTGCCCGAGGTGACTACCTTCTCGACCCGGATGCTCACAGCTCCACCACCGAACGTAGGACGGTGCCCTGGTGCATCGCCTCGAAGGCCGCCTCGACGTCCTCTATCCCGATTCGCTCGGTCACGAACTTCTCGAGCGGCAACCGCCCCTGCTCGTACAGGTCGACCAGCATCGGGAAGTCGCGCTCGGGCAGGCAGTCGCCGTACCACGACGACTTCAGCGACCCACCACGCGAGAAGAAATCGATCAGCGGCATCTCGACGGTCATCTCTGGGGTCGGAACGCCCACCAGGACGACCGTTCCGGCCAGATCTCGCGCGTAGAAGGCCTGCTTCCATGTCTCGGGGCGGCCCACCGCGTCGATCACCACGTCGGCGCCGAATCCGTCGGTCAACTCCTGCACCGCTTCCACGGCATCGACCTTCGAGGCGTCGACGGTGTGGGTGGCGCCGAGGTCCTTTGCCCACTCGAGCTTGCCCGGGTCCCGATCGACAGCGATGATCGTGGTCGCGCCGGCCAGTCGGGCACCGGCGATGGCGGCGTCTCCGACGCCGCCGCAGCCGATCACGGCCACCGAGTCACCGCGCGAGACGTTGCCGGTGTTCATCGCGGCGCCCAGGCCTGCCATGACGCCGCATCCCAGCAGGCCCACCACAGCCGGATCGGATCGGGGATCGACCTTGGTGCACTGGCCCTCGTGCACGAGGGTCTTGTCTGCGAAGGCACCGATACCCAAGGCGGGTGAGAGTTCGGTGCCATCGTCGAGCGTCATCATCTTCGAGGCGTTGTGGGTGTCGAAGCAATACCAGGGCTTTCCTTTCTTACATGCCCGACATTCCCCACAGACCGCGCGCCAGTTCAGAACCACGAAATCGCCGACCTCGACGTGCGTTACGGCATCACCCACGGTTTCCACGGTGCCGGCAGCCTCGTGACCGAGCAGGAACGGGAACTCGTCGTTGATACCGCCCTCGCGGTAGTGCAGATCGGTGTGGCACACACCGCATGCGGCGATCTTGACCACCACATCGAAAGGTCCCGGATCCGGGATCGTGATCGACTCGATCGACACCGGCTCACCCTTGGCTTTGGCAACGACGGCCCGGACCTGCTGCGGCATGTTTTCCTCCACTATCGATTCGTTTCTATCGCCATCAACACTTCCACAATCCATGCAACAGTGGCCACATTCGCACTCGTGCCGGTGTCGGGTGTTCACGAGTTCGTGACCCGTGCGGCATATGGGCTTTGCACACGCGGAGTACTTATGAGCCATGTCAGTAGCGATGGAATACGACCTTGTCGTGATCGGATCAGGCCCGGGTGGCCAGAAAGCTGCGATCGCCGCGGCCAAGCTGGGCAAACGCGTGGCCATTGTCGAGAAGGGAACGATGCTCGGTGGCGTGTGCGTCAACACCGGGACAATTCCGTCCAAGACGCTGCGCGAGGCCGTGCTGTACCTGACCGGCATGAACCAGCGGGAGTTGTACGGCGCCGGATACCGTGTCAAAGCCAACATCACCCCGGCCGACCTCCTTGCCCGAACCACCCACGTGATCGGAAAGGAGATCGAGGTAGTCCGATCGCAGTTGCTGCGCAACCGCATCGAACTCATCACCGGCACCGGACGATTCGCCGATCCGCACACCATCGTCGTCGACGACGAGCAACGCGGGGAACGTGTCACTGTCACCGCGAAGAACGTCGTCATCGCGACCGGTACCGCGCCCGCCCGACCCGTCGATGTGGAATTCGACGATTACCGAGTGTTGGACTCCGACGGAATTCTCAATCTCGAGTTCATTCCCAGTTCCATGGTCGTGGTGGGTGCCGGGGTCATCGGGATCGAGTACGCGTCGATGTTCGCGGCCCTGGGCTCCAAGGTGACGGTGGTGGAGAAACGCGATTCGATGCTCGATTTCTGCGACCGTGAAATTGTCGAGTCGCTTCAATTTCACCTCCGCGATCTCGCGGTCACGTTCCGCTTCGGCGAGGCAGTCACCGCAGTGGACGTCGGTGCGTCCGGCACGGTGACAACGCTGGCCAGCGGCAAGCGCATTCCCGCGGAAGCGGTGATGTACTCGGCCGGGCGTCAGGGCATGACGGAGTCGCTCGAACTGGAGAACGCGGGCCTCGAAGCGGACGCCAGGGGCCGCATCTTCGTCGACGACAACTTCCAGACCAAGGTCGACCACATCTATGCGGTCGGTGACGTCATCGGATTCCCCGCTCTCGCGGCCACATCGATGGACCAGGGACGCCTGGCCAGCTACCACGCGTTCGACCAGCCGAGCAAGGGGTTGATGGACCTGCAGCCAATCGGCATCTACTCCATCCCCGAGGTGTCGTACGTGGGCGCGACGGAGGTGGAGCTGACCAAGAACTCGGTGCCCTACGAGGTCGGTGTCTCCCGGTATCGCGAGCTCGCACGGGGCCAGATCGCCGGCGACTCGTACGGGATGTTGAAACTTCTTGTCTCCACCGAGGATCTGAAACTGCTCGGGGTGCACATCTTCGGCTCGGGCGCCACCGATCTCATCCACATCGGGCAGGCAGTCATGGGGTGCGGTGGCACCGTCGAGTATCTGGTCGATGCCGTCTTCAACTATCCGACGTTGTCGGAGGCGTACAAGGTCGCCGCCCTCGACGTCACGAACAAGATTCGCGCGCTGGAGAGCTTCAAGGCCTGACCTCGAGGGAATGAACGAGATGCTCGACGACGTTGTTCATCGATAACGGGTCGACGGGTCTGGCATGCACCAACCGTGCGCCCAAGCCGGGTATTCTTGTTCGAGTCGGTTTCGGCCCGGCGCAACGAACGCCTGGCGCGAACCAACGAAAGGGGGTACGGCATGGACGAGCAGTCGAGTATGTACGAGCTGGAGTTTCCTGCACCGCAGATTTCGTCCAACGACGGTGTCGGCCCGGTCCTCGTGCACGGGCTGGAAGGCTTCTCGGACGCCGGTCATGCCGTCAAGCTCGCGACGAAGCATCTCCGCGACACCTTGGAATCGGAGTTGGTTGCCTCGTTCGCCGTCGATGAGCTGATCGATTACCGCTCACGCCGTCCCACGATGACCTTCAAGTCCGATCACTTCTCCGATTACGACGCCCCCGAGTTGAATCTCTACGCGGTCAAGGACAACGCCGGCACTCCGTTTCTTCTGCTTGCGGGCATGGAGCCAGACCTGCGGTGGGAAAAGTTCACCACCGCGGTCCGGTTGCTCGCCGAGCAACTCGGGGTTCGACGAACCATCGGACTCGGTTCGATCCCGATGGCAATTCCGCACACGCGCCCCCTCGGCGTGACGGCACACTCCTCCAACAGGGAGTTGGTATCGGAAGACCAGAGCTGGTCCGGTGAACTACAGGTACCGGGAAGCGCATCGTCCTTGCTGGAGCTCCGGTTGGCCCAGCACGGTCACGAGTCGATGGGCTACTCGGTGCACGTTCCGCACTACCTATCACAAACCGACTACCCCGCTGCCGCGGAAACCCTGCTCGAGAACGTCAGCGAAGCAGGTGGGCTCGATCTTCCCCTCGTGGCACTCGGGCAGGCCGCGGCCCGCGTCCGTGAGCAGGTCGACGAGCACATCACGGGCAACGAAGAGGTGCAGTCGGTCGTGACGGCCCTCGAGCGTCAATACGACACCTATGTCGCGGCCCAGGAACAGCAGTCCACGCTCCTTGCCGGGGACGGGGGTATTCCCAGCGGCGACGAACTGGGTGCCGAGTTCGAGAAGTTCCTGGCGGAACAGGGTGGATTCGAGGCCGAGCCCGATCAGAAGCCCACCGAGGATCCAGGGCCGGATCCCGAGACGGACAGCTGATCGACCCTTCCAAGGCACTGGTTGGATGTCGGCACAATTCGCGCATCGCACCTTCTCGTGCAAGAGTCGTGAGCTAGACACCAGTCGCGTAGCGAGGAAAAAACCCTTCGCGTAGCGAACCAGGAGGCGAGATGAGCAACCCGCGCATGCGCAAGCTCCGTCCGGTGCCCGACGCCGAACCGCGGCTCGAGTACCGCACGGTGCACGGGTATCGACGTGCCTTTCGAATGGTGGGCGAAGGCCCTGCACTGCTGTTGATCCACGGAATCGGTGACAACTCCGAGACGTGGAGAGAGGTGATCCCACACCTTGCCCGCAATTACACGGTGATCGCTCCGGACCTGCTCGGTCATGGTAGCTCGGACAAGCCCCGCGCCGACTACTCCGTCGCGGCATACGCCAACGGTATGCGTGATCTGCTCTCGCTACTGGCCATCGAGCACGTCACCGTCGTCGGCCACTCGCTCGGCGGCGGGGTCGCGATGCAGTTTGCGTACCAGTTCCCCCAGATGGTCGATCGGCTCGTTCTGGTCTCTTCCGGGGGCGTCACCAAGGACGTGCATCCACTTCTTCGAATTGCCTCGCTTCCGTTGGCGAGCGAGGTCGTCAAGCTGCTACGACTGCCCGGCGCACTACCGATGATCCGCCTGGCCGGCGACGTGATCGGCAGACTCAACCACACTCCCCTGCGCCCCGGTGCAATTCTGCACGACACCCCCGATCTGATCCGGGTTCTCAGCGGGCTCCCCGATCCGACGGCGCACGAGGCCTATCTGCGTACCCTTCGGGCCGTCGTCGACTGGCGGGGGCAGGTGGTGACGATGCTCGATCGCTGCTATCTCACGGAGAATCTGCCGGTGCTGCTCGTCTGGGGAGACCAGGATTCGGTCATTCCCGTCGCACACGCACATCTCGCTCATTCAGCGATGCCCGGTTCGCGCCTGTCCGTCTTCGAACGATCCGGGCACTTTCCGTTTCGCGACGACCCGATCCGGTTCCTGGGCGTGCTCGAAGACTTCTTCGATTCGACCACGACACTGGACTTCGACGAATCACGCTGGCGCAACCTGTTGGTCGCCGGTATCGGCGAGGACAAGATCTCCGGCAACGCGAGTACGCGTCTCGCCGTCCTCGGCGCCATGGGTTCGGACGAGCGCAGCGCAACCTGACGCGAGCAGGGCCGATGACGTACGCAGTGGGCCAACACCATAGCCTTGACGGCGTGCTCCTCTCCGAACTGATCCCCGCTCCCACCACCGACGAGGCGCACGATCCGGACACGCTCTTCGACATCTTCACAACGTGGACGACTGAACGCGGGTTGACCCTCTACCCGGCCCAGGAAGAGGCGCTGATCGAGCTCGTGTCGGGTTCGAACGTCATTCTCGCCACGCCCACGGGGTCGGGAAAGTCGATGGTGGCCGTCGGCGCGCACTTCGCAGCCATGGCCGCCGGGAAGCGGTCGTTCTATACCGCCCCGATCAAGGCTCTCGTCAGCGAGAAGTTCTTCGCTCTCTGCGATATTTTCGGCGCGAACAACGTGGGAATGATGACCGGCGATGCCTCGGTCAATTCCGGTGCCCCGATCATCTGCGCGACGGCGGAGATCGTCGCCAACTTGGCGCTGCGTCAGGGCGCGAATTCCGACATCGGCCAGGTCGTGATGGACGAGTTCCACTACTACTCCGAACCGGACCGCGGCTGGGCATGGCAGGTTCCACTGATCGAGCTACCGCACGCACAGTTTCTGTTGATGTCCGCCACCCTCGGCGACGTCTCGTTCTTCCGTGACGATCTCCAGCGCCGCACCGGCCGAGCGACCACCGTCGTCTCCGGTTCCGAACGTCCGGTGCCGTTGATGTTCTCCTACGTCACCACGCCCATCAGCGAGACCATCGAGGAGCTCGTCGAAACTCATCTCGCCCCGGTTTACGTCGTACATTTCACGCAGGCCTCTGCGCTGGAACGAGCTCAGGCGCTGACGAGCGTGAACGTTGCCTCCAAGGCGGAGAAACAGCAGATCGCCGAGGCAATCGGAGCGTTCCGATTCACCACTGGGTTCGGGAACACACTTTCGCGACTGGTCCGCCACGGCATCGGCGTGCATCACGCGGGCATGTTGCCGAAGTACCGGCGCCTGGTGGAGAAGCTTGCGCAGGACGGCCATCTCAAGGTCATCTGCGGCACCGACACCCTCGGCGTCGGAATCAATGTCCCGATCCGAACGGTGCTCTTCACCGGACTCACCAAGTACGACGGCGTCCGTACCCGCAAGCTTCGAGCACGTGAATTTCATCAAATCGCCGGACGCGCGGGACGTGCCGGCTTCGACACGCTCGGCACAGTCGTGGTCGAGGCTCCAGAACACGATATCGAGAATGCGCGTCTGGTCGCCAAGGCGGGCGACGACCCCAAGAAGCTCAAGCGAGTTCAGCGCAAGAAAGCTCCCGACGGTTTCGTCTCCTGGGGCGAACCGACCTTCGAGCGCATCGTCGGTGCCAGCCCCGAATCGCTCGTCTCGCGCTTTTCCGTCAGCAATGCCATGCTGCTCAACGTGATTGCCCGGCCCGGCAACTGTTTCACCGCGATGCGGCACCTACTCGAAGACAATCACGAGACCCGACCGGCGCAACGCGCACATATCCTGCGAGCCATCTCGCTCTACCGCGGACTGGTCGCGGCCGGCATCGTCGAGCAGTTGAACGAACCCGACGCCGACGGTCGCCATGCCCGTCTCACCGTCGATCTGCAGCCCGATTTCGCGCTCAATCAGCCCCTGTCCCCCTTCGCTCTGGCCTCGTTCGAACTACTCGATGCCCAATCTCCCACCCATGCACTGGACGTGGTGTCCATCATCGAGTCGACACTCGACGATCCCCGGCAAATCCTGATGGCGCAACAGCACGCCGCCCGAGGTGAGGCCGTCGCCCAGATGAAGGCAGACGGCATCGAGTACGACGAACGCATGGAACTGCTCGAGGAGGTGACCTGGCCCAAGCCTCTCGCCGATCTGCTCTTCCCCGCCTTCGAGATCTATCTCGGCGGGCACCCGTGGCTCACCGAGGTCGCACTGTCACCGAAGTCCGTGGTCCGCGACATGATCGAGCGGGCAATGACGTTCGCCGAGCTGATCAGCCATTATGGGCTCACTCGTTCGGAGGGATTGGTGCTGCGGTACCTGGCCGACGCTTACCGCGCGCTGCGTCAGACCGTTCCGCCCGAGTCGCGCACCGAGGAGGTGCAGGACATCACCGAATGGTTGGGCGAGCTGGTGCGGCAGGTGGATTCGAGCCTGCTCGACGAATGGGAGAACCTCACCGATCCGTCGGCCGAGCCGGACCAGCGGCCCGAACCGTACGGCGGCGATGCACCCAGGCCGATCTCAGCGAATCCGCGTGCCTTCCGCGTACTGGTACGCAACGCCCTTTTCAAGCGCATCGAACTCGCGGCGACACGCAGGTGGGCCGCTCTCGACGAACTCGACGACGGCCCCGACTGGGAGGTCGAATTGGAGCCGTACTTCGCAGAATACGGCGAGATCGGCACCGGCGCGTCAGCACGCGGGCCCGCGCTCTTCGAGCTGACACTCGGCCGAGGCACCGCGTCGGCGCGTCAAACCATCGAAGACCCCGACGGCGATCAGGGCTGGTCGCTGCGAGCCGTCATCGACATCGACGAGTCGGACGCACTCGGCGAGATCGTCTTCGACGACATCGCGATCACTGCCGGCTGAGCGGTGCTGGGGGCATTCTCTTCGCTCGTGCCACGTCGAGGCCGATCCGGGTGACGAGGGCCGCGAGGGCCATGTAGTCCTCGGCCCGTCCGGTAGAGGCGCGGTGCACGAGGCCTATCGTGCGTCCCGGCTTCGGTTCCGCGAACTCAGCCGTGCCGACCGTCCCCCTCGCCGTTTCCACGGCGATGGCCGATCTGGGTATCAGCGTGAGACCGAGATCGCCTGCGACGCACTGCACGATGGTCGCCAACGACGCCGCCCGGGTGTCGCTGGACCTCGGCGCGGCATCGACGGAACGGCATAGATCGAGGGTTTGATCGCGGAGGCAGTGACCGTCGTCCAGCAGCAGCAGAGGCTGGTTCTTCAGCACCGACAACGGTAGCCCGGTCCGCCCGTCGAGCCGGTGACCTGCCGGCACCGCCAGCACGAAATCCTCGTCGTAGAGCGGTATCTCGTTCAGACCGGCCTCATCGGTCGGCAGCGCAACCACCGCGGCCTCGATCGCACCCGACCGCAGGGAGGACAAGAGTCGGCGCGTCTGATCCTCGACGACGACTGCATCGATATCGGGGTGATCGGAGCGCAGGGCAGGAAGCAGGGCAGGAAGCAGATAGGGAGCCACTGTGGGGATGAGTCCGAGCCGTAGCGGTCCGGACCATTGGCCGCCGAGATCGCTCGCCTGCACGAGGAATCCGTCGGCGGCGACGACAGCGGCGGTGGCCCGTTCGAGGAGACGGGCTCCGGCTGTCGTCATCAGCACCGTGCGTGTACTGCGTTCGACGAGCTGGACGCCTAGACCCTGTTCGAGCGACGCCAGCGCCTGCGACAGTGTCGGTTGGCTCACGTTCAACCTCGATGCCGCTCTACCGAAGTGTCGATCCTCGGCCACGGCGACGAACGCACGCAGCTGTGACAGTGTGGGTTGATAACTTCGATCAGCCATGCCTATCAGTGTAGTGCCAACCATCACCTTTCCCTTTGAAGCAACTTTTGGCACACTCGTCCAGGTCGGCGCGGACGCTCGGTTGCGTCTTGCCGCCACCACACCTACGAAATTCCGGCGCCGTACGGCGCGCACGTGTGCAGCACTACAGAGGAGGACCCATGGCCCTGTTGACAATCGGAGATCAGTTCCCCGCATACAACCTCACCGCCGTCATCGGCGGTGACCTGTCGAAGGTGAACGCACAGCAGCCCGACGACTACTTCACCTCCGTCACCAGCGACGACCATGCCGGCAAGTGGCGCATCGTCTTCTTCTGGCCGAAGGACTTCACCTTCGTCTGCCCGACGGAGATCGCCGCATTCGGAAAGCTGAACGAGGAGTTCGCCGACCGCGACGCTCAGGTCCTCGGCGCGTCCGTCGACAACGAGTTCGTGCACTTCCAGTGGCGTGCACAGCACGAAGAGCTCAAGACCCTCCCTTTCCCGATGCTGTCCGACCTCAAGCGTGAACTCGCGTCTGCCGCCGGCGTTCTCAACTCCGACGGTGTCGCCGACCGCGCGACCTTCATCGTCGACCCCAACAACGAGATTCAGTTCGTCTCCGTCACCGCAGGTTCCGTGGGCCGCAACGTCGACGAGGTGCTGCGTGTCCTCGACGCTCTGCAGTCCGACGAGCTGTGCGCATGCAACTGGAAGAAGGGCGACCCGACCATCGACGCAGGCGAACTGCTGACGGCGAGCGTCTGATATGAGCATCGATTCACTCAAGGGCTCGATCCCCGAGTACGCGAAGGACCTCAAACTCAACCTCAGTTCCATCTCGCGATCGACCGTTCTCAGCGAGCAGCAGCTGTGGGGCACCTTGCTCGCCACCGCAGCAGCGACTAAGTCGGCCGCCACGCTGAAGGAGATCGCCGAGGAGGCAGCGGACAACCTGTCCGCCGAGGCGTACAACGCGGCGCTCGGCGCAGCGTCGATCATGGGCATGAACAACGTCTTCTACCGCACCAAGGGCTACCTGGACGGAAAGTACGACGACCTGCGCGCTGGTCTGCGCATGAACATCATCGCGAACTCCGGAATCGCCAAGGCCGATTTCGAACTGTTCTCGCTCGCGGTGTCCGCGGTCAACGGCTGCAACCACTGCCTCGAGGCGCACGAGAAGACTCTGCGTGACGAGGGAGTCGACCGCGAGGTCATCTTCGAGGCCATTCGCGCGGCCTCGATCGTCGCCGGCGTCGGCCAGGCCGTCGAGATCAGTCGCACCCTCGAAGGCGCGACCGTCTAGAGGACCGTCTCGGGGAGGTCTATCTCCCCGGTCCCCGGCCCTCGCTCGACTTCCTCCTGGGGTGGGTCAGCGTGCAGGTTCGGCGATATCGGCAAGGAAGACGACGTCTGCCGGCACGGTGGACTCGGCGTTGAACAACTCGACCACGATTGCAGTGGCATCATTGGCCACCTCGGCGGCCTCGCCTGCGGTGCCGGGCCTGTGCGGTGACGAACAGCCCCGGCCCGCCGTCGCCTGTGGGAGTGATCGACACCGTGTCGGAGTAGTCCGCTGCCGATACTCCACGCTGGTACGCGAGTTGTTCACTGACCTGAAGTGCCGGGTCGTATCCATTCAGGTCGAGAAGTGCGCCTCTCACCGCGGGGATGTCTGCGTTGGGGTCATTCGTTTCGTCGTTGGGGTAGGTGACCGTGATCGCAGTCGGCCTCTGTCCTGTCGAAAGTGTTACGCAACCAGATAATTGGCCTTCCCTGTATCTACGACAAGGACGAGCCGTCACGCTCAGCTACGGGCACGTACTCGGGCCGTCGTTCCGACATCCGGCCTGTCAAATGCTACGAGAGCTGGAAGTGTGCGCGAGATGAAAAACCGGGCTCAGTGGTAGGTGGCGGAGTAATGCGTCGCGCGATGGAATCGACTATCTCTCCCGATCGAATCGCGATGTTGGATAGCAGTGAGGACGTCAAACCGTGGGTGTCCTCTGTTCCCCCTTGTAAGTACACTTTGCCGACAGTCTGTGTCGCAGTGTATAACTGGTAGTCTCTACCCACTCGTGCATCATCCCCATCTCCGCTGCTGTTGTCGTTGTGCAGTGGCCCGAGGATTGAGGGTAGGTCCATGGGGGTGAATCCGGTGGCGTAGACAACTGCATCGACGTCGAATTCCTGTTTTTGCCCAGTCGGCCTGTGTTCGATCGTAACCCGAACGCCGTCGTTGGTGTCGTCGGCGGTCAAGACTCCTGATGCTCCGTGCACGAAGAGCCGTCGTGAGTTGTCGACTCGTTCGGCATACTCGATCGAGTACAGTTCCTCGATCAGCGGTAGGTCGACGGCCGAGTAGTTGGTGCCGCGGTGATAGTCGAGAAGTTTCTTCCTCAGTGCGACCGGCGAATTGTAGTAGTCGTCGACCGCACCGGGGTCGAAGATGCGGTTGGCGTAGGGGCTGTCGTCAGACGGGGAGTACCCGTATTTTCCGAAAACGGCGTGGACCTCGGCACGCGGGTAGGTTTTGTGCAAGTAGGACGCGACCTCGGCTGCGCTCTGTCCTGCACCGACCACAACGAATCGATTGTGGTCCGTCGACGGTAGTTTCTGTAGGTCGAACAGCAGGTTGTGATTGTGGAACTGCCGCGAACTGGGATGCACGCCTTGCGGCAGCTTTGCCGTCAGCCCGCCGGCCAGCACGATGTTCCTGGCTTTCAGGGTCGATAGATGACCGTCGTGGTCGGTGTCGATCCTGAAATGATCGCCCTGGTCGTGGACACGTGTGGCGACGGTGCTGTATCGAACGTCGGCGTCGACCTTGTTCTCGGCCCACTCCAAGTATTTGTGGAATTCGATCCTTGTAGGGAAGAACGTCTGATAGTTGACGAAGTGATGCAGACGCCCCATCTCGTGTAGGTAGTTCAGAAATGTGAACTCGCTGGTCGCGTTGCGCTGTAGGGCCAGATCTTTGAGGAAAGAGATCTGCATGGTGGTTCCGGGGATGAGCATCCCTGGGTGCCAACCGAATCGAGGTTTGGACTCGACGAATGCAGCTGTAATTTCTGCTGCATGTGTCGAGTTGTGTTCGTGCAGCGCGATGGCGAGGCCGAGGTTGGAGGGCCCGTATCCGATCCCCACAACGTCGAGTGTTGGGTTGCAGCTACTGCCGTCGTGCGTCTTGGGTGCGTCTTCGAGCTGGCTTGTCATCGAACTCCGTCATCCTGTTCGAGCACGGGCGATAGCGCGTGCAGCGTGTGGTTTTTTCGTCGATTCCGCTGCCGTGCGAGCCACGGCGCGCACCGACCTGACCATGTTGTGATGCTAGGCTAGCCTAACTGTCGGCCCGAGGGAATCGTTCGCGCCGCACGGGATCCTCGGTAGCCAGATACACGATGAGGCGCATGCCAATTCGCCGGACCAGAGACACGGAGACGAGCCAATGCGGGTAGTGCTGTTCGGGTATCAGACTTGGGGTCACAAGACCTTGGAGGCCCTTGTGAAGTCGCGCCACGACGTAGTCGCGGTGGTGACACATCCAGTCAGTGAACAAGCGTACGAGAGCATTTGGTCCGATTCTGTCGAGGATCTCGCACGGGATCATGGTATCGATGTACATTTGGCGAAGCGTCCAGACGAAGCGTTGATGGAACAACTCCGACAGTGGGCACCGGACATCATCGTCGCCAACAACTGGCGGACCTGGTTGCCTCCGGAAATTTTCGCGATGCCCCGGTACGGGACAGTGAACCTGCACGATTCGCTGCTGCCCGCGTTCACCGGATTCTCCCCCGTGATCTGGGCGTTGATCAGCGGTGCCGCTGAGACCGGGCTGACTGCACACCGGATGGACGGTGAACTCGACACCGGCGACATCATCACTTCGCGGGCAGTGCCGATCGGGCCGACGGACACCTCTACCGAGCTCGTCGAGGCGACGATCGAGCTGATCCCCGAGGTGCTGTCGGATGCCCTGGACAGCATCGAAAACGGAACGGCCACATGGACGCCGCAGGATCTGTCGAAACGGACCTTCTTTCACAAACGGCATGAATCGGACAGCTGCATCGACTGGACGTGGTCGGCCGAGGATCTGGACAGGCTGGTGCGCGCAATGTCCGATCCCTACCCCAACGCGTACACCTTCCACAAAGGCCAGCGGATCCGAATCATCGGCGCACACGTCTCGGACGGCATCTACGGCGGAACGCCGGGCCGGATATTCATCAAAGAAGGTACGGGGATGGTGATCGTCTGTGGCCCCTACGCCCACCGCGGCACCAACCACGGACTCGTCATCGACCGAGTGCGCACTGAAGGTGGGGACGATCTCGATGCGCTCGACTACTTCGTGACCGGCGGCGGCTATCTCACGCCCACGGCGTGAGAGTCGCCATGGACAACCACGTAACCGGCGGGCGCATCGTCCGTCGAACACTGACGCGCAACAAGCGCAACGTGAGCATCGGAACTCTGCTGATCTGCATCCACCAGTTGGCCGAGACCGCAGTTCCGATCACGCTGGGCTGGATCATCGACTCGTCGATCGCCTCGGGCGATGTCTCATGGTTCATCGGCTCCATCGCCGCACTTGCAGCCTTGTTTCTTTCTCTGACCATGGCCTACCAGTTCGGCATGCGGTTTCTGAACGTCGCTTTGCAGCACGAGGCGCACAGCATCCGGATGGAAGTCACCGGTCGAATTCTCGACCCCCGGGGCCTGGAAACAACTCTCCGCAGTGGTGAACTACTCACCATTTCCAGTACCGATGCCGAACAGTCGGCGTGGTTCCTGGACCTGTTCCCGCGCATCGCGGCCGCGCTGACAGCGGTCATTGCCACCGCCGTCGCGCTGCTGGTCATCGACGTGCCGCTGGGGCTGGCCATCTTCGTCGGTACTCCAATCTTTGTCACCGTGCTTCAGCTCGTGGCACCGCGAGTGACCCGGCGCGCGGCTGAACAACAGCGGACGGTGGCCGAGGCGACCGCACTCGCCACCGATCTGGTCAGCGGGCATCGGTCGATCGAAGGTATCGGCGCGGAAACCGAAGCAGCGACCCGCTACCGGCGTGCGAGCGCGAAAGCCCTTCGTGCGGCACTGCTCACCGCGCGATCGCTGGCGACGCAGCTGGGCATCACCACCGGAGTCAGCGCTGTAGTTGCGGCGATCGTCGCCGGGCTTGCCGGCTACTTCGCCCTCACCGGGCGGATCACCGTCGGCGAGTTGATCGCCGTCGTGGGTCTGGCTCAGTTCCTCATCGAACCACTGGGTGTGCTGTCCTCGACCCCATCGATCATCGCCCGCGCGCGGGCGTCGGCCGATCGCGTCGCCCAGGTACTCGGAGCGGGGCGAATTCTGAACCACGGCACAGAGCGCATCACCGGACAGCGGCTCGATCTCGGCTTCCGCGGTGTCGCACACCGGTCCTTGCAGGGAATAGACCTCGACATCGCTGCGGGGGAAATCGTGGGAATTCTGGCGTACGCGTCCGAGGACGCCGAGTCGATCGTCGCCGTCCTGTCCGGCCAAGTATCACCCGCTGATATAGCCGGCGATGTTCTGCTCGCAGGTACCCCTACCCGGGACATCGAGCTCTCCCACGTTCGAGCGGCGATCGTCGTCGAGCCACACGTCTCGGACTTGTTCGCAGACACCGTCAAGAACAACATCACTGCCGGACGTGGACACACGGACCGAGACCTCGACGGAGCGCTCCGCGCTTCGGGTGCAGAGCAGATAGTCGCAAGTCATGCAGACGGACTCGAACAGCGACTGACCGAGCGTGGCGCAAACCTGTCCGGGGGGCAACGGCAACGTATCGCTCTGGCCCGGGCACTGTTCACCGAGCCTCCGGTACTGGTGTTGCACGAGCCCACCACTGCAGTGGATTCCGTCACCGAACACACCGTCGCTCGGGGTATCGCGTCGCTTCGTCACGGGCCGAACGCGCAGACCCCGAAGACGACGATCATCGTCACCAGCAGTCCTGCTTTACTGTCCGTCGCCGATCGGGTCGTGGTGCTGCGCGATGGTCGAATCGCCGCGGACGCACCCCACTCGGTCCACATCGAACGGGCCGACGACTACGCGGAAGCTGTGCTGCGATGACCGACGACACCCGTCTGCCGATCGCAACCGCCGGACAATCCTGGTCCTGGTTGCGTGAACAACTCACGGCCCGACCCGGTCTCGTCGCAGTCACTCCCCTGGTCGGAATCGTCTCCGCTGTCTCGGCTCTGGCACCGATACTGATTCTCGGGCGCCTCGTCGACGAGGTCGTCGCCGGCGCACCGGCCAGTCGGATCGTGCTCGTGGTGGTTCTGGTCTTGATCGCTGCCATCGTGAACGGGCTGTTCTCGGGATTGATGGCCTTCCTTGTTGCGAAACTGGGTGAAGGCGTGGTTGCGCATCTTCGCGAACAAGTGGTCGGACGGGTTCTCACCCTTCCCACCCGCACAGTGGAACGAGCAGGCCGTGGAGATGTGCTCTCGCGCATCAGCGACGATGTGTCCCAGGTGACCCGCGCCGTCGCTGGGGTGCTTCCCGCCGTGCTGAACGCGACACTGTTGATCGCGGTATCGGTGGTCACGATGTACGGCATCGACTGGCGTCTCGGGCTGGCAGGCTGCCTGGCATTGCCGTTGTACGTCACCGCACTTCGGTGGTATCTACCGCGCAGCGGCCCTCTATACGCAGCCGAACGCGCCGCGATGGGCGATCGTTCCCAGGCACTGATCAGCAACATCCAAGGCGCACGAACGGTGCGTGCGTACCGCCGCGAAGACTCCGCGATCGCAACGGTGGAGATGGAGTCCGAACGAGCAAGAGACATCTCGATCGCGACGTTCACACTGCTGACCCGATTCGTCGGCAAGGAAAACCGCGCGGAACTGGTGGGCCTGACCATCATCTTGTGCACCGGATTCGTCTTGATGCGAAGCGATCTCGTATCGTTGGGCGCGGTCACCGCAGCAACGTTGATGTTCCATCGCCTGTTCAACCCGCTCGGCACGGTGCTGTTCCTGTTCGACGACATCCAGTCGGCCGGTGCCAGCCTCAACCGTCTGATCGGCGTGGCGGGCATGAAGCCGACGCGATCGACCGGCACCGATGCCGAGCCTGGGGATGCAACGCTGGAGTTGTCCGACGTGACATTCGGATACCCCACCGGCGGCGAGGTTCTGCACGCAGTCACGATCACCGTTCCTGCGGCACAGACAGTGGCAATGGTCGGTTCGACCGGTGCCGGAAAGACGACTGCCGCGCTCCTCGCTGCCGGTTCCCTCGAACCGGACAGTGGTTCGGTCACGTTGGGCGGAATACCGTTGACAGACCTGGGCACCGATCGACTCCGACGACACATAGCAATCCTGTCGCAGGACGTGCACGTCAGTGCCGGACCTCTCGCCGACGATCTGCGGCTGGCGGACCCAGATGCCGACGACGCCGATCTGTGGGATGCCCTTACTCGGGTCCGCGCCGCCGACTGGGTCCGGGCTCTGCCGGACGGCCTCGACACACGCATCGGGGAGAACGGCCATCCGCTCAGTGCCTCGCAAGGCCAGCAGCTCGCACTGGCCAGGCTGGTGTTGTCCGATCCCCCAGTCGCCATTCTCGACGAAGCAACCGCGGAGGCCGGCAGCAGCGGAGCCCGCATGCTCGAAGAAGCCGCAGCAGCAGCGACCGAAGGCCGGACCACGGTGATCGTGGCGCACAGGCTGACGCAGGCCGCGTCCGCCGACACGATCGTGGTACTCGAGCACGGTCGAGTCGTGGAGTCGGGCACCCACTCCGATCTCGTGACAGCAGACGGCCGGTACGCGCGTCTGTGGTCGGCATGGACAGGTGCAACGGATGTCGAGTAGGCACACCCACGACAAGGAGACCCCGATGACCATGCTCGACGCACCCCGACTCACCCCCGCGCAGAGAGCAGTCTGGACCGCCGCCCAGATCGACGGCGGGGAGGGCACCTATTCGCTGGCTTGGCGACTCGAGCTGCCCAGGGCGACCGACCTCGCACGCTTCCACAGTGCGCTCCGAGGCACGCTCGCCGCACTCCCGCAGCTCGATCGCGCGTTCACACCGTCAGCGGACGGCGATCTCGACATCGTCGACGCGGTGCCCGGACGCCTGGAGACTCACTCGACGACCGGGTCGGACACCGATATCGATGCGCTGGTCGCCGACGCTCGGTCGCGGATCGGGTCGCCGGACATCGGTCCGATGCACCACCACATCGTCGCCGCCGCCGACGACGGGCGGCTGTGGTGGATTCAGGCCTACCATCACGTGGTGATCGACGGTCTGTCGGTCGCCGCACTCACCGAACGCGTCGCTGACCTCTATAACGATGTTCGGACCAACCGATCGACCCATTCGCGAACCGACACCGCGTCGCCGCGCGAGGACCGGGACTACTGGGATGCGGTGGTCGCGAGCCTGCCCGACGATCACGGCCTGCTCGAACACACGGGACTGTCCGTCTCCCACGCAGCGATCGACCTACCGGAGAACATCGCCGAGCGAGTACTCGCATTGGCCGAACGATCGCACACATCGCCGCGCCGCGCTGTCGTCGGTCTCCTCAGCGCGTACGCCGCAACGACCAGACCAGCAGGGCAGCAATCCATTCGGTTGGCAATCGCCGGTCACGCACCGGCGGGATCACCGATCGCCATGACGTCCAGCGTCGTACCGTTCGTGCTCGAGCACGCACGCAGCAGGACTGTCGTCGACGTGCTTGCCGAAGTCGATTCCACCCTGACGGGGATGCGCGCTCACACCGCGGTCGCACCCGAGGTGGTGACCGAGCTTCTGCGGCGACACCGAGGGGACTCCGCGCTTGTGGCACCGGGAGTCAATGTCCTGGTGGCCGAGAATGACCCGATGTTCGGCGGCGAGCGAGCGCGACTGCGTCAGTGTTGGCTCGGTCCCGTGACAGACCTCGAATTCGTGGTGGAGGGCACCATCGACCGTGCGAACCCCCAATGCTCGTGGTTGGCAATGGAGGTACGAGGCGCGAGCGCCGGCACGGAGATCCGAGCCCACGCGCACGCGTTGGCAGTTTTTCTGGACGCCGCGACCGCCGCACCGAATGCTCCGATCGACTCCTTGCCTCTGGCCTCGTCGCAACACCTGCAGATGCTCGTCACCGACGTCAACGAGACCGGCCACTGTCTCGCCGACCAGGACGTCGTGCAGATGTTCGAGTCCTGGGCGGCGCGGACGGGCGACGCGACTGCCGTCGTCGCAGGCCGGACCCGACTGACCTACTCGGAGCTGAGGCTCCGTTCGAACCAACTCGCGCATTCACTGGTGGCAGCAGGAGTCGTCCCCGAAGCACGGGTAGCCATCGACATGACTCGGTCGGCCGAGATGGTCGTCTCCGTCATGGCCGTCCTCGCCGCAGGAGCAGCATTCGTCCCGTTCGACCCGCAGTGGCCGCAGGCCCGCAGGAGTGCGGTGGTCCACGACGCGAACATCAGCGTGGCGCTACGAGGACCGGGAAGCTCCGGGTGCGATGAGGACACCGAGGCGCTGTCCATAGCGGTGGCCCTCGACCGGTGGGAGCACGAGAATCGGCCCGGCAGTGCGCCATCGGGAGTGCTGCGTCACGGGGCCGGCCTGGCATACGTCATCTTCACCTCGGGTTCGACGGGTCGACCGAAAGGGGCCATGATCCGACACGAGGCCATCGCGAGCCGGATGAGATGGCAGATCGAGCACATTCTGAAGGTCGGGCCAGGTGATGCCAGTCTGTTCAAAGCGCCGCTGGCGTTCGATATTTCGATCAACGAGCTGCTGCTCCCGCTGTGCTCGGGAGGAACCGTGGTCGTGGCGGGGCCCGGCGAGGATCGAGACCCGCAGCGATTGTTGGAGTTGATATCTCGTGAACGAGTGACCTTCGTGTATCTCGTCGCCTCCATGCTCGATGTGCTCCTCGAAACCAGCGCCGGAACCGATGCGATGGCAGGGGTTCGGCACGTGTGGTGCGGCGGTGAAGTTCTCACCCCGGAACTGTTCGCTCGGTTCCGCTCTCGCATGAGCGGGACCCTCTATCACGGGTACGGGCCCGCCGAGGCGACCATCGGGGTCTCCCACGTGGTGTACGACAGGACCGGATCCGACCGAATATCGACCTCGATCGGGCAGCCCAATCCGGGGTGCCGGTTGTACGTGCTCGACGACCGTCTTCGGCCGCTCCCCCTGGGCATGGGCGGCGAGCTCTACGCGGCGGGGGACCTGCTCGGCCGCGGCTATGTCGGCGCATCGGACATGACTGCCGCGAGATTCGTCGCCGATCCCTTTGCCGTCGAGGTCGGCGGACGTGCCTACAGAACGGGTGACCGCGCTCGCTGGACGGACGGCGGAACACTCGACTTTCTCGGCCGAGCCGACAACCAGGTCAAGATCCGCGGCATGCGCGTGGAATTGGAAGAAATCGAAGCCGCCGCAGCCACGCATCCCCAGGTTCGCGCCGCCGTCGTACTCGTGCACGCAGCTCAATCACCGATGCTCTGCGGATACGTGGTCCCGACCGACGACGCGGAACCGAACTCAGACAACCTCTCTCGCAGTGTTCTCGCGCATCTGACAACGCTGCTACCTCAGCACATGGTCCCTACACACCTGATGGTGCTCGACGCCTTTCCCACGACCGTCAACGGCAAGGTCGACCGCCGAGCCCTGCCCGTCCCCGACGTCGCAGGTTCACCGCCGGGTTCGCTGACCGACGTGCAGCTGCGGTTGGCCGGCCACGTCGCGACCCTGCTCGCCCGGGACTCCGGACCCCGAGCGCTACTGGACTCCATGGGTCCGGACAGCGACTTCTTCGCCCTGGGCGGAGATTCGCTGGCCGCGATGCGTCTGGCCACCCGGGTCAACCGGGATCTGAACGTACAGATATCGGTGCGGGCTGTGTTCGATCACCCGACGATCGCAGCTCTGTCGGCATACATCGACGTCGCCGACGCGCCCACCACCGTTGACAGACCCAGCAGCAACGGCACGGTGGAGATCGAAACGCGCACCCGGCCGATGAACGCCGGAGAACGACGAATGTGGCTGGCGGACAGGCTGAGTGGACACGGAGGGACCTACACGGTGCCGCTGGCGTTCCGGGTCACCGGCCCCCTCGACCCGCCTGCCCTCGAACAGGCGCTGGCCGACGTCACCGCACGTCATCGGTCACTGCGGTCGTTGTACGTCGAGAACGACGGAGCATTGACAGTGCAGATCCTCGACCCGAGCGACGAACGCTCGTCCCCTCCCTTGCGGCATCACGTCGTGTCGTCGACGCACGTCCCGTACGCGATCGAGCAGTACCTGCGGGAACGATTCGATCCGTCGGAGTCCATTCCGCTGCGCGCCAGCATATTCACTCATGAAGACGAGAAAGACTGCGCGACAGTTGTTCTCGCCGTCCACCACATCGCCACCGACGAATGGTCCGAGCCGGCACTGCTGCGGACCCTCTCCCGTGCCTACGCCGCACGCAGCGCCGGCCGGACACCGGTAGACCTGGGTACACCGCCGCCCCATCAAGCGCTGGTGGAGGAAGACCACGATGCCGAGATCGCTTCGTGGCGAGTACATCTGACCCCGCTACCGCCGGTACTCGAGGTACCGGGTTGGCGGCCTGCACGCCACGTCGGCGCACGTCCGGGTCGGACGATACGACGCGTCGTCGCCGACGATGTCGCGACGGCCGTACGGGCTACGGCGCGCACCTGCGGGGCGAGCATGTACATGGCCACTCAGGTGGCCACCGCGATCGCACTGCGGGCGTGCGGATCGGGTGAGCAGTTCCTCACGGCGTCGCCGATGTCGATCCGATCCGAGCACACGGGCCACGACGACACCGACAGCAATCTGGACGACGAAGTAGGTTTCTTCCTGAACACCGTGCTGCTCCGTGCGGATCTACGCGGAAACCCCACCCTGCGAGAGCTGTTCATGCGTGCACGCGACCAGACCCTGCACGCGCTCGCGCATTCGACGGCACCGTACGAGGACATCGTTGCGGCGGTGCCGGCGCTGCGAGAGCAGCCACCGGTGCGCGTGATGGTGATCCACCAACCGCACCGGGACGGCGGCGGCGCTCTGTCCCTCGGCGACTTGGACACCGACCGGCTGCCCGTCGACACCGGAACGGCAAAGTACGACATCAGTGTCACCCTGCAAGAATACGATTCGGCACTCGGGCTCACCATCGAGTACGCAACCGACGTCGTCGACACCGACGCCGCCGAGACACTGATGCGGCGAATCGAGACGGTGCTCAAGCGGATGCCGGCATCGCTGGACCTGCCGGTCGGAGCACTGGATCTGCTCGACGCCCAGGACCGCGCCACCCTGTCCCGACTCGACGGCGCGCAACGGGACATCGAACCGGATCTGACGCTCGACAGGATCATCACGCGCACAGCCCCGGTGGACGGTGCGGCGCTGATCTTCGACGGTCGTCGCCGAGATCTCGGATCCGTCCTGGGCGAGGCAGCCGCACTGGCACGACTGATCATCGACTCCGGTCATGGACCCGAGGACGTCGTGGCGGTCGCACTCGATCGCTCACCCGAGCTGATCGTCACGCTCCTCGCCGTGACCTACTCCGGAGCCGCCTACGTGCCCCTAGATCCAGGACTCCCCGAAGCACGGATTCGATACCTCCTCGACAACTCCGGGGCCGCCACGATCGTCACCACCGCCGATATCGCAGCGCGCCTTCCCTCCTCGGACGTGCCGCTGATCGACCTCGCCGACCCCTCGGTAGTGACTCGGCTGGCCGCGCTACCGACGCACCCGGTCGTCGACTCCGAGCGCCGACGCCCGCTGCGGGGCGACCATCCGGCGTACGTCCTCTACACGTCCGGGTCGACCGGAAGACCGAAGGGCGTCGCTGTATCCCATTCGGCCATCGTCAACCGCTTGCTCTGGGCCGCAGAGCATCACGCAATCACCGCTACCGACGTGTTCCTGCAGAAGACCCCCGCGTCGTTCGACGTCTCGGGGTGGGAGATCTTTCTCCCGTTCGTCACCGGAACGTCGATCGTCGTGGTCGAAGACGGTGGCCACCGAGATCCCCGACACCTGGCAGAGCTCATCGCGGCGCACGAGGTGAGCATCGTCCACTTCGTTCCCTCGATGCTCAGCGAATTCCTGACCTCAGCAACGTCCGAACCCGCGAGCAAAGTCCTCGACGCCAGGGCACTGCGACTGATCGTATGCAGCGGAGAACCGTTGACACCGCAGCACGCACAGTCGGTAGCGGCAGCCTTCCCGCGGGCGACCCTGCTGAACTTGTACGGCCCCACCGAAGCCGCTATCGACGTCACGGCCGAGAATGTCTCGGGCCGCGATCCGGCTGCAGACCGCACCGTCGCGATCGGCACCCCAGTGTGGAACACCCACTGCCGCATACTCGATCACAACCTCGACGAGGTGCTCCCCGGCACCGAAGGAGACCTCTACCTCGGCGGAGCGCAACTGGCCCGCGGCTACCACCACAACACCGCACTGACCGCGAGCAGATTCGTGGCCGACCCTCGGGCCGACGCGCCCGGGGCCCGTCTCTATCACTCCGGCGACCGTGCGCGACAACGACGCGACGGCAGCATCGAGTACCTCGGTCGCACCGACGGCCAGATCAAGCTGGCCGGGCAACGCATCGAACTGGCCGAGGTCGAGGCCGCGCTCCTCGCCCATCCCGGCGTCCGGTCGAGCGCCGCGGCCCAGCAGAACACACCGGCCGGGCCACGACTGGTCGGATACGTCGTCCCCGAAACCGGAAACACACTGCACGAGAGTGATATACGCGCAACGATCACACGTATCCTCCCCCCATCATGGATTCCGGCCCGTATCGCGACACTGGACGAGATCCCCCTGACCTCGAGCGGGAAACTCGACCGCAACGCGCTTCCCCCCATCGATTTCCGTGACGACTGCGCGCCTTGTGATCGAGCACCGACAAACTGCCGCGAGATCGCCATTCGTGCTGCCATCGCCGAAGCACTGGGAATCGAGGCTGCCGCCATCGGAATCGACGACGACTTCTTCCGAATCGGCGGCGACAGCATCAGCGCTATACGCACAGTCA
Organism: Rhodococcus sp. I2R; assembly: GCF_020889545.1. NCBI lineage: Bacteria > Bacillati > Actinomycetota > Actinomycetes > Mycobacteriales > Nocardiaceae > Rhodococcus > Rhodococcus sp. I2R. Next base: position 64,430 of record NZ_JAHUTG010000001.1, read on the forward strand.
CCCTCGCACGCAGACACGGCTGGCGTATCACCGAAATGCACATATTCGACCTCCGCACCGTCGCAGCGCTCGCCGAGGCCGCCCTCGAAGACACGATGGCGGAGGCGACGAACACCTCCGTGCACGACAGCCGCGCCCGTGCAGACATTGCTGTTCCTCTCCCGGACCTGGCGAAAGTTGCCGTGAAGTCGGGTCTGGACATCGACGACCGCATCGAGACGGTGCAGGTCGAGATCCCCGCCCGCGTCGATGTGACCGCGAGCGACCTCGATGCAGAAGTCCGCCAGGCGGCGACGGCGCTGATGGAGACGTTCCCTGCCCTGCGCACCCGCATCGACCGCACACGCCGCCGATTGTGGAAGGCCTTCGAGGTACATCTCGGCGCAGTAAAACTGGGAACTGTCGTGCACATCGCCGATGGGGACAGGTCAGGGCAGCAAGAGCAGGCCGATGACACGAACGCGATCGATATCGACACCGGTCCGTTGCTGCACATCCTCGTCGACAAAAACGACGCCGCCGGGTGGTCCGCACAGCTGTCCGTCCATCACCTCGCACTCTCCGAGGACCTCACCGCGTCGACAGTGGCGGAGCACTTTCTCGGCACCCTTGCATCAGGAGTACACCTATGACGCACACCCACGCGTCCGCACGCACCGGTCCAGCGTCGAGTGCACAGGAGCGGATGCTGTTTCTCGACCAAATGGAAACGGACCGCCATGCGTACACCATGCCGATCCACCTCGACCTGACGTCGGATCCGGATCTGGGCGTCCTCGCCGGTGCCCTCGCTGATGTGGCGACACGACATTCCTCACTGCGCAGTGTGTACTCGAACGACGCCGGCACGGTACTACGCCACCTGAGACCTGACCCCGCGGTCGAGGTAGCGGACTGTCGAGGTGAGCCCTACCGACCGCGCACGTTCGACCTCAGTACCGAGATCCCGTTCGCCGCCGACCTGTACGACCGCTCGCGATTGGTCTTGACGGTGCACCACATCGCCGCCGACGGTGGTTCGGTGCCGATCCTGCTGAACGATCTCGAGATCGCGTACGCCGCGCGCGTGCGGGGCGAGACGCCCGTATGGGCCGCGCAGGCGGTGGACTACGCGGACTATGCGGCCGATGAAGATGCCACCGATGTTGCTGCTTCTCAGCCGTTCTGGACGAGGACACTCGCACCGTATGTCGAGCCCGTCGATCTTCCGCTCGATCATGCTCGTAGCGACGTACCGTCGACGTCGGGGCAGATCATCGAGACTGTCCTGCCCGCGTTCCTCGCCGATGACATCGAGCAATTCTGCACGACGCATCGCATCAGCCGACTGGTCTTTCTCCAGATCATCGCTGCACTCGCGCTGCGTGCCCACGGCGGCGGCAACCGGATCCCGATGGGTACGGCCGTCGATACCCGGCCACCGGACGCTGTGGCGGACGCGGTGGGGCTCTACGTCAACACCGTAGTGCTCCCCACCGACCTCACCGGCGACCCCACCGTTGCCGCGCTGACCGCGCGGACGAGAAGCTCGACCCTCGACTGTGTCGACAATCGCGCTACCCCCTTCCACGATGTCGTCGACTGGCTTCGACCCGAGCGAACCCCGGGTGTGCATCCGCTGTTTCAGGTGATGATCGCCGAGGTGGACACGAGGCCGAAGCCGGTGTCGCTGGGGCCCGTCGACGGAGTCCTCCGCCCACCGGACGACGCGTCGGCAAAGTTCGATCTGATCGTCGCAATCGGTCCACGAGGTCGATCGGGGCGGCTTGGCCTCGATATCGTCTACCGCCGTGAACTGTTCGACCACAGGACTGTTCAGACGATTCTCGACGACATGACGCTGATCGCGGCACAGGCGGTCGCAGATCCGACTCGCCGTATCTCCGAACTGCTCCCCCGACAGACTCCGCCGACCTCGGACCACATCCCGAGACGCGGTCGATCGAGCCCCGGCAGGTGGTCGCGCACGCTCACCCTGTCCGAGCGCCAGGCCCGCCGCGCCCAAGCGGCGCTCATCGGCCTCCACCTTCGGCACGATGCGCTCGCCACCGAACTCCACACCCACGGCGACATGCTCGTGCCTACCTCGCTGGCGGCAACGGAGATCCTCGAACGATCTCGAATCGCCAGAGAAGGAACGGTATTCGGAGATATCGGTGAGGCGGGTCTTCGAGCCACCTGGATCGACGAGAGTGTTCTGCGAGTCGACATGACTCGAACGGTGGTCGACGAAGAATCGTGGCCCTCCCTCCTCGACGCGTTGACCGGTGATCGACCCGTGGTCAGTGTGTCGGTGGCTCCCTCCGAACAGTGGGCACGCCTCGATCAGAAGCTGGCGCAGGACCTCTCGATCGTCGACCACGCCGAGTCGTGGCTCGACATCGTGGACGCGGCAGTGGCCGTACTCGACCGGCGGGTGGGGCGTCGCGGCGGTGCGCCGGTGCAGGCACCACCCGCGAGCCAGGGTGCCGAGAGCTCCGCGGCACTGACCACGACCGGACTTCCAAGCACTGCCGTAACCCGGACGGCAGTCCTCGAGTCGGTGCGCGAGGTGATGACGGACGTCCTCGGACTCGAGTCGATGGTGGTGTGGGTCGACGAATCCGACCGAGACCGAGGCACCGAACACGGCTCCAGGACAGTGGGTTCCCTGCGCCGCGGACTACCCGTCGTAATCGACGCCGGCAGCGTGCTCGGCGCGGACGCCGACCCCGAGCACGCCGCGTCCTTCCAGGTGGCCGCACACCTCAGTGAACACACCCCAGGGGTGTTCGACGACCTACCCGATGCCGATCTGCACGTCCGCATCCATATCTCGAGTGCCGAGGGGTACCAGCCGGTGCAGAGTGCCTCGGAGCCCGGAATCGACGTCCGGTTCCTTCGAGCCCACAGCGGTTCGTGGTCGTGCGTGTGTTCGGTGTCCGGACTCACCGACTCCGACGCCGCGTCGTGTGCTGCGCATCTGGCGACGGCGATCGCGACCAGGATGAACACGGCGGGCTCCGGGACGAATCCGTTGACGGACAACGTCTTTGCAGACGGTATCGATCGCAGTACCGACATGGCCGGACTCGACGCGCGGGAGCGTCGATATCTGGTGTCGATCCTCGGCCCGCTCCGAGCGATCTACCCGACGACCTCGCTGCAGGACGGCCTACTCTTCCATCAGCAGCTCGGCGGACAGAGCGAGGGCGTCTACGTTTCGCAGACCGTGATGCAGCTGTCCGGTTCGCTCGATACCGATCTACTGCGGAGCGCCGCCGACGCTGTACTCGCGGCACACCCGCAAGTCGGTGCGGGATATGTCCAACTCGGTGAGCGCACCGTTGCCGCCGTGCCAAGGACGGTCAAGATTCCCTGGTCGACAAAGGATCTGCGGCATCTCGACGTCGACTCGGCTCGAGCGGAGCTGGCCCGCTTCGAGCAGCGCGAAGCTGCAGCGGGCTTCGACCCTCTACAGCCGCCGCTGGTACGACTGGGCGTGGTGCTGCTCCCCGAAGGCGAGAGCGCGATGGTGTTCACCATCGAGCATCTCGTTCTCGACGGGTGGTCGATCTGGAGATTCCTGCGGGCCATTCTCGACGAGTACACCCGGCCCGGGCACGTCGAGACGACCTACCGAGCATCGTACGACGACTACATGATGTGGCTGCGAACTCGCGATCGTGATGCGGGCCTGCAGATGTGGCAGCGCCAGCTCGCCGACACGCCGGGACCGACGCGGCTTGCTCCCCGGCACACCGCAGCCTCGGTCGATCCGGCCCGTTCGGCGGACTCTGTCTTTTACCTCGACCGCTCACTGACCCGCGACGTGAAAGAACTCGCCGCTCAGACCGGCGTGACGATGAGCATCGTCTACGAACTGGCGTGGGCGCTGACGCTGCAGAAGTTCACCGGCCAGGACGACGTCGTGTTCGGCACCGTGGTGTCCGGGCGCCCGGCCGAGATCCCCGGTATCGACGAGCTCCTTGGTTTGCTGTTCAATACCGTGCCACTGCGGGTGCGGCTCATCCCCAGTCTCACAGCTCGCGACCACCTGGCCCGTATCCAGGACGAGCGGCGACCACTGCTGACTCATCCATACCTCGCGCTGTCCGATCTCGAGGAGTGCGCTGGGCACCGTGGATTGTTCGATACGTTGTTCGTCTTTCAGAACATTCCGGTCGTCCCTCCCGACGAGCGCTTGGGCCCAGATGGCGAACTTCGGGTTGTCGACCAGAAACTGAGCGATGCAACGCATTACGCGATGACGGTGGTGGTCGCACCGATGGAATCCGGTGCGCGTGTGAGGATGATGCATCAGCAGGACGCGCTCGACGCTGCCCAGGCTGCAGCGGTCGCCGACACCTATCGGGCGGCGCTGGCTGCGCTGACGGCAGGGCCGGACAAGGCAGCGGCACGCATCGCTCTGCTCACCCCGCACGAGCTCGCGTGGACGCAGCGACACTCGGGTGCACGCGGCTCGGATGTACCCGAGCAAACGGTGTGGGATCTGTTCGCCGCACGCGCAGCAGACCGACCGACCGACCTGGCGTTGGTGGCCGGAGATGTCCGGTGGAGTTTCGCCGATCTGCATGTGCGCGCGGTGAACCTCGGTGCGTTTTTGCGATCGCACGGCGTGGTCGGGGAATCGCGGGTCATGCTCTTCCTCCCCCGTACCGAGCTCATGGTCGAGGCACTGTTCGGTGTCTTTGCCGCAGGAGCTGCCTACGTTCCGGTCGATACGGGCATGCCACCGGACCGCATCGAGTACATCGTGCGCGAATCGCGCCCACACGTCGTTCTCACGACGAGCACGCTGGCGGCAACTCTGCGGAGCATCACGGCAGCAGAGTGCGCTGCCGTGATCGAACTCGATACCGACGGTGTCCGTCAGCAATTGCTGGTGTCCGGCGAGAACGAGTCGACGCCGACCGGCACGTTCACGCGTCGTCTCGACCAGCTTGCCTACATCATCTACACGTCGGGATCGACGGGTCGCCCCAAAGGCGTTGCAGTTCCCTACGGGGGGTTGACGAACATGTTCGTCAACCACCGCACGGAGATCTTCGAGCCCGTCGTCGCCCGGGCCGGGCATCGGCAGCTGGCGATCGCGCACACCACGTCCTTTTCGTTCGACGCATCGTGGGAGCAGTTGTTCTGGCTGTTGGAGGGGCACACCGTGCACGTCATCGACGAGCAGACGCGCCGCGATCCGGTGATTCTCCTCGACTACTTCGATGAGGAGAAGATCGATGCCTTCGACGTCACACCGACCTACGGTGAGCTTCTCGTCGACGCCGGTCTACTGGACCGTCCACGGTGCCGAGCAACGACCCCGGAGGACGACAACGCCGCGGGCCTGGTCTTCGTCTCGCTCGGCGGCGAAGCGGTGGGAGACCGCCTGTGGTCGAACCTACGCGAGGCACCCGGGACCGGGGGCTACAACCTCTACGGGCCCACCGAGTACACCATCAACGCACTCGGTGCGGACGTACAGGACCGGTCGACGCCGACGCTGGGGCGGCCCATTCTGAACACGACCGCACACGTACTCGAAACCGCGCTGCGGCAATCGGCACCCGGCGTCATCGGCGAGCTGTATCTGTCGGGTGCCGGCCTCGCCCGCGGATACGACGGACGAGCTGCGCTGACCGCAGAACGGTTCGTCGCGAACCCATTCGCCGACGACGGTTCCAGGATGTACCGAACCGGTGACCTGGTATCGCGCGACCCGGACGGGTTGATCTCCTATCACGGCCGCGCCGACAGCCAGGTGAAGATCAGAGGGCACCGCGTCGAAACCGGGGAGATACAGGACACCCTGCTGCGGCTACCCGGAATCCTGCGCGCCGCAGTGACCGTGTTCGAGCGGGCCGGCAGCACGGAACTGGCCGCATACGTGCTCGTCGACGACACAGTGCCGTCGGACATCGACGCATCAGCGGTCAAAGACGGCCTGCGGGAACTGATACCGACCTACATGGTCCCGGCATCGGTGCAGGTGGTCGACAGTCTCCCGCTGACGGTCAACGGGAAACTCGACGTCGGGGCGCTGCCGCCGCCGTCGGAGAACACCGAGTCGGTCGACCGTCCACGCGGCGATGTCGAGGCGCTGATCGCAGCCGCGGTCGAGGATGTACTGGGCGTCAGCGAGATCGGCAGGGACGACGACTTCTTTGCCTTGGGTGGGCATTCCCTGGCCGCCGTACGGTTGACGTCTCGATTGCGCACAGTGGATCTCGATCTCGGTGTGCGCGAGATCTACGCCCACCCGACAGTGGCGGGTCTGGCACGGGCAGTGATCGACGGCGGCGGAGACAGCATGCTCGCACCGTTGGTGGTGTTGCGCCAGGCCGGCGATCCCGCAGTGTTCTGCCTGCAGCCGGCCGGCGGTCTGAGTTGGTCCTACATCGGAGCACTTCGATATCTGGATCCATCGATATCGGTGTACGCCATTCAGGACCCGGCCTTGCAGAGCGGCGAGGACGCGATCGAGTTGACGTCGATCGAAGCACTGGTCGAGGACCATGTCATGCGGATCCGAGCCGTGAGACCGCACGGGCCGTATCACCTGCTCGGCTGGTCTTTCGGAGGGCAGCTCGCACATGCGATCGCCGCGCATCTGCACGAGCAGGGCGAAGTAGTGGCGTCGCTGGTGCTGCTCGATTCCTACGCCAACGTCGCAGAGGCGGACACACTTGAACGTGAAGAGTTGTCGCAGAACGGAATCGCAGAGGCCCAAAGCAATTTCCACCGCCAGATGCAGACGGATCCGCTGCTGTCGAGCTTTGTCCCCGAGGTGCAGGACCGATTGGTACGCACCCTCGGCCGTCACCTCTCACTGTCGATACCGCCGACGCTCGTCCGCCACGTCGGCGATGCCTTGCTCATCGGAGCCTCTCGTGAAACCCCACTCGAGATGCAGCAACGGCGGGACCGTCAGTGGCAGGACCGAATTACCGGAACCTTGGATGCGTACTCTGTCGACCTCGAACATGCGCAGCTCGGTCAGGCGCACAACTGGTCCGTATTCGGGCAACGAGTGGCCGACTACATCTGGGCCCGCATCCGATGAGACACCCCCACCTCGAAGGTGCCGAGGTGGGGGTGCCCGGGTCCGATCCCGCGGTCCGACTCTGTGGACCTACACGGTCGTCTTGTCGATTGCTGCTGTCAGGTCGACGATCTGCGCGGTGTAGCTCGCATAGTTGTTGGTCGCGTCGGTAGTCCAATCGGCGATGTTGCCCGCCTCCGCCGCATTCACCAAAGCCCAGGTCGGGCGGTCTGCCTCGAGCTCGGCCAACGGGGTCGAATACGAGCGAGTATCCAGCAGAATGAGATTCGGCTGGTATTGACCGACGTTCTCCCAGCTCACCGGAGTGAAGGATCCCGAGTCGGCGGCGCGTGGAACGTCGGACTCGAGAAGCGTCAGGCCCCAGTTCTTGTAGTCGCGTAGTTCGGGGAACTCGTCGTTGATCGCGACGTAGTACTGATCCGAAGGGGAAATGGCCATCGCAGTCAGACCCGGCTTCGCTGCAATTGCTTCCTTCAGGCCGGCGACCGCGGAGTCATAGGCGTCACGATCTGTCTTGATCGATTCGGTATCGATTTCGGCACCGAGTTCTGTGGCGAGGGCCTCGTAGTCCTTCAGCGTCTCGGACGAGGGCTTCTGAGCGGAGACCGCGAGGAACGGTGCAACCTGTTCGAGCTTCCTGGCGAGGTCGGACGTTTCCAGACCGAGGCCACCGTAGGCGTCGCCGGCGTACCAACCGGTGATGATCACATCGGGGTCGAGCGCTGCGACTTTCTCGACATCGATGTCACCGTACGCCTGCCCCACGCTGTCGATCCCGTCGAGATCGAGGCCGCGAAGTGGGATCGACGACTCGAAGGAGCTCCCTCCCCAGATTCCGATCGGCTTGATTCCCAACGGGATCAATGCTGCTGCGGCCTGTTCACTGGCCACGATACGCGACGGAACCGCGTCGAGCTCGACTGTTTCCCCGCGGCCGTCCACGTAGCTGAAGCCCGACTCCGAGGTGGCTTCGTTCGACTCAGCCGGTCCGTTGTCGGAGGAGGAACATCCACTCAATACGGTGGCACCCACCACAGTAAGCACTGCGAATGCAGTGCTTACTGTGCGCCGAGAGGCGGGAGCTCGAGTCGGTGAAATCGTGAAGATCCGCATACTTTCCCCATCGTTCAAGTTAGGCAAACTTTACCTATGTTGGAAGACTAACCAACCCGACCTGAGTTCGGTGCAGTTGGTTCGCCATACCCGGGGTGCGCATCACGCGTCGCTTCGCATCGACAGTGTTTCTTGTGGCTGTTTGGGCTAGCGGCACGGCTGGAGGTACCGGCGCGAAAAACGGGAGGCCGGGTTCTTCACCTCTGTCACCGACCTGACCTCCAAAGTTCGCGCCTTCATCAACGGCATAACCACCGCCCCGCGACGAAAACGAAAACGACCCCAATTAGGAGACGCGCACTAGTCGCCTCGTTTGCTCTATAGGCAATGGCCTGTGCGCACTACGCGTCCGGGCCATTGCCGCACTCGGCTGCAAGTCGAATACGTTGCACGTCCTCGGGCTGTACATTCTCAACTCATGGAGATCGATGTTTCTGTGGTTCGAGTGTTCACCGACGATGCGGGCCAACAGGGAAATGCGCTCGGCATCGTCGACGCCGCCGCCGTAGCCGAACCCCAGCGCCAAGAATTGGCCGCCCAGCTCGCTTTCAGCGAAACCGTTTTCGTCGATTCCGACGGATCGCAGATCGCTTCGGCGACCATCTTCACTCCTGCCGTCGAACTACCGTTCGCCGGCCATCCGACGGTCGGGTTGTCATGGTGGCTGCGTGGGCAAGGCACCCCGGTCCACACTCTCTCCGTCCCGGCAGGAAACGTGCGCGTCCGCTACGACGGAGACATGACCTGGGTCAGGTCTCGAGCAGCCTGGGCACCGGAGTTCGAGCTCCATCACGTTCCGTCCGTCGACGAGGTCGAGGCAACGGATCCAACGGCGTTCACCGAGGGTCACCACTATGTGTGGGCATGGATCGATGAAGAAGCGGGACAAATTCGATCTCGGATGTTCGCACCCAGCATGGGCGTCGCCGAGGACGAGGCAACCGGAGCCGCCGCGGTACGGATCACCGACGCGCTCGGACGCGGACTCACCATCACACAGGGACGTGGATCACAGCTCGTGACAACACTTTCTGACGGGTGGATCGAACTCGGCGGCCGTACAGTCGCCGAGAAAACGTTCACCGTCTGACGTCGGATTCACGAGACTTCGGATTCATGAGACTTCGGATTCATTGGACTTCGACGGCGATCTCGTCCCCCAAGCTCACACCTGGCGCCAACGGCAGACGGTCGCCGCTCCAGAATTTTCCGGGGTCGAACCAATTGGCTTTCTTGTTGCCGGACAGCAGTCCCATGTCATCGTAGGTCAGCGCAACCACCTCGGCGCAGTACGCGGTTTCGAGCGCGGCGGCAGAGCCCGGGCCGCCGCCCGAATCCGACAAGTCGCGCAACCTGGGTAGGCGTCCCAGAAACCAGCGGCCGGTGAGTTTCGCGGTTGTCGGGAACGCGGTGCCGTCCATGCGCGCAATGGTGCGCATCAACGCATCCTCCTGCTCGCGCGTGACGGCGGGGCTCAGTTGGCGGAGCCAACAACGCTGCTCGTACTTGTTCGACCACTGCATCACCGCTTCACGTAGATCGTGCAGCTGCACCCCGCGCTGGTAGTTGCCGGTCCACATGTCCTGCAGAGACTTTCCCAGCTCCGCGTGCCACATGAGAGGCGGGAGATCGTCGACGACGACGGCCATGCCAACATGGTTCACGGGACTGTTGGTCAATGTCTGGATCGCCCGGTCTGCCCGCGAATGGCCACGAAAGATCCAGATATCGCCGGTTCGAGTCGCATCGAGCGCAGAGTTCAGGTCGATTCGCGACGCAGTCATGATCGACAGCCTAGAGCGGGAGCCCGGATCGCCCCGGCCGGCGTCGGGCCACAGTACGGTTGAGCGATGAAGATGTGGAAGATCCTCGGTCTCGCCGGGGTCGTGGGCGTTGCGGCGACGGGAGCCCTCGTGGTGCGCAACGAACGGGCGCGGCGCGCCTACGAACCGGACGAGGTCCGTGCCCGACTGCACGCACGTCATGCTCAAGCAGCCGCCGCGACCGCCTCCACTGGCTTTGCCATTACCGAACCGACGACCCGTCTGCGGCGCCTGAAACGTCGATTCAGCCGAGAGCAGTGAGGAATCGGCTCGCCAACTCTTCGACCTCGGCATCGGTCATCACGAACGACGGTGAAATCTGCATCGCACCCTGACCTGCGGCTCGCCCGGATACACCGTGCTTGCGCAACGTCTTGACCAACGGCAACGCCTCGGCCGGATCGGTCAGCTGCACTGCCGCGACAGCACCCAATCCGCTGCGCACCTCCTGCACGCGAGGGTGCTGCGCGAGTGGAGCGAGGTGAGCGTGCAATGTCGCCTCGAGCCGTGCCGAGTCGTCGAGCAGGTTCTCCCGTTCGATGATGTCGAGGTTCGCCATCGCGGCAGCCGCAGCACCGGCGTGGCCGCCGTAGGTGTACCCGTGACGCCACCAAACACCACCGGAGAAGAACGGATCGGCGATGTGCGGCGCAACGAAGACAGCGCCCATCGGCACATAGCCGGAGGTGAGGCCTTTGGCTGTGGCAATCAGATCGGGTTGCAGGTCGAATCGTGTGGAAGCGAACCAGGATCCACCGATGCGGCCGAAGCCCGTCACCACTTCGTCGGCGACGAAGAGCACGTCGTTGTCGCGGCAGATCTGACGCACTTCCTGCAGATAGCCGGCCGGTGGGAGGTAGACACCGCCGGCCCCGATGATCGGCTCGCAGAAGAACGCTGCGATCTTGTCCGCGCCCACCTCCTCGATCAGCGACAGCAGGCTTTTCGCGTCGTCCCAGGCGACGGTTCTGGCATCGGGCATCAGGACGCCGTAGTTCTCGTGGTTGACAGCGATGCCGGCCAGCGACGTCCCCGCCACGTGCATGCCGTGATAAGCCTTCTGCCGGCCGACAATCATCGTCTTGCCAGGTTTGCCGACCTCATGCCAGTAGCGCCGGGCGAGCTTGGCGGCCGTGTCGATCGAATCGGACCCACCCGAGGTGAAGAAGACCTTGCTTCCGGCGACCGGTGCGATCTCGCCCAGACGCTCGGCCAAAGCCAATGTGGTCTCCGGCACGAAGTCACCGAAGTTGGAGTAGTGAGCCAGGGAACCGAGCTGAGCTGCGACTGCGTCGGCGATCTCGGTCCGTCCGTGACCGACGTTGGTGAACCACAGCCCTGCGGTAGCGTCGAGGTACTTGTTGCCCTCGCGATCGAAGATGTGCGCGCCCTCGCCGCGGGAGACGACGAACGGTCCACTAGCGGTGACGGCCCCCATATCCGCGAACCCGTGCCACAGGGCGGAGTGAGTGGATTCGTACGTCGGCTCTTGTGATGCACCCGGTTCTGGAGAAGACATGGCTCGAAGCTTAGTCGGGCCGCCGCACGAGCCGACCCACGGCGTTCACCGCCAGAGCCATCAGGCCGAACGCTACCGTCAACACGATCAACCCGATCGTGAGCGCTACGTACCCCTGTGACCGCGGATCGAGAAACGGGTACGGATACCAGTCGACGATGGGTCCGCGGACAAGTGTGTAGACGCCGTAGACCAGTGGAAACGCCAACCACAGCATCGTTTGCGCTTCGGAAATTCGGTGTCGGGTCGGCACCGCGATCCAATCGATCAACATCACGATCGGCATGATCCGGTGCACTACGTCGTTCGTCCAACCGTCTGCGACGCCGACGTCGATGTTCGACAACAGGACCGCATAAACAATGCCAGTGATGACCATGTACAGCGTGACCGCGCCCCGAAGGAGTTGCCATCGCCGACCCTGCGGATCCACCAGACCGCCCACTGCCAGCACAACAATGGCGAGCACGTTGCTCAGAACGGTGAAGTAGCTGAAGAAGTTGACGACCGAGAACGTCGGAGATTCCAATCCGGAAGCCAGAATGGTCGCCAACGCTGCGACGGTCAGTGCTGCGAACGCCACGCGCACAACCCTGATCGGTATGGCGGTGCGCAAGGCGGGCGGGGCGACGGAGTGCGGGTCGGATTCCACAGCCATACCCGATCCTTGCACAGACGCTGCCCGAAATTCTCCCGCGCAGCCATACGCGATTACCCTTGGAACTTCCATGCCTACTTCACCTGTCTCCGAGCGTCGTCGTTCGCTCCTTTCGCGTATGTTCGGCGTCACCCTTCGCGACGAAAATCGACTTCGTCGGCGCCTCGACCAAGCTCGAACCGAGGACGCGTTGGAACGAGTCGAAGCCGAGATAGGGCGAGCCGAGACCGTCGTCACCAATCGGCGTGCCGCAGTGCCTCGCATCGAGTACCCGCAGAACCTGCCTGTCAGCATGCGACGCGACGACATCGCCGCCGCCATCGATGCGCATCAGGTCGTCATCGTCGCCGGCGAGACCGGTTCGGGAAAGACGACCCAGATCCCCAAGATCTGCCTCGAACTGGGCCGCGGCGTTCGAGGCTCGATCGGCCACACACAGCCCCGTCGTCTGGCAGCCAGGACCGTCGCCGAGCGCATCGCCGAGGAAGTGGGCGAACAGATCGGCGAGTCGGTGGGATACAAGGTGCGATTCACCGATCAGTCTTCGAATGCGACGCTCGTCAAGCTGATGACGGACGGCATTCTGCTCGCCGAGATCCAGCGCGACCGAATGCTGCGGCAATACGACACCCTCATCATCGACGAAGCGCACGAGCGCAGCCTCAACATCGACTTCATCCTGGGCTATCTGGCGCAGCTGCTCCCCCGGCGTCCCGACCTCAAGGTCATCGTCACCTCGGCCACGATCGATCCGGAACGGTTCGCGCAACATTTCGCGAAGGACGGTGTGGCCGCCCCGATCATCGAGGTCTCCGGCCGCACGTTCCCTGTGGAGATGCGGTATCGGCCCCTCACCGTCGATGTCGGCGACACCACCGTAGATCTCGATCCGGTCGACGCCACCTGCGACGCCGTCCAGGAACTGATCGGCGAGGGTGACGGAGACATCCTGGTCTTCCTGTCCGGCGAGCGCGAAATCCGAGATACGGCAGACGCATTGGCTGACCGGGCCTTTCGCAACACCGAGGTGGTGCCGCTGTACGCCCGCCTGTCCGCCGCCGAACAACACCGAGTGTTCAGTGCGCACAGCGGCCGACGAGTCGTACTGTCCACCAACGTCGCAGAGACCTCGCTGACGGTTCCCGGCATCAGATACGTCGTCGATCCCGGCACCGCCCGCATTTCCCGCTACTCGCTCCGCACCAAGGTTCAGCGACTGCCCATCGAACCGATCTCGCAGGCGTCGGCACGCCAGCGGGCAGGTCGATGTGGTCGTGTGGCGGACGGTATCTGCATCCGCCTGTACTCCGAGGAAGACTTCGAGTCCCGGCCGCCGTTCACCGAACCGGAAATCCTTCGCACCAATCTGGCCTCGGTGATCCTGCAGATGACCTCGCTCGGTCTCGGCAGGATCGAGGACTTCCCCTTCGTCGAACCACCTGACCCGCGCAGCATCCGCGACGGCATCGGACTGTTGGAAGAACTGGGCGCGCTGAAGCCGTCGAACGAGTCCGGTCGGGCCGAGCTGACCCCGATCGGGCGCGAACTGGCGCAGCTACCCGTGGACCCACGCATGGCACGGATGCTGGTCGAGGCCAATTCCAGCGGCGCGCTCGCCGATGCGCTGGTCGTGGTTTCCGCCCTGTCCATTCAGGATGTACGGGAGCGCCCTGTCGAACACCAGCAGGCAGCGGACGAGAAGCACGCCCGGTTCGCCGTCGAGAACTCCGACTTCCTCGCGTACCTCGAACTCTGGAAGTACCTGGGTGCGCAGCGAGACGACCTGAGCTCCAACCAGTTTCGGCGTATGTGCCGCAACGAATTCCTGCACTACCTGAGAATCAGGGAATGGCAGGATCTGCACGGCCAACTGCGCCAGATCACACGCGGGCTGGGATGGACCGTTCCGGACGCCCCCAGTTCTCCGGCTGCGCTGCATCAGTCGCTTCTGTCCGGTCTGCTCTCACACATCGGACTGCGCGAGGGCGACAAGCGAGAATTCCTCGGAGCGCGAGGAACCCACTTCGCGGTATTCCCCGGATCGGGGTTGTTCAAGAAGCCGCCGCGCTGGGTGATGGCGGCGGAACTGGTGGAGACGGGCCGACTCTGGGGCCGTATGGCGGCGCGGATCGAGCCCGAATGGGCCGAACGACTCGCACCGCACCTGGTCAAACGGACCTACTCCGAACCGCACTGGTCCACCAAGCGGCAATCGGCGATGGCCTACGAGCGCGTCACCCTCTACGGGATACCGCTGGTCACCGGGCGACCGGTGAACTATCACTCGATCGATGCGGAAATCTCACGCGAGCTGTTCATCAGGCACGCCCTGGTGCAGGGAGAGTGGAAGACCCAGCATCCGTTCTTTCACGAGAACCGGGAGTTGCTCGACGATGTCGGTGAGCTCGAGAACCGAGCTCGACGCCGAGATATCGTCGTCGACGACGACACACTGTTCGATTTCTACGACACTCGTATCGGCGCGGAAGCGGTCTCGGCGCGCCATTTCGACACGTGGTGGAAGAAAGCCAGACGCACCCAACCCAATCTGTTGAACTTCACCCCTGAGACGGTTGTCAATGCCGACGCGGGATCTGTGCTGGGCGGTGACTACCCCGACGCGTGGCGCCAGGGAGACATTCAGTTTCCGCTCACGTACCAGTTCGAACCGGGTGCCGCCGCGGACGGTGTCACCGCCCGCATCCCGATCGCTCTGCTCGCCCAGGTGCAACCCGTCGGATTCGACTGGCTGGTACCGGGCATGCGCGCGGAGTTGGTGTCCACGCTCATCAAACTCCTCCCCAAGGCGCAGCGCCGAAACGTGGTGCCCGCGCCGGACTTCGCCGCCGCCGCACTCGCCGCCATGACACCGCGTGCCGAACCGGTAGTGACCGCGCTCGCTCGTGAACTGTCCCGGCTCGGTTCGTGCCGAATCGATCCCACCGATTTCGATGTGGCGTCCATGCCGGGGCACTTGAGCATGACGTTCGCGGCTGTCGATACCGATGGCACCGAGCTGGGTTCGGACAAAGACCTGGACCGGCTGCGGCGAACGTTGGCGCCTCGAATCACCCAGGAGGTGGCCACAGCAGTCGGTGCGGCCGAACGGGCTCCGACGCTGGCATGGACCTCGTCGAGCCTCGGGACTCTCGATCAGGCCGTCACCCGGTCGGTCGGCGGCCAGACCGTTACCGGCTACCCGGCGCTGGTACCGGAAGGCGGCGGCGTGGCAGTCCGGATCCTCAGTACGCCCGCACAGCAGCGGCAAGCCATGCGTGATGGGACCCGCGCCTTGCTATTGGAACATGCACCGCGCGGCACCAAGGCCTTGATTGCCGGGATACCAACGCGTGAGCGGCTGGCTCTGGGGCAGAACCCGTACGGGAGCATCGACGCTCTGCTCGAGGATTGCCGTAGAACAGCTGTCGACGAATCGATGGATGCCCACGGTGGTCCGGTTCGGTCCCCCGACGCTTTCGCCGCGCTGTCGAAGGCGGTCAACGTCGATGTGACTGCGCGCACCTCGAGCATCCTTGTACTGGTGCGGCAGATTCTGACCGAATCACTGGCTTTGCGTGCGGTTCTGGAACGGGCGCAGGGTGATGCCGCGGACGACGTTCGCGAGCAACTCGCTTCTCTGGTGTTCGACGGCTTCGTCTTCGAGTTCGGGTCCACACGTCTGGCGGAGATCCCTCGGTACCTCAAGGCTGCGACGGTTCGATTGAATGCGTTGCCCAGCAGCGCCGCCAGAGACGACGCCGGTATGGACGTGCTGGATCGCGTCTACGAATCCTATGACCGACTGGTGAAGTCGCTACCCGAGGCCCGCCGGCAGGGCGCCGCCGTCCAGGATGTGTTCTGGATGATCGAGGAGCTCAGAGTCGGGCTCTTCGCGCAGAGCGTTCGTACGGCGTATCCAGTGTCGGAGAAGCGCGTGCAGAAAGCTATCGACGCAGCTGGGCGCAGCTGAGGCTTGCGGCACCGGTCGATCCGCACACCCCTCAGGCCGCAGTCAGCCGGATTGATATCGGCGAATGTGCGCGTGACTTCGCCGATGACACCTCGCGACTACGCGGGTCATTCGACCGCGGACGACTCGCGGTGCGCGCGTAGGTCCTGGATCTCCTTCTCGAAGTCCTCGGCCGAGCTGAAGGACCGATACACGGAGGCGAACCGCAGGTACGCCACCTCGTCCAGATCACGTAGTGGACCGAGAATGGCCAACCCGACCTCGTGGCTGGGGATTTCGGCCGAACCGGAGGCGCGTACAGCGTCCTCCACCTTCTGCGACAGCAGGTTCAACGCGTCGTTGTCCACGTCTCGCCCCTGGCAGGCGCGTCGAACACCCTTGACGACCTTTTCACGCGAGAAAGGCTCGGTAACCCCGCTGCGCTTGACGACGGCCAGCACGGCGGTCTCGACTGTGGTGAACCGACGACCACATTCCGGGCACGAGCGTCGGCGGCGGATTGCTTGCCCCTCGTCCGCCTCGCGTGAGTCGACCACGCGAGAGTCGGGGTGCCTGCAGAACGGGCAATGCATGAAGGAGCCTCCGTCGTAGCCGATGCACTCCCTGGGATCACTCTCGAGGGGTACGGGCATCGAGGATACTCGGAGCCTCACGTACGCACCTCGATCACCCGAGACGCGGAGCTCTCGGCACACCGGATCTGGGACGCGCACGGTCATGATCGGCGCTACCGGCCGGATGTGGCTGGAATCACCAGTTGCTGGCCCTGGGACACCGACGCGCCGGCGAGGCCGTTCAGTTCGAGCATGCTGTCGACCACATCCTGCACTGGCACTCCCGGTGCGATGCGCTGAGCGACGTCGCTGAGCGTCTCGCCCTGCTGAACGACGGCGACACCTACCTGCGGTGCGGACTCGATCGAGCCTGCGCGCAGATTCGCGACAGCGACGAACGCCAACAGCACCACGGCGGTGGCGAGAACACCGAGGACGGTTGCAGTCCACGACAGCGTCTGCGGGCTCCTGTCCTCCACACACGCCTCGCGGTGCCCGCGCACCACTCCCTGCGGCGCGCTCGTGTGCAGGTAGCGCCGGCGCTGCGGGGTGGGACGCCGACGAACAGCACTCCCCCTATGTGTACTGCCACGGTGCGCACTGACACGCCGCTCGGTCGTGATGCTCATGAGAACCTCCACTGGAGTGGACATGATCGAAGGGTGTATTCGATCAGGCGTTCGATGAACGCTTGTTCGAAGTTCTATCACGCAGCTCCGACAAAGTCAGTAGAAAACGCGACACGGATCGAACAGATGTTTGATCGAACAGCGTCGACGGGCTAAGTTCGTGTCAGAAGCCACACGCCACATCCACACCACCCGGCCAGCTCAGGTCGCACTCGAGCTTCAGCTACAGCCACGACGCAGGAGGACGCAGGAATGAAAGACGAGACCTCGTCAGGGTCACCGAAATCGACCGTCTCACCGAAGTCGACACCGAAATCGACCAAGTCGGCAGGCAAGCCCGCGGGAAAGCCTGCTGCCGTCCCCACTGCGAAAGCGTTCGAGGGTGAAGGCACCGATGTCAGCGCCGGACTGACGGAGCGTCAGCGCAAGGTACTCGAGGTCATCAGGGCGTCGGTCACCGAACGCGGATACCCGCCGAGCATTCGTGAGATCGGTGACGCCGTGGGTCTGACGTCCACGTCCTCGGTGGCTCATCAGTTGCGCACTCTCGAGCGCAAGGGATTCCTGCGGCGCGATCCCAATCGCCCACGCGCAGTGGATGTGCGCGGACTCGACGAGGTCCAGGCAGACCACGCCGCGGCGGTTGCCGACGGTTCGGCGCCCGCCGAGGAACAGCTCCCCACACCCACGTTCGTTCCGGTTCTGGGGCGTATCGCCGCGGGCGGGCCGATTCTGGCCGAGCAAGCTGTGGAGGATGTGTTCCCGTTGCCGCGCGAACTCGTGGGCCAGGGCTCACTGTTCCTGCTCAAGGTCGTCGGTGAGTCGATGATCGACGCCGCGATCTGCGACGGTGACTGGGTGGTGGTTCGTCAGCAGAGCGTGGCCGACAACGGTGACATCGTGGCGGCGATGATCGAGGGTGAGGCGACGGTAAAGACGTTCAAGCGCAGCAAAGGCGAAGTGTGGCTGATGCCGCACAACCCGTTGTTCGATCCCATACCGGGCAACGATGCGGCGATCCTCGGCAAGGTCGTCACCGTCATGCGCAAACTCTGACCAAACACAGGTCGGCCTGAAACGAGCAGGGGCTCGGCAGCAATGTGGTTGCCGAGCCCCTGCTCGTCGTTCAGGTTTGCGTCTTTCGAAAACTCAGAGATCGAGTCCTCGGCCGATGATTTCCTTCATGATTTCCGTGGTGCCGCCGTAGATGGTCTGCACACGCGAATCCATGTAGGCCTTGGCTATGGGGTATTCCTTCATGTAGCCGTAGCCGCCGTGCAACTGCAGGCATCGATCGATGAGCCGGACCTGATTCTCGGTGGTCCACCACTTCGCCATCGCGGCTTCCTGCACCGTCAGCGTGCCGGCGTTGAGGAGTTCGACGAACTTGTCAACCATGATGCGTGTCGCGGTGGTTTCGGTGGCAAGTTCGGCCAGCACGAAACGTGTGTTCTGGAACTTGCCGATCGACTTGCCGAAGGCCTTGCGGTCGCGGCAGTACTGGATGGTCATCTCCAGCGCGGATTCCATTGCGGCCGCTGCCACCACGGCGATGGACAGACGCTCCTGAGGCAGGTTCTGCATGAGGTAGATGAAGCCCATGCCCTCGTCGCCGAGAAGATTGGCCGCCGGAACACGGACGTCGGTGAAGCTGAGTTCGGCGGTGTCCTGAGCCTTCATACCGATCTTGTCGAGGTTGCGGCCTCGCTCGAAACCGGGCATGTCGCGCTCGACCACGAGCAGGCTGAATCCCTGGGCGCCCTTGTCCGGATCGGTGCACGCAACGACGATCACCAGGTCGGCGTTGATTCCGTTGGTGATGAAGGTCTTCGAGCCGTTGAGGACCCATTCGTCGCCATCGCGGACTGCGCGGGTCTTGATGCCTTGCAGGTCGCTACCGGTTCCCGGCTCGGTCATCGCAATTGCGGTGATCAGCTCGCCCGAGCAGAATCCGGGCAGCCACCGCTGCTTCTGTTCCTCATTGCACAGGTCGATGAGGTACGGCGCAACGACGTCATTGTGCAGCGTGAAGCCGATGCCGCTGTACCCACCACGTGTGGTTTCCTCGGTGAGGATGGTGTTGTAGCGGAAGTCCTTGACTCCCCCGCCACCGAATTCCTCGGGAACAGCGGTGCCCAGGAACCCTTGCTTGCCGGCTTCGACCCAGACGCCGCGGTCGACGATGTTCTGCTCTTCCCACTTCGCGTGGTTGGGCGCTACGTGCTGGGCCAGAAATTTGCGGTACGACTCACGAAAGAGGTCGTGCTCGGGCTCGAACAGTGTGCGGTCCACTACATCTCTCCTTCGAGGGGCTTTCCCGGTCGGCAACAACACCGCCGCCGGTGATATACCTCGACACTACGACTGTGAGCACGGCTCGGTCGATGACCGAGCCGTGCGTGATCGGTGACCCGTTTAGCGAGTCACACCTCTGCTGAGCGCCCGCATCACCGGATACCCGACGAGTATTCCGACCGATCCCCAGGCGATCCCGCCTAGTTCGATCGAACCTATCGTCAGTGTCAGATCGCCGATTCCGGCGACGAGCGCAGCGGCGACGACCGTGAGGTTGACGGGATCGGTGAAATCGACCTCACTGTCGGTCCAGATCCGTACCCCGAGGAGACCGATCAGACCGTAGAGCACGAGGGTGGCTCCGCCGATGACTCCGTCCGGAACGGTGAAGACGAGAGCACCGAATTTCGGGGAAAATGCCAGCACGACGGCAGTCGCGGCGGCCACCCAGTAGGCGGCGGTGGAGCAGACGCGAGTGGCTGCCATGACGCCGATGTTCTCGGCGTACGTCGTAGTACCCGAGCCTCCGCCAGCGCCCGCGAGGGTGGTGGCGAGACCGTCGGCGATGAGGGCGTCACCGGCCACATCGTCGAGTGACTTGCCGGTCATCGCGGCCACTGCCTTGACGTGACCCACGTTCTCCGCGACGAGCACGATCACCACCGGTAGAGCGATGAGCACGACGGACAGCTCGAACGTCGGCCCGCGGAACTCGGGAATACCGATCCAGGCCGCGTCGCGCATGGCACCGAGTCTGGTGTCGTCGATCTGCCCGGTGATGGCGGCGAAGACCCAACCGAGCACGACCCCGACCAAGATCCCCAGCCGTCCGAGCATCCCTGGCCCGGCGACGGTCACGAGAAGAATGGCGAACAATGTCACCGCAGCGACCAGCGGCTGCGCCTCGAACGACGACGTGGCCGCCGGCGCGAGGTTCAGTCCGATGAGCACGACTACTGCACCGGTCACCACCGGTGGCATGACCGCCTCGATGACCCGGCTGCCCGCGAATCGGACCACGAATCCGACACCGGCCAGCACTATTCCGACCGACATGACAGCGCCGAGTTGCGCTGCCGCCCCGGATGCCTGAGTGGCGGTCAGGGGCGCGATGAACGCGAACGACGATCCGAGATAGCTGGGAACCCGCCCGCGGGTGATGATCAGGAAGAGCGCGGTTCCGATGCCGGAGAAGAGCAGCGTGGTGGTGACCGGAAATCCCGTCACTGTGGGGACCAGGAGGGTGGCACCGAACATGGCAATGACGTGCTGCATACCGATTCCGATGGTGCGCGGCCACGTCAAGCGCTGATCCGGTTCCACCACTGCCCCTGCTGCGACGCTCTTTCCGTTGCCGTGCAGGGTCCACCCGAAGTTGCTCACGGAACCGAATACTAGAGCCGATGTCAGTCGAGGACGGCACCGGCCGCAGCTCGCGCTGCCGCAGCGCTGTCGGTGGAGAGCGCTGCGGCCGCCGCTTGCTTGCACTGCGCGAACGTCACCGAGGACAGTTTCGCACCGACGTGCGCCACTGCCGCGGAGGCGGCGGACAGCGAGGTGACGCCCAGCCCCACGAGCACGCACGCCAGTAGCGGATCGGCGGCGGCTTCACCACAGACTCCCACGGGCTTGCCTACCGCCGCCCCTGCCTTCGCGGTGTGCGCAACCAGGGTGATGACAGCCGGCTGCCACGGGTCGGTCAACGAGGCGAGTTGGGAGGACATTCGGTCGGCGGCCATCGTGTACTGGGCGAGATCGTTGGTCCCGATCGACAAGAAGTCCACATGTTCGAGAATGTGCTCTGCCAGCAGCGCAGCAGCGGGGATCTCGATCATGACGCCCGGCTTCAATCCACGCTCGCGTGCGTCGGCGGCGAACGCTGCCGCTTCCGCTGAGGTGGCGATCATCGGCGCCATCACCCACGGGGCGGAACCGGTGGCTGCTGCGGCTGCGGCGATGCCGTCGAGCTGGCGGTGGAGTATCCCCCTGTTGTTCTCCGCTATGCGAATTCCGCGAATCCCCAGGGCCGGGTTTGCTTCGTCGGCATGATTGGCGAAGCGCAGGGGCTTGTCCGAACCAGCGTCGAGGGTTCGGACGACAACCTTGCAGCCCGCGAACGCCGTCAGCACCTCGCCGTAGATCTCGGCTTGCTCGTCGACGGTCGGCTCACTGTCGCGATCGAGGAAACACAGCTCGGTGCGGAAGAGACCGATACCCTCCGCTGCCGACTTGCGCGCTGCGCGGGCCCCCGCGCCATCCTGAACATTGGCGAGGATGTCCACTGCGTGTCCATCGGATGTGGCACCCGGTCCGGACCACCCCGACACCCGCTCCAGCTCGGCTCGGGCAGCTGCCACTGCAGACTCGGCACGGTCCCGGTTCGGCTCGAGGACGATGTCTCCGGTGATCCCGTCGACAACCGCGGGCGTTCCCTCGGGCACGTCGTCGAGTTCGGCGACGGCGACCACGCACGGGATTCCGAGTTGGCGGGCGATGATCGCGGTGTGACTGGTGGGGCCACCCAGCGAGGTAGCGAGCCCAACGATCAGCTCGGGGTCGAGGCCGGCAGTGTCGGCGGGCGCCAGGTCATCGGCCACAAGTACCGAGGGCACGCTCGGTGTGGGCACGCCCGGCTCGGACACTCCCAGAATCTCTGCGATCACTCGGTCGCGGATATCGCGTAGATCGGTGACGCGTTCAGCCATCAGCCCCCCGAGCTTGATGAACATCGCCGCGAACTGCTCGGTCGCTGCATCGGTCGCCGATGTCGCAGACGTGCCGGTTCCGATCAGTTTCTCGGCGGCGCGTAACCAGCCGCGATCCTGCGCCATCGCCGCGTTCGCGGAGAGCACCTCCGATGCAGCGCCGGTCGCGAGCTCTGCTCGTCCGCGCAGCCTTCCGGCGACGACCGCAGCTGCCGTGCGGAAACGCTCGAGTTCGGCCTCGCGTGCGTCCTCCTCGATCACCGAAGTGTCCGTAGGGACGTCAGGGCGACTGCCCGGCCGAATCACGGGTCCGTATCCCACACCGGGAACGACCGGAGTGCCGCGCAGCACTTTCGATCCCGAGAGCGGGATGCCCTGCGTGCCTTGGGTTGCTGTGCGATTCTCCCCTGCCGCGGTGTCGGTTCCGTCAGCGTTCGCCCGAAGCGATCCGGTCATGCGTCCTCCTCGGACTGATAGTTCTGGCCTTGCTGCTGTGGCCGACGCAATTTTATCGACCTGTTGTGATCAAGATTACTCGTTGCTCTTGACATGTCAACATATACGGGCGTAAAACAACATAAACCAACAACAACGTGGAGGGAGGCGCAGGTGTACCCAGAAGAACGGCAACAGGCCATCGCAGAGTTGATCAGCACTCGCGGCCGCATCTCCGTCGCCGACCTTTCCTCGACCTATGGGGTAACCACCGAGACGGTCCGACGTGACCTCGCCGTACTGGATCGTCTGGGAGTAGTTCGCCGAGTCCACGGCGGTGCAGTACCCGCGTCGGCTCTGACGGCGACCGAGCCCGGCGTCGGGGAACGTGAGTACACGCGTGCCGAGCAGAAGGACGCCATCGCCGCGGCTGCTCTGGACTTCCTCCCCCCGCCTGGAGGAAGCACGGTGCTCGACGCCGGCACCACCACGGGCCGTCTTGCCGCTCTGCTGTCGAGCGAACGTGAACTCATCCTCATCACGAACTCGGTGCCCATCGGCGCTCGGGTCGCCTCACTCCCTGGAATCAAGCTGCGCATGCTCGGTGGCCGGGTCCGAGGCACCACCCAGGCCGCTGTCGGCGAGGAGGCCCTCGCCGCCCTTGCCTGGCTGAGAACGGACGTCGCGTTCATCGGCACCAATGCACTGAGCCTCGGACATGGCCTGTCCACTCCGGACAGTGACGAGGCTGCCGTCAAGCGCGCGATGGTTCGGAGCGCAAACCACGTGGTCGTGCTGGCGGATTCGTCGAAAATCGGACGCGAGCACCTGGTGAGTTTCGCCCGTCTCGACGACATCGACGTGCTCATCACCGACGACGGCATCGACGACAACGATCACAAGAGTCTGACCGACCAAGGAATCGAGGTGGTGATCGCATGATCGTCACACTGACCGCCAATCCGAGCATCGACCGCACCGTCGCACTCGAATCCCAACTGACCCGAGGTGGCGTCCATCGCGCACTGTCGACGGTGAGCGAACCCGGCGGCAAGGGAGTGAACGTCGCACGGGTCCTGACTGCGTCCGGGGTTCAGGCCATGGCAGTTCTGCCCGCCGCCGAGGGGGACCCCATTCTGGAAGCGCTGACCGCGACGGGCGTGCGCTACTGCGCCATCCCGACCAGCGGCACCGCGCGGACGAACATCACGGTCAGCGAGCCCGGCGGTACAACCACCAAGATCAACGAGCCCGGTGCGACCATCACCCCGTCGACCCGACGCGAACTGTTCGACGTCGTGCTCGATCTCGGCAGGGACGCCACCTGGGTGGTGTTGTCCGGCTCGCTTCCGCCCGGGATCTCGGTCGGCTGGTACGCCGAACTCGTCCAAGCCCTGCGCAACACATCTTGCAAGGTGGCCGTCGACACCTCCGATGCTCCCCTGCTCGCACTCGCCGAGGCGTTCCCGGGCGCTGCCCCCGATCTGATCAAGCCGAATTCCGAGGAGCTGGCACAGCTCACCGGGGTCGACGGTCAGCACCTCGAACGGGCCGCCGAGTCGGGAGACCCCACAGCCGCGGTCGACGCCGGGCGAATCCTGCTCTCCCGAGGAGTGGGCGCAGTATTGGCGACCCTGGGCGCCGCCGGAGCGGTCCTCGTGACACCGGAAGGAGCCTGGTTTGCCACACCGCCGGCGATCGACGCGATCAGCACGGTCGGTGCCGGAGATTCCTCCCTTGCCGGGTACATCCTTGCGGACATCGAACGATCCTCACCTGCCGACCGCCTCCGCCGAGCGGTCGCCTACGGAACCGCAGCAACGGCGCTTCCCGGCACATCACTTCCCAACCCCGATCAGACGCACCCGGAAGCCGTAACGGTGCGAGCACTCGATTCACCCGCTACGGCACCCGAAAGTACTTCGTCCGAAGCAAGCCAACCAAGTTCGTCGACACTCTCTTAGGAGCCGTCATGTCCACACCCTCACACGATCCCGCGATCATCGCGGAGGAGCTGATCCTCCTCGATGCGGATCTCGGCGAGTCCACAGAGTCCGTCATCGAACGGCTCTCCGAAGTGCTGGCAGGGGCAGGCCGCGCCACCGATGCAGCCCCTCTGCGCGACGCCGCCCTCGCCCGCGAAGCCCAGTCCGCCACCGGCCTTCCCGGCGGCATCGCCATTCCGCACTGCCGGTCCGAGGCCGTCACCACGGCATCGCTCGGTTTCGCACGTCTCAACCCGAAGGTCGACTTCGGGGCCCCCGACGGCCCCGCCGATCTGGTCTTCCTCATCGCCGCACCAGAGGGAGCCGGTTCGGCACACATGAAGCTGCTGTCGAGTCTGGCGCGCGCACTCGTCAAACCGGAGTTCGTGGCATCGCTGCGAGAGGCCCCGACGGCAGCCGCCGTGGTCGCGCTCGTGGACGCGGTGATCAATCCCCCGGCCAAGAAGGTCGCCAGCACCTCCGAGGCGAAGGCCCCTGCCGGATCGCCAGCAGCGGGAGTCTCGTCCGCGACGGTCGTCGACGCGCCCACCGAGGCAGCCCGGCACATCGTCGCCGTAACCGCGTGCCCGACGGGCATCGCCCACACCTACATGGCAGCCGACTCCCTCGTCGCCGCCGGGGACAGGGCAGGAGTCACCGTTCACGTGGAGACGCAGGGTTCGAGCGGCAGCACGCCCCTCGATCCCGCGCTCATCGCGAGCGCTGCAGCCGTCATCTTCGCCACCGACGTCGGCGTCAAAGGCAAGGAGAGGTTCGGCGGCAAACCCGTCGTCTCCTCGGGCGTCAAACGTGCCATCAACGAACCGGATGTGATGGTGGCCGAAGCGCTCCGCGCCTCCGAGGACCCGAATGCAGCCACAGTCGCCGGCGACGCCTCGGCAGCGACGAGCGCCAGTAGCGCAGGAGAATTGGGCTGGGGCACCCGAATTCGGCAGATCCTGCTGACCGGTGTCAGCTACATGATCCCGTTCGTTGCTGCCGGTGGTCTGCTCATCGCGCTCGGCTTCCTCCTCGGCGGATACGAAATTTCCGACAATGCCAGTGACATCGTCATCGACAACTCGTTGGCGGAGCTTCCCGACGGCGGCATGAGGGCGTACCTCGGAGCCGTTCTGTTCCAGATCGGCGCGCTGTCGTTCAGCTTCCTCGTTCCCGCTCTCGCCGGCTACATTTCCTACGCCATCGCCGACAGACCCGGTCTCGCACCGGGCTTCACGGCAGGCGCGGTGGCAGTGTTCGTCGGAGCCGGCTTCATCGGCGGCCTCGTCGGTGGCCTGATCGCAGGCTTCGTGGCACTCTGGATCAGCAAGTGGAAGATTCCGGCCCTGCTGCGTGGACTCATGCCGGTGGTCATCATCCCGCTGTTCGCCACCTTGATCGTCGGCGGACTGATGTTCCTCGTCCTCGGCAAGCCGCTGGCCGCCATCACGAGTGGACTCACCGACTGGCTCAACGGACTCACTGGTGCATCGATCATCATCCTGGGCATCATCCTCGGCCTGATGATGTGCTTCGACCTCGGTGGACCGGTCAACAAAGCTGCCTACGCATTCGCCACGGCAGGGCTCGTCATCACCGACGTCGCGTCGCTGCGCATCATGGCCGCCGTGATGGCCGCCGGTATGGTTCCACCCCTCGCGATGGCACTGGCCTCGGTTGTCCGGCCCAAGCTGTTCACCGAGGCCGAACGCGAAAACGGCAAAGCTGCCTGGTTCCTCGGTGCAGCATTCATCACCGAGGGTGCCATTCCTTTCGCCGCAGCTGACCCGCTGCGCGTCATCCCGTCCATGATGGCCGGCGGCGCACTCACCGGCGCACTCATCATGGCCACCGATGTGACCCTGAGCGCACCGCACGGCGGCCTCATCGTGTTCTTCGCGATCGGGAAGTTCCTGTGGTTCGTCTTGGCTCTCATCGCGGGAACCCTCCTGTCTGCTTTCCTCGTCGTGTTCGCCAAGCAGTTCCTCAAGGGGAAGAACAGCCCCACCGACGACGTGCTCGACCCCGATCTCGTTTCCGCCTGACGCCTATCGACCACCACATACCAACGAACAGGAGTTCACCATGCCCAGCACCACAGTCACCGTCGGATCCGCCATCGGTCTGCATGCACGCCCAGCAGCGCTGATCGCGGAGGCGGTCGCCGATTCCGGCGTGGACGTCACACTCGCGGTGGAAGATCAGGAGCCGGTCGACGCCGGCTCGGCGCTGATGATCATGACTCTCGGCGCCACCAAGGGCACCGAGGTCACCGTCGAGAGCG
This sequence comes from Rhodococcus sp. I2R, assembly GCF_020889545.1. Classification (NCBI taxonomy): domain Bacteria; kingdom Bacillati; phylum Actinomycetota; class Actinomycetes; order Mycobacteriales; family Nocardiaceae; genus Rhodococcus; species Rhodococcus sp. I2R. Next base: position 91,457 of record NZ_JAHUTG010000001.1, read on the forward strand.
AGGACCAGGCGGCACTCGACAAGATCGCCGGACTCGTCGCGTCCGATCTGGACGCCTGAGCTGCAATCTCGAGCGGGTATCGAAATTCAGCAGTATCGAAAATCAGCGGCGGCGCAGTGCTGATCTGACGGCGTAGGCGATCGAACCGAGTATCAGAACAGCGGCGACGGCCAGAGCACCGAGGGTCCATCGGGAATCCGATGGACCCTCGAGCTCTGTCGTCGCCTCGCTCGTATTCGGCTCTCCTACAGCGGCACTGTCGGACCGAACCAACGATGTCGCGTCCTCGAGGACGAGGATCGGCGGCATCGGTCCGCCGGCAGCCTCGGACGCGAGAAGAAGATTGCCGTCGGCATCGAATGCGAGCGCCTCCCCCTGCCGCTGATCAGGAACTGCTACGACAACCGGCTCTCCGGTCAGGGCCTCCACGACATCGCCGTCCTCGATCGGAAAGAGGTAGACGTCGTTGTAGGTGCGCACCGCCGCGACCGAACCGTCGATGCTGACCGCACCGCCGGTCGCCAGAATCGAGCCGACGATGATTGGTGGTCCTCCCGGCGTCGTCGTCGGCGTGAACGCGAGCTCACCGACCTTCTCCAACGGTGTGGGGCCGGGCGAGGCCAGTTCGGAGACGCTGCGGTCGCCCTCTGGAACGTAGATGCCGCTCATACCCGTTGCATCCTTGGTGATGATCACCGGTCGCCCACCGGGCTCGATCAGGAGCGTCTCCGCATCGTGTGGACCGTCCGGGTAGACGAGCCGATACAGCTCGCCCTGGCCGTCGGACGGTGTCATCCGCGTGAGCGCAACGGTGGGACGGCGACGCTGGTTGTCTCCGGTATCGGACAACCACAAATCCCCGCCGTACGACCCCAGATCCTCCACGTCGAACGGATCGACGGGAACGTCGAGCCACCTCGAGACGGCGCATTGCCCGTCGAGAACGGCGAGGCGGTGGTCGGTGCCGCCGTCACCGATCGCGTAGGTCACCCCATCGATCACCGTCAGCCCGGACAGCTCTTCCAGACCCGGATCCGACGGCGTGCAGAGCGTTTCGAACCGTACCGTTCCGGGCTCAGCCGTAGCCGGTCCAGCAGCGAGCACGGCCGCAACGAGCACTGCGGGTACGACGAGAGCCGGTGAACGCACCAGGGTCAGGCAGTCGCGGATTCGTATGCGAACTCGGTGAGGGCGGATGCGAGAGCCGTCGGCACCCGCGCTTCGACCCGCGTGCCGTCCGCCTCGTGCGTCGACTTCGAAATCCGCCCCTCGGTGTGGATCCGCGCGACCAGATCGCCCCGCGTGTACGGCACGAGCACGTCGACCTCGGACTCCGGCCACGCCAAAATCTCAGCCAGGTGATCACGCAGTTCGTCGATGCCCTCACCCGTCCGCGCGGACACGAAACGCGCCCCCGGCAACAGCCCACGCAACTGGGTCAGCTGCACGGGATCGGCGGCATCGATCTTGTTCACCACGATCAACTCGGGCGGCATTTTCGCGTCACGTTCCTTGACCACGTCCACGATGACCTCGCGAACGGCCTTGATCTGGTCTACAGGAAGCGGATCGGAACCGTCGACGACATGCAACAGCAAGTCAGCGTCGGTGACTTCTTCGAGAGTGGACCGGAAGGCCTCGACCAGCTGCGTCGGGAGATGACGCACGAACCCGACGGTGTCGGTGAGCACCACGGCGCGACCGTCCTCGAGCGTCGACTTGCGCGAGGTGGGATCCAACGTGGCGAACAGTGCGTTCTGCACGAGCACGCCGGAACCGGTGAGCGCGTTGAGGAGACTGGACTTGCCGGCGTTGGTGTATCCGACGATCGCGATCGACGGCACAGTGCTCTCGAGGCGACGTTCTCGTTTGGTATCGCGGGCCTGTTTCATACCTTTGATCTCGCGACGCAGCTTTGCCATGCGCTCGCGGATACGACGACGATCGGTCTCGATCTTGGTTTCACCGGGCCCACGCAGACCCACGCCGCCATTGCTACCTGCACGACCACCTGCCTGCCGTGACATCGACTCACCCCAGCCGCGAAGCCGCGGGAGCATGTACTCCATCTGCGCGAACGCGACCTGCGCCTTGCCTTCGCGGGAGGTCGCGTGCTGGGCGAAGATGTCGAGAATGAGAGCGGTTCGGTCGATGACCTTGACCTTGACCACTTTCTCCAGAGCGTTGAGCTGCGCAGGAGTGAGTTCACCGTCGCAGACGACGGTGTCGGCGCCGGTCGCGAGCACGACATCGCGCAGCTCGTGGGCCTTACCGGAGCCGATGTAGGTCGCGGAGTCGGGCTTGTCGCGTCGCTGCACGAGAGCGTCGAGGACCTCGGACCCCGCCGTCTCGGCGAGGGCGGCCAACTCGGCCATGCTGCTTTCTGCCTGCGCAGAACTTCCGGTGGTCCACACCCCCACCAGCACGACCCGTTCGAGTCGGAGCTGGCGGTATTCGACCTCGGTGACGTCCGCGAGTTCGGTGGACAGCCCGGCCACGCGTCGAAGCGCTGTTCGTTCCTCGAGCTGCATATCGCCGGACGACGGCGAAGAAGTGGACGTCGGTGATGTCGAAGGCAGGGTGTCGGTGGGCAGGGTGTCGGTGGGCAGTGCCGAGCGCGCGATGCGTTTGGACCATGCTTCGGACTCTTCTCGCGTCCACGCGCCACTCTCACCGGCGCCATTGCTCGCGCCTTGGTTCACAGCATCCTGGCGTTCTGTATCCGTTATCTCGTCAATCCTTAGTTCTGGGAAGCGACCCCGTACCTGTTCGAGTACGGCGAGGAAACGCTTCGATGTTTACCCGACACCTCAATGATCCACGAAAACCCCAGCGCATGCACGCGGGTTTCGCGCTCGGCGGACGGCGAGGCGGCCGCTCACGCCAATTCGCGCCACCACTCGTCGTTGATCTCGCCGTTGGCGACCAAGACCGAGGGGCCCCGCAGGGTGGCACCGGAGTCGTCGATGGACACGGTCACCTCGCCACCGGGGACACCGACGACGACCTGTCCGCTGTCCATTCCCTCGAAGGACAGCGCTGCTGCTGCCGCGGCGACGGTGCCGGTGCCGCAGGACCGCGTCTCGCCGACTCCACGCTCGAAAACCCGCATGTCGACGCGGCCGAACTGCAGCCGAGTGAGTATTTCGACATTGGCGCCCGCGGTGAAGAATTCGGTGTCGAGCGCTGGAGCCGCCGACAGATCGAGCGCACGCAGGGCGGTGATATCCGCTGCCGGATCGACACAGGCCAGATGCGGGTTGCCGACATCGATACCGATCCCGTCGAACGTTCTGCCAGCGACCGTGGTGGTGCTCGAGCCCATCAGATGAACGTCGCCCATCTCGACCGTCACATCAGCGGAAACAGAATCGAAAGTGTGCACGGTCACTGGACGGGCGCCGGCGCGGGAGCCGACGACGAAGTGGTCGGCGGTTTCCAGTCCGGTGGCACGCAGGTAGTGAGCGAAGACGCGCACTCCGTTTCCGCACATCTCCGCGGTGCTGCCGTCGCCGTTTCGGTAGTCCATGAACCAGTGATCGGCTTCGACCCCGGCGGGTAGACGGTCCAAGACACCTGCGTCCCGGAGCCGGCCAGCGCGGGCAATGCGAAGGAGGCCGTCGGCGCCGATGCCCCGGCGGCGATCGCACAACGCGGCGACGCGGGGGCGGAGCAGCTCGGTCGCCACGTCGGGATCGTGCAGGACGACGAAGTCGTTCTGCGTTCCATGGCCCTTGGCGAAGTGCATTCCCGGATCCTACTGGCGAAATGGCCTGCGCTCGAAACGTACGTGTTGCGCCGGACAGGCCCTACTCGCCCAGAGCTTGCACAGCCCGCTCGAACATGTGCGTGTCCGCGCCGTCCAGCCACTGAATGCGCGGATCACGTCTGAACCACGAGCGCTGCCTGCGGACGTACCGACGGGTGCCGATGAAGGTGCGCTCGCGAGCGGCATCGAGTTCGAGGCGTCCGTCCAGGAAGTCCAGCACCTGTGCGTATCCGATAGCCCGGGAGGCCGTCACCCCGTCTCGCAGTCCGATCTCGACCAGGGAGCGCACTTCCTCGACGAGTCCACCGGTGAACATCAGGTCGGTGCGGCGGGCGATGCGTTCGTCCAACACCGTGGTGTCGCGATCCACTCCCAGAATTCGCGTTCCCCATCGGGGTTCGCCGATGGTCGGCGCCGAGGCCGCGAACGGCCTTCCGGTGATCTCGACCACCTCCAGAGCGCGCACGATCCTGCGCCCATCGGTGGGCAGAATCGACGCGGCCGCTTCGGGGTCATGTTCGTGTAGCGCGCGATGAACGGCATCGGTGCCGCCGTCGGCGAGTACGCGTTCCCATCGGGCACGAACCTCGGGATCGGTCGCCGGAAATGCCCACTGGTCCAGCAAAGACTGCACATACATCATCGATCCGCCGACGATGATCGGTACGCGTGCGCGGGCAATGATGTCCTCGACGTCGACGACAGCGGCCTCCTGATACCTCGCGACCGTCGCGGTGTCGGTGACGTCGAGCACGTCCAGGCGGTGGTGCACGATGCCTCGCCGCTCGGCAGGGGCGAGCTTGGCGGTACCGATGTCCATACCGCGGTACTGCTGCATGGCGTCGATGTTGACCACTTCACCGCCCAGAGCTTCCGCGAGATCCAAACCGAGTTCGGACTTTCCTGTGGCGGTCGGGCCGACCACGGCAACGGGCCTGATCACGACCGTCACCCTTCTAGCTCCCATGTTCCGACGTAGTACCCCACGCCGAAAGGCGCGCCGCGGTACAGCGTCCGGGCGGTGGGGCGGTCCTCGCCGAGCACGCCCGCCAGAGCCAGCCAGACCACGAAAGCGTCTACACCGAGTTCGGCGCACTCGGTGCGGTCCAGACCGGTGAGTGCGACCGGATCGGCCGCGGACAGCGCGTCGTCGATGCGTTGCTGAACGCCCTCCCCGCGGTCGTCGAAGGATCCGGGTGCCTTGGCTGTGAGAGTGGTCGCTCCGTCGGCGACGACGAGCAGACCCCACGGCTCGGGGGTGCTGTCCAGCTCTGCGCGCATGTCACAGCCGAACCGAAGGCAGTCCGAGGTCGAGGCCGACGCATCGAGGAACCGAACCTCGATCGACGCCTGCGGGGCGGCCTCGCCGCGCAACCATCCGGCGACCAACGCGGCAAGAGGTAGTTCAGAATCGATCCGGCTCGAGATCGGCGACAATGCCACCATCACGTCGACACCGAAGCCGGCAAAGCTGCCGCCGGTCGTCGGCTCGATAATTGCTTGCCGGTCGGCTGCGGCCACCACCAGCCAACGGTCGGCAACTGCGCCGAGCATCCTCGCCGCTTCCAACGCGGCGCTGCGGACCGCCTCGGCCTCCACGGCACCTGCACCGGTCAGCTCGGGAACCAGCAGGGGTGGGGACGGAACCAGAGCCACGGCGCGCAACACTGCATCAACGTTAGTCGGTCGAGCGGACCACCCCCGGGCGCGGTCGCGACCGAACCAGCGGCGACACACCGATCGATTGTGCAGACGGCCACACCAATCCGCGTGTCACCTGTTTCAATGGTCGGATCGGTCGATACCGAGTTCAATGGTGTCTTCAGGCTTCAATGGTGATTGTTCACCACCGCGATACAGGCAGCCGTGACGCGCGGCAGAGATGAGGAACGATGACCGATCCCAGCGGCAACACCACCGACACCCCACAAGCCGGCGTGTCCGCACCAACTGAGCCCAGCTCTGATTCGCCCAGGCCCGGTGCACCCAAGCCCGGTGGGCCCCGACCTGGCGGCGCCCCGAAGCCTGGTGCAGCAAAGCCCGGCGGGGTCGCGAAGCCTCATCCTGTCCCGTCCCATGTCGGCACTGTCACACCTGCAGTGGCCCCACCCAGCGACCCCAGCAAGTTCGGCAGGGTCGACGAGGACGGCACAGCGTGGGTCCGCACTTCCGAGGGTGAACGCCAAATCGGTTCGTGGCAGGCCGGCGACGCTGCCGAGGGGCTGGCGCACTTCGGGCGTCGGTACGACGACTTGTCGACGGAGATCGCTCTCCTCGAAGCGCGGCTCACCGCGGGTTCCGGTGACGCGAAGAAGACCCGCGCGGCAGCGCAGTCACTCGCCGAAGGGCTCGAGACGGCCGCGGTGATCGGAGACATCGACGCGCTGGCCGAGCGATTGCGACTGGTCATCGAGCACTCGGAGACCGCCGCTGCGCTTGCCCGCCAGGAGAAGGAACTCGAGCGGGCGGCCCACACGGCCCGCAAGGAGGAACTTGCCGCCGAGGCCGAGCAGATCGGCACGGAATCCACCCAGTGGAAGCATGCCGGAGACCGACTCCGCGAGATCCTCGACGAGTGGAAGACCATCCGCGGTGTCGATCGCAAGGTCGACGACGCCCTGTGGAAGCGCTACTCGAAGGCTCGCGAGAATTTCAACCGCCGTCGCGGCGCGCACTTCGCAGACCTCGATCGCGAGCGCGGGGCTGCGAAGACTCGCAAGGAAGAACTCGTGAAGCAGGCCGAGGCGCTGTCTTCGTCCACAGACTGGGGCCCGACCGCGGCGGCCTTCCGCGAGCTTCTGGTGGAGTGGAAGGCCGCAGGTCGAGCACCACGCGATGCCGACGACACACTGTGGAAGCACTTCAAGGCCGCTCAGGACGTGTTCTTCGCGGCTCGCAATTCTGCTGCCTCGGAGCGGGACGCAGAGTTCGAGGCCAATGCGGCCGCGAAAGAAGAGCTTCTTGCCAAGTACAGCAACATCGATCCAGCGTCCGATCTCGACGGCGCACGCGCGGCACTGCGTGACCTGCAGGAGAAATGGGACGCGCAGGGCAAGGTGCCGCGGGAGAAGATGCAGGATCTCGAAGGTCGCCTACGTGCGATCGAGAAATCCGTCCGCGAAGCCGTCGACTCGCAGTGGCGACGCACCGATCCGGAGGCACTCGCGCGGGCGGCGCAGTTCCGTGAGCGGGTCGCGCAGTTCGAGGAGCAGGCGGCGAAGGCTACCGCTGCCGGCAAGAACAAAGATGCGGCGCGCGCGCTCGAGCAGGCTCAGCAGTGGCGCGAATGGGCCGAGGCTGCCGAGGGCGCCGTCGGCGAAAGGTAGTCGCTGGAGGTCAGCGCTTGCGGTCGGTCGGTCGCCCCAGAATGGGTCCGTCCCACCGCGAGTTCTGTTCCGCTTCCACTGAGGCTGCTCGACGGCGTTCCTGAGCTTCGAGCTGGGCGGTGGTCTTGCTCCACACCGACTTGAGCCAGAAGAACGTCAGCGTGAGAACCAGCAGCCATCCGATGACGAGTCCGAGACCGGGGCCGCTGCCCGGCGCATCGGCGGGCAGGGTTTGCCGTGTCCAGATTGCGAACATGCCGTATACGGACGCGATACCGCAGCCGGCGAGCGCGGTCCAGGCAATGGCCCAGACTCGGGTGACGAGGGCCAGAACCGACATCACAACGGCGAATACCGCCACGAATCCGACGAAGATGCGCGAGGGCAGTGCGATCGATTCATTCTGAGCATCGATATTGCCGAACAACACGTCGAACCCGTTCGCGCTGCCCGTATGCGGTAACGCAAAACTGAAGATCAGCAGCAGCACGAGCACGGCTACCACCACCGCCCGGAAGCCGGGATCGATCTCCGAGTCGATGCGACGCTCCGCGGCTTCGTAGTCGGGGGCACTGTAGTCGGGGTTGCCGGAATCAGGCGTACTGGAATCAGGCGTACTGGAATCGGTCATGCGGTGCATCCTGTCGTTGCGGGCAGCGGGGCCGGAGCGCCGACGGACGGCAACCCCAATCCGACGCCGATGGGAGCCGTTGTCGGAAGCGTTCCCCGCTCGTGTGCGTCGCCGGCGGCCGTGCGGCGGTGCGACGCCACCCCCGAATCGGCGATGAGGTGGTACGGCGCGGCCGCGGTGATCGTGGTGGTGACCACGTCTCCGGGCCGGATCTGATCGAGCAGTGACTGGTCGGCGCTGAAGTGCACGAGCCGCCCGTCGCGCGCCCGCCCACTCTTTCGGTGAGTTGCGGCGTTCTTGCGGCCCTCCCCCGTGGCAACGAGGAGTTCGACCTCGGTGCCGATCAGCTCACGATTGGCCTCGAGAACGATCTGCTCCTGCAGAGCGATCAGCCGGTTGTAGCGCTCCTGCACCACTTCCTTGGGGATCTGATCGTCCATGTCCGCGGCTGGAGTGCCGGGGCGCTTGGAGTACTGGAAGGTGTAGGCGTTGGTGAACCGCGCGCGACGCATCACCTCGAGTGTCTGCTCGAAATCTTCCTCGGTTTCCCCTGGGAAGCCGACGATGATGTCGGTGGTGACGGCCGCGTGCGGCATCACTGCGCGCACCTTGTCGATGATGCCCAAGAATTTGCTTTGGCGGTAAGACCGCCGCATCGCCTTGAGGATGCGATCCGAGCCCGATTGCAGTGGCATGTGCAGGGTGGGGCACACGTTCGGGGTCGTTGCCATGGCCTCGATGACGTCGTCGGTGAACTCGGCCGGGTGCGGTGAAGTGAAGCGCACTCGCTCGAGTCCGTCGATCTGCCCGCAGGCTTTGAGCAGCTGCGCGAAGGCTCCGCGATCACGCGGCAGATCGGGGTCTGCGAACGAGGCGCCGTAGGCGTTCACGTTCTGCCCCAGCAACGTGACTTCGAGAACACCCTGGTCGACGAGTGCCTGGACCTCGGCGAGAATGTCACCCGGTCGTCGATCGATTTCCTTGCCGCGTAGTGCCGGGACGATGCAGAAGGTGCACGTGTTGTTGCACCCGACCGAGATCGACACCCAGCCCGCGTACGGAGATTCGCGTTTGGCCGGCAGGGTCGACGGAAACGCCTCGAGCGATTCCAGGATCTCCACCTGCGCCTCGTCATTGTGGCGCGCGCGTTCCAGCAGCACCGGGAGCGAGCCGATGTTGTGTGTACCGAACACGACGTCCACCCAGGGCGCCTTCTTCACGACGGTGTCGCGGTCCTTCTGCGCGAGGCACCCACCGACAGCGATCTGCATCCGCGGGTTGCGAGTCTTCGCGGGACGCAGCATGCCAAGATTTCCGTAGAGCTTGTTGTCGGCGTTCTCGCGAACCGCGCAGGTGTTGAAGACCACGAGGTCAGCGTCGGTACCGGTCGCTGCCGGTACGTACCCGGCTTCCTCGAGTAGCCCGGACAGACGCTCCGAGTCGTGCACGTTCATCTGACAACCGTGCGTACGTACCTCGTAGCTCCTGGCTTCTGGCCGTGCGGCTTCATCGTTCAACATTGACACGCACCAGACTAACAGCGATCAGAGAACGGCTCGAGCACCCTTGCGATCCTGCGGCCCTCGGGTGACCAGCATTTTCCGACAACATCTCGGTCTCGACGTCATATTCGTCGGTGGCCTCGCGAGAAGCACCGCGTCAGTGTCCGAATGATGGATGACCCACATCGCTTGTGATCGATGCAATGGATGAACGCACCCTGCATCTCCGATGGACGTGGACGCCAATCTGCAGCTTCCTGACGACGTTGGCTCATTCGGCCTAGACCTAGCCGCCTGCGCCACCGGTACCGCCTGCACCACCCGTACCGAGGTAGCCGCCGTCGCCACCGTAACCGCCGGGACCACCTGGGTCGGCTGTTGCGGTGTTGGTGTCGCCGCTGTTGTTGTACCCGGTGTTGGTGCCTCCGCTGTTGTTGTAACCGGTGTTGGCCATCCCAACGTTGTTGTCGCCAACCGGGCCGGCTCCGCCTACCCCGCCAGCCCCTCCGGTTCCACCAGTCCCTATCAACTGACCGGCAGTGCCGCCTTGCCCACCGGCGCCTCCACCGGCGCCGCCGTTGCCGCCGTTGCCGCCGTTGCCGCCGTTGCCGAACAACAGGCCAGCTGATCCGCCGTGACCACCTGCGAATCCAGCACCGCCGTTACCCCCATGACCACCGTGACCACCGTGACCAATGAGCCAGCCGCCCGATCCGCCGTGACCACCATGGCCGCCGGCACAGTGCCCGCCGTTGCCGCCGTTGCCTTGGATGAGGCCACCGGGCTGCCCATCCTCGCACGGACCTCCATTCGCTCCGTCGCCGAATAGCCTCGGTACGTTCACTGGGATGCGAAGGGAGTCAACGTGAGTCAGCGGTGCGGATGAGGCGGTATCGATCCCGGTGATGGTGATCGGTGTGGCATCGAGCCCAGCCAGGGGCGACGCGGCCGCTATGCTCCCGACGCCGCACACGGCCAGCGACGCGACGCTGACCGCCACGGCTGTTCCGACAACTCGACCTCGAAGACTGAAATGACGCCTGCTGTTCATTATCGACCTCGGTACGTTCGAGGGGTGCGGTAACTATTGCCCGTCAAATGTGAGTTGCCAGCTCGAGTTGCCGCTGACCGTCCCCTGACTTGATTTGCGACCGATTTTAGTCTCCCTGAGCAAGCTTGGATACGGTCTGACTTGCCCCGTTTGCGAAAAACCTCCATCCGCCATCGTGCAGTCGCTTGGCGTGTTGCAGCGTTTGTCAATGTGTAGCGCATGGACTCGACCTCTTCACGGCTCACCGAGTCGTCGGTGAGACCCCGATGCCCTTACCTCACCCCTTGATCGGGATGAAGCCACGCGCTGTGACCAGGACCGTTATCGGTCGGAGTCGTGCACCTTCGTCCAACAACCGTGCGTACGTACCGCGCAGCTCCTCTGCATGTTCAGGTCACTCGTCTTCGCTTCTCCGGGGTACGACCCGAGGCGGACAAGCCGTGCCCGGGACCTGCGTGGGGTGCTGCAGCTGTACCGACCGTCAGTAAAGTTTCCATTACATAATTCGAATTGTCGGTTGAAAACCGCTGCCGACAAGGAAACTACGAATAGGGTTCTGCCCTATGACGCACGCCACCGACGCGCCGGCTTCCGGCGCTCATGCCAATCGGCCCCCCATGATCTCCCTCAGATCGGTGGACAAGCACTTCGGTGATCTGCATGTTCTGAAGGACATCAACCTCGAGGTACCGGCCGGTCAGGTCGTGATCGTGATCGGGCCGTCCGGATCGGGCAAATCGACCCTGTGCCGCACGATCAATCGCTTGGAGCCCATCGACTCGGGGACGATCGAAGTCGACGGTTCGGTGCTACCGGCCGAGGGCAAAGCCTTGGCGGCACTTCGAGCGGATGTCGGCATGGTCTTCCAGTCGTTCAACCTGTTCGCGCACAAGACCATTCTCGAAAACGTGATGCTCGCGCCGTCCAAGGTGCGCAAGCTCAAGAAGGACGAGGTTCGCAAGAACGCCCAGGCTCTGCTCGAACGAGTCGGGATCGCGAATCAAGCCGACAAGTACCCGGCCCAACTGTCCGGCGGTCAGCAGCAGCGTGTCGCGATCGCCCGTTCGCTGGCGATGAATCCCAAGGTGATGCTGTTCGACGAGCCGACTTCTGCACTCGACCCAGAGATGGTCAACGAGGTACTCGATGTCATGACATCCCTCGCCAAGGAGGGCATGACAATGCTCGTCGTCACCCACGAGATGGGCTTCGCCCGCAAAGCCGGCGACCGTGTGATCTTCATGGCCGACGGCGCCGTCGTCGAGGACACCGATCCCGATACCTTCTTCACCAAACCCGAATCCGAACGCGCCAAGGACTTCCTCGGCAAGATCCTCGGTCACTGACACACGCGGCCACTGATTCACCAGAAGCACAGATCCACCGACAGCACTGCAGTCATCTCACGGCACGACACAAAATGGAGGAACATCCAGTGAAACTCAACCGTTCGCTACGTCTCGGTGCAGGGCTCGCCGCGTTGGCCATCGTCGCAACCGCCTGTGGCGGAAACGAGGAGCGCAGCGTGTCGTCGAGCGCCGAAAGTGGCAACCTCATCGTCGGCATCAAGTACGACCAGCCGGGCCTGGGTCTGCGCAACCCAGACGGCACGTTCACCGGTTTCGACGTCGAGGTCGCCAAGTACGTAGCCGAGCAGCTCGGTGTGTCCGAGGACAACATCGAGTTCCGGGAAGCACCGTCCGCCCAGCGTGAAACCCTGATCGAGAACGGTGAGGTCGACTACGTCGTCGCGACGTACTCCATCACCGATGCTCGCAAGGAGCGGGTCAGCTTCGCCGGACCGTACTTCGTTGCCGGACAGTCGCTTCTGGTGTCCAACGACAACACCGATATCACCGGACCCGACTCTCTCGAGGGCAAGCGACTGTGCTCGGTGACCGGTTCGACGCCCGCACAGAACATCGCGGACGAGTACCCCAACGTCCAGCTCCAGCCCTTCGACACATACTCCGCGTGTGTCGAGTCCTTGCGCAACGGTGCGATCGACGCGGTCACCACCGACGACATCATTCTGGCCGGTTACGCCGCTCAGTATCCCGGTGAACTGAAGGTCGTGGGTGAGCCGTTCACCACGGAGAACTACGGCATCGGTCTCGCTCTGGAAGACACCGAGGGTCGCAACCAGATCAACGACGCCATCGAGGAGATGGTGGCCAGCGGAGCCTGGGAACAGGCGTTCAACGACACCGTCGGTGACTCCGGCTACCCGCTGCCGGCCGAGCCGACCGTCGACCGCTACTGACGCTGCGCCCTGCGTCGGGCGCGTTCGCCTACACGGTGAACGTGCCCGACGCTCACGGCCCTCCCGAGCCGATTGGACACTCCTCCATTGAACATATTGAGCAAGTACGACGATCAACTCGTCGACGCGTTCATCATGACGATCAAGCTGACGGTTCTCTCCGCGATCGGCGCACTCCTGATCGGTACGCTCATCGCAGCGATGCGCGTCTCTCCGATTCCCATTGCCCGCGCGATCGCCGTTGCATACGTCACCATCTTCCGTAACACCCCGCTCACGCTGATCATCCTGTTCACCTCGTTCGGCCTGTACCAGACCATGGGTGTTTCTCTGGCACCACAGAGTTCTCCGACGTTCTTGAACGAAAACAACTTTCGTTTGGCCGTTCTCGGGTTGAGTGTCTACACAGCATCGTTCGTCGCCGAATCGTTGCGATCGGGGATCAACACGGTCCCCGTCGGGCAGGCAGAAGCAGGCCGCTCGCTCGGAATGACGTTCACCCAGAACGTCACCATCGTGGTACTCCCCCAAGCGTTTCGTGCCGTCATCGGCCCGCTCGGCAGCGTGCTGATCGCGCTGACGAAGAACACCACTATCGCGTCCGTCATCGGCGTCGCCGAAGCCTCGTTCTTGATGAAGACCATGATCGAGAACGAGGCGGCGATCTTCGTCGTCGGTGGAATTTTTGCCCTAGGTTTCGTCTGCCTGACGCTTCCCACCGGACTGTTGTTCGGCTACCTCAGCAAGCGATTGGCGGTGAAGTGATGAGTGACGCTGTAGCCGTTCTCTACGACGTTCCCGGCCCCAGGGCCAAAGCTCTCCACCGGGTATTCTCCGGTGTTGTCCTGCTGGTCTCGCTGGGCATAGCGTTCCTGATTTACCTTGCGCTCGACTCCAAGGGTCAGCTGACGGCGGACAAGTGGGATCCGTTCCTCGAATCCACCACGTGGACCACCTACTTGCTACCCGGCATACAGGGCACGTTGGTCGCGGCTGCCCTGTCGATCGTGTTCGCTCTGGTCCTCGGCGCTGTGTTGGGGATCGGTCGGCTCTCGGACCACCGCTCCGTCCGCGTCATCAGTGGAGTGTTCGTCGAGTTGTTCCGAGCTGTGCCGGTACTGATCCTGATGATCTTCCTGTACGCGGTGTATGCCGAGTACCAGATCTTCATGGTGAAGTATCTGGCTCTTGCAGCAGTGGTGACGGGCCTGACCCTGTACAACGGGTCGGTCATCGCAGAGATCGTTCGAGCCGGCGTCAATTCGCTTCCGAAGGGTCAGACCGAAGCCGCAATGGCTCTCGGCATGCGCAAAGGCCAGGTCATGAGCCTGATCCTGCTCCCGCAGGCTGTGACCGCAATGCTCCCGGCGATCATCTCGCAGATGGTGGTGGCGTTGAAGGACTCCGCGCTGGGTTATCTCATCGGCTACATCGAGGTCGTCCGAGCGGGCCAGCAGGTCGGTGCCTTCTACGGCAACTACCTGCCATCGCTCATCATCGTTGCGATCATCATGATCATCATCAACTCGATGCTCACCAAGCTCGCGACCGTGGTCGAGCGCCGTATGCGACAGCGCAAGAAGGGCAGCGGTGGCGAAGTCGTTCCCGCCCAGCCCGTCTGACGCAGGTCGGCACCCAAGTTCCAGCACGAGGCCCGCAACACCGAATGGTGTTGCGGGCCTCGTGTGTTCGACGGGACCGCTACGAGTGGACGATCACCCGTAGCTCTCACCGTCGAAGTCTTCGGTGGCAACATAGATCTGTTCGAGCTCGGCCTTGACCACCGCGAATGCCATGCCCTGCTGGTAGCCGCGACGCGCCAGCATGCCGACGAGCTTGCGGACGATCTTGTCCCGCTCCGCTCGTGCGTCAGGATCTCCGGCATCCGGAAACGACAGCGAGCGACACTTCTTGCGCACCAATTCGGTAGCGCGTTCGCGCTCGTCCTCGCTGTCGATCTGGTCGAGAGCACTCTGCGCATGTTCGGCGCTCACGCCTTTGGTGCGTAGTTCGAGACTCAAAGCTCGCTTGCCCTTGCCGGAGAAGGTGTGCCGCGAGTGCACCCATTGTTCGGCGAACGCGGCGTCGTCGACGAGTTTGGCTGCCTCCAACCGGGACAGCACTGAATTTGCCACCTCGGGTGTGTAGCCCTTCTTGGCCAAACTCGTTTCCAACTCGTGACGGCTTCGAGCCCTGTCGGTCAGCAGCCGAAGGCAGACATCTTTCGCCTGCGCCTCGGTGCCGCCACCCTCGGTCTTGGTTCGCTCGGACTTGGCTCGCTCGGTCTCAGGTTGCATGCAGACCTACCCGATCTAGAACTCGACAGGCGCGGCCGCGTCGTCGGTGGCGGTCACGTCTGCGCCGATCTGAAGCTTCTCCATGATCTTCTTCTCGATCTCGTCACGGATGTCCGGATTCTCCAGCATGAACTTGCGGGCGTTCTCCTTGCCCTGGCCCAGCTGATCGCCGTCATAGGTGAACCATGATCCCGACTTACGGATGAACCCGTGCTCGACACCCATGTCGATGAGCGAACCCTCGCGGCTGATGCCCTTGCCGTACAGAATGTCGAACTCCGCCTGCTTGAAGGGCGGTGCGACCTTGTTCTTGACGACCTTGACTCGGGTGCGGTTACCGACCGCATCGGTGCCGTCCTTCAATGTCTCGATTCGCCGGACGTCGAGCCGCACCGACGAGTAGAACTTCAGAGCCTTACCACCGGTGGTGGTTTCCGGCGATCCGAACATGACGCCGATCTTCTCGCGCAGCTGGTTGATGAAGATCGCGGTGGTGCCGGAGTTGTGGAGAGCGCCGGTCATCTTGCGCAGCGCCTGGCTCATCAGTCGCGCCTGCAAGCCGACGTGACTGTCACCCATCTCACCCTCGATCTCGGCGCGCGGCACGAGGGCTGCCACGGAGTCGATGACCAGGATGTCGAGGGCACCAGAACGAATCAGCATGTCGGCGATCTCGAGCGCCTGCTCACCGGTATCGGGCTGAGAGACGAGCAGCGCGTCGGTGTCGACTCCGAGCTTCTGTGCATAATCCGGGTCCAGGGCATGCTCCGCGTCGATGAAGGCCGCGATACCGCCGTTACGCTGCGCATTGGCGACAGCGTGCAGCGCCACGGTGGTCTTACCCGAGGACTCCGGGCCATAGATCTCGACGACACGACCGCGCGGCAACCCTCCGATACCGAGTGCGATGTCGAGCGCGATGGAACCGGTGGGAATGACGGCGATCGGCTGACGAACCTCGTCACCGAGGCGCATCACCGATCCCTTGCCGAAGTTCTTGTCGATCTGCGCAAGTGCGAGATCGAGCGCTTTGTCGCGGTCGTATGCAGCCATCGTGATCTCCTCGTATGGTGTCGTTCAGCTTCGTTCAGCGTGTTGTCGGTAACGGTAGATCGGGGTACCGACAAGAACGCCGTACCGCTGCGTGAACCGAATGACACCAGCATAGGGGAACACCTGTTCGATTGCGCCGCGCGACTCGCCGACACGCCGAGAACTTCGTCAGCAGAGACTCCGTCACCAGCGACGGCGGGGGACGTCGAATTCCTGGCACAGCTCACGCCAGACGTCCCTGGGGTCCACTCCGGCCTCGATTGCTTCCGCACCGGTGCGGCCGTTCAGACCCATGATCACGTGGTCGACGAGCATCGAATCCCCGCGCATCTGGCCGAACTCTTCTGTCAACAATTCACGGAACTCGGTCAAGCGCACGGTTCAACCGTACCGAAGCCGATCACTCCGCGACACACGGCGACGGGATCTTCCACCTCGGCCAGTGTCGCTGCCGCGACGGCCGCAGCGGTGGCGTACGCGGGATCCGAAAGCACACGGCGGACAGCATCGCCGATCGATGCTGCAGTCGCCGGCCTGACGACGACCGCACTGCCTTGCCGTTCGGCGCGCTTGGCCAACTCCCACTGGTCACCGCCACCGGGAACCGCTACAACCGGCACACCATGGAGAAGCGCCTTCGCGAGCAAACCATGGCCACTACCGCACACCACGACATCCGCGCGGCGAAGCAGATCGTCCTGACGGCCGAGTCCGGCCGCAGCCCAACTCGGCAGGTCGGTAGGTGGCTCGTCCAGCATCGACGCGACGACGCGTACGCCACCGCCCGCGAGGCCGTCGAGCGCCATCTCCAGCATGCCTTCGGCGCCCGTGAAGGCAGTGGAAGGCGCGATCATCACCAGGGGGTCCGTGCCCGACGGTACGGGCAACACCTCGCTCGTCGGCTCCCACAGGAGCGGCCCGACGACGTGCGCTTCGGTCGGCCAGTCCGGTCGCGGAACTTCCAGAGCCGGAATTGTCGCGATCAACCGCGCCGCGGGACCGGGGTCCTCGGCCGGTAGCCCCACCCCCACCCGTGCAGCGCTGCGCTGCGCTTTCCCCTGCGCGATGGATCGGCCCGTCGCAGCGCGCATGATCTTATCCCGTAGCCGACCTCGAATTCCGGTGCCCGGTGTCAGCCCGCTTCCGATGGGTGGTAGTCCCCGCGACGGGGCGTACAGCGGATGCGGTGACAGTTCCACCCACGCAATTCCGAGGCGCTCGGCCGCCAAACCGCCTCCGGCGGTGAGGATATCGGAGACCACCAGATCCACATTTGCGCTTCGTAGGTCGGGTAGCAATTCGGTCGAGATGAAGGCCGCTCGCGAGTGGATACGCTGACCCGCGTCCATGTCGTCGTCCTCCGGGCGCGGCGTCAAGCCTTTCAGCAGACGCACATCGAGACCGCTGTCGGCCGCGGGGGCGATCCAGCGGGCCCCGGTGAAGAGGATCGGTTCGTCGCCTGCGCGCCGGAAGGCATGGCACAGCGCAATGGCGGGGAAGGCATGTCCGGGATCGGGACCGGCTACGACGGCTACACGCACGCGCTCAGCGTGCCACAGGTTTTCTCATCCTCGAACCAGCAAGTCAGTCCGGCTGAATGTCAGTTTTCGCGCAGGGCGCGTTCCCCCGCAGTTCGGGCGCGAAAACGGTCCGACTCCACCAACCCGATCCTGGTGCGCCGATCCAGCAGATCGTCCGCCGAACGGGCCCCCTCGTATCGCACCGAGAACGCAAGCTCGGCAGCGCACACGTCGATACCGTCGGCGATCGGCTCCAGACCGCCGGCCATCGTCTCGGCGATTGCCAGCACCAACCGCGCCTCGGTGCCGTACCGCCGTACGAGCGTCCTGGGAGCCTGGATCGAGGCCAGGCTCGCCACTGTGGCGGCACCGACCAGTGGAATGGATGCGGTCCGGCAGGGTCCAGCGGAGAGCCGCGCCGCAGACACCGCCGCGTCCACGGTCTCTTCCGCCATCAGCCGATACGTGGTGAGCTTCCCGCCGACCGCCCCGATGGGACCGTCACCGTCGTCGAACACAGCATGACGCCTCGACAACGCGGCGGTCGGTCCGCTGCCCGAACCCAAGAGCGGGCGCAGCCCGGCGAAGGTGCCCAGGATGTCCGATCTCGTGGGCGCCGGACTCACCGCGGTACCGAGGACGCCGAGAAGGAAGTCGATCTCGGCGTCTGTGGCGCGAGGCACGTCAGGAATGTCCTCCGCGGGCTCGTCCGTCAACCCCACGTACACGCGTCCGAGCGGTGCCGGCAGCGCGAAGACGAACCGATTGCGTTCGCCTGGAACCTGAATGGTCAGCGAGCACGTCAGGCCACCGAACAAGGCAGCATCGAAGACGAGGTGGGTGCCCCGACTCGGCCTCAGCGCAATCGACGGGTCCACTTTGCCCGCCCACACTCCGGCGGCATTGACGACGATGCGGGCGTCGATTTGCGTCGCCGAACCCGTGTCCTCCTCGACCAGTGTCGCCGAGGTCCGATCTACGTCTCGGGCCGAGACACCCGTCAGTATCGACGCACCGTAGAGGGCCGCCGTGCGCGCGACTGCGACGACGAGTCGGGCGTCGTCGACGACCTGTCCGTCCCAGGACGCCACGCCACCTCGAAGCCCGTCACGATTGACGGTCGGCGCCGACGATGCCACGTCCTCGGGGCCGATTCTTCGTGCCCGGGGCAGCACCGCAGGCGATGTGCCGGCCACGCTTCGCAGTGCATCACCGAGCGCGAGACCGGTGCGCACGACGGTCTCACCCACAGTCGACATCGACGGAAGCAGCGGCACGATTTGCATCAAAGGCCGAACGAGGTGCGGCGCGGTGCGCGTGATCAAGGTTCCGCGCTCCACTGCACTGTCGCGGGCGATCGCGAACTGACCCGAGGCCAGGTATCGCAGGCCGCCGTGCACGAGCTTCGAACTCCATCTGCTCGTGCCGAACGCCAGGTCGTACTTCTCGACCAGCACCACTTTCAATCCTCTCGACGCTGCATCGAGGGCGATACCCGCACCGGTGATACCTCCGCCGACGACCAGCACATCCACCGCATCGGCATTCCACACCGACTCCAGTTCGCGCGTGCGTCTGAGCGCGCGCAGCGCCGAACCGTAGGGCGTGCGAGCGGGCATCGGGGCGGAGAGGCGGCTCAAGAGTGACGGCCCGACGTCACGGAGGTGTCGGGCGTAGGTATGCGTCGAGGGCGCGGGACATCTCGACCATCAGGTCTTCACCGGATATGCGTGAGGACACCATTTCGGCCGACTGCACGGCAGACTGCACCATCAACAGTGCGACGGTGGCGAGCTGGACGGGGTCGCCGTCTCGGATGGACGAGTCCCGTTGCCCTTGTTCGATCAGAGAGATCAACGCATCGATTATCAGCGACTGACTCGTACCGAGCCGGTGCAGGATATAGGTGCCGAGAATGTCCGGGTCGGACTGCAGAATCTTGACGAAGAGGGGATGTGTGCGGATCCGGTTGCCGACTACTGCAGCCCCTTCGGAGACCAACTGGCGGATGGGAACGTCGCCGGTGAGCGACGGCATGACTGCACCGATCTCGCGGGTGAGCAGACTCGACACAACCGCACGTGTGTCAGCCCACCGCCGGTAGACAGTGGGCCGAGAAACCTGTGCCCGACGAGCGATCTCGGCAAGCGTAGTGCGCCTGACGCCGTATTCGAGAATGCAGGAATGTGCAGCGTCGAGCACCTGGTCTTCGACGGTGCGGTCGCTGTCGGCGGTCTGAACCTCAGTCGAGGCGGAACCGGTGTCGACAACGGACCGTTCGATCACTGCATCCACCTCGCTCGATCTCTTCCGACTGCTACCCGTTCACGCGAACTCGCGCCTGATGCGCATCACGGAGTCCGAGTTACAAACCTGCATGTCATGTAACACTATAGATCATGCGAACAAAGTCCCGGATCGAGTTTCCCGGTACGCCTGCACCGCCGATGGCGTGGAATGCCTGGGGCGATCCTCGCGAGCGCACACCACTGAGCGAGAGGACGCGTTCGGTTCTCGAGGCGGTCCTGGGTATCCCCACACATGAGCAACCGACAACCGGCGACGACGCGGTTCGCCTGCACAGGTCGCGGCTCACGGACCGCCGCAGACATGGCCTGGAGACCATTGTCGGAACCGAACATCTCTCGACCGACGACGAGGTACGCACTCAGTTCCTCGGCGGCAAAAGCACACTCGATCTGTTGGCCCGGCGCAGCGGATCGATCCAGAATGCGCCCGATGCCGTCGCATTCCCCGCCGATGCGGAGGAGGTCGAGGCGCTGCTGCGCTACTGCAGCGAAGAATCGATCGCTGTGGTGCCGTTCGGTGGCGGGACGAGTGTCGTCGGTGGTGTGGAGCCTCTCCGCGAATGGTTCGACACCGTCGTGACGATCAGCATGCGCCGGCTGTGCGCCATGACCGACCTCGACGAAGTCTCCCGCACGGCCACACTGCAGGCGGGCGTCACCGGTCCGCAAGCCGAGGAAATGTTGACCCGGCACGGGCTTTCCCTCGGTCACTATCCACAATCCTTCGAATACGCGAGCATCGGCGGATTCGCCGCGACGCGATCCTCCGGGCAGGCCTCGTCCGGATACGGACGATTCGACGATATGGTCGAAAGCGTCACCGTCGCAACGCCGATCGGGATCACCCACTGCGGTCGCGCCCCGGCCTCGGCAGCGGGCCCCGATCTGCGAGAGGTCTTCCTCGGGTCCGAGGGCGCACTCGGCATCATCACATCCGTCACCGTGAAGGTGCATCCGATTCCAGCATCGACCGAACACCGGTCGTGGTGGTTTCCGACTTTCGCGGCCGGCTCCGCAGCGTTCCGTGAGTTGGCGGTGGATGCGGGTAGGCCCACTGTCATGAGGCTGTCCGACGAAGCCGAAACCGGAGTCAACTCCGCGTTGGCGCTCGGTGACAACGGCGACGCGCCGACCGGTGGATGCATCGCCGTTGCCACATTCGACGGTGTCCCCGCCGAGACCGCAGCGCGAGCCGCTGCCGCCGATGCAACGGTGCTGCGCGCCGGTGGCACGGTCGTCGATCCCGAGCACGCCCGGAGGTGGGAGCACGGCCGGTTCGACTCGCCGTATCTGCGTGACGCTCTGCTCGACGCGGGTGCGGTGGCGGAAACACTGGAAACGGCGACGAGTTGGGCCGATCTCGACCGGGTGCGCGGCGAAGTCGTCGCCGCCCTCGTCGATTCCCTGACGGCATCAGGTACTCCGCCGCTCGTGATGTGCCACATCTCCCACGTCTACGCCACCGGTGCCTCGCTCTACTTCACGGTGGTCTGTGCAGCGGCAGGCGACCCGGCGGCACAGTGGACTCGCGCCAAGGAAGCGGCCACGACCGCGATGGCGACGGCGGGAGCAACAATCACACATCATCACGCCGTCGGTCGCGATCACCGACCTTGGATGGCAGAGGAGGTCGGATCCGTCGGCGTTGCGATGCTTCGAGCAATGAAATCCGCGGTCGACCCCGCAGGGGTGCTGAACCCTGGCAAACTGATCCCGTGAACACGGGGCCGGCGCGCGCATGAGCATCACGGTCTCCGTCTTGACCAATCCCGTCGCAGGCAACGGACGGGCGACCCGCATTTCGAGAGAGGTCGTCACCCGACTGCGCGAGCGCGGGGCGAGTGTCACCACCATCGAGGGCCGCACCCCTGGTGATGCCCTCGAATCCGCCAAGCGAGCCGTGCGCGCTGGGACCGAAGCGCTGGTCGCGGTGGGTGGCGACGGTCTGGTCAACCTCGCCTTGCAGGCCGTTGCGAGGACGTCCACGCCCCTGGCGGTCGTACCTGCGGGAACCGGCAACGACTTGGCACGACTGCTCGGTGTCCCGCTCACCGATCCGGCGGCCGCCGCGGACATCGTGCTGGACGGACGATCGGTTTCGATCGATCTCGGCCGCGTCGATGGTCGTTGGTTCTCGACGGTGTTGTCGAGCGGATTCGACAGTCTCGTCACCGAGCGCGCGAACAAACTGCGCTGGCCGACCGGTCGTCTGCGCTACAACCTGGCAATGCTGCTCGAGCTGGCCCGACTCCGGCCGATTCCCTATCGCCTGGGTCTCGACGGCGAATCGCTGGACATCGAGGCGACACTGGTGACCGTCGGCAACGGACCCACGTACGGCGGCGGGATGGCCATTTGCCCTGCGGCCCGTGTCGACGACGGTCTGCTCGATGTCACCGTGGTCCGCGCATCGAGCCGACGGCGTCTGGTCCGACTGTCTCCGACTGTGTACAAGGGAACGCATGTGTCCCTGCCCGAGGTGGAAACCTACCGAGCCGAAACCGTGTCACTCGCTGCGCCGGGAATGGTCGCCTACGCCGACGGCGAACGCTTCTCGGCGCTGCCGATAGTCATCGAAGCCGTGCCCGAAGCCGTCACGGTGTTGGTGGGCCGCACTTCGCCCCTCGGTTGAATCGCTGCCTGTTCGATCGCAAGTCTTACAGTCTTTCGACGTCACAATTTGTTGGCGTCGCGGCGTCCTCCTGCGCTGACGGCGGTGATCAACCAGTAGAGGCCGAACACTATCGCGGCAGCTATGGCCACCCAGAACAGTCCCTTGATAACCGCGCCCAGTATTGCGAACGCGAGCCAGACGAGGACGATGATGCCGAGCACTTTCCAGAACATGCGCTTTCCCTTTCGTTGTGTACCTACGATCCTGACAGCTCGAAGGCTCGGATCGTAGGTACCGACAACAAGATCAGGGAAAGATGGGGGAACACCCCGAGAGCACCGAGAGAGGGGGTTTCATCGGTGCCGACTCCGTATTGCGTTGAGCTCGGCGAGCGCAGTCGCCCAACCCTCCAACCGATCGGTGGCCGAGGTCAACTCCGCCTTGCGTCCGGCAACGGAGCTCGACGGAAGGGCATTGGGGGCGGTCAACCGGGCCGCAGCGGCGACGAGTTCCTCGAACTGATCGACACCGGAGTCGAGTTCGGTCGCGGCGCCGGTGATTGTGGCGGAGAGGTGTTCGCGCGCCCGCGCGTTGGCGTCCGCGGCACGCTCCATCGCCACGATGTCCGCGGCCATCTCCATGAGCGCCTGCGCGGCTGCCGAGGCGACATCGGTGGTGTCGGCCATCTCCACCGGATCGACGAACTCGGATCGGCTCAGAATGCCGGAAAGCTCGTAGAGACTCCGCTGCGCACCGATGAGCCGGCTCATGGGCTCGTAGGTTGCGGACGAGCGCGCGGGTAGCACCGTCTTGTTCGGCCGAGCGGCAGGAAGCGGTTGCGATCTCAATCGCCGGTAGGTACCGACTGCCAAGACTGCGGGCACAGCGAAGACAGCTGCGCCACCCCCGGCAACGATCATCGTCCATTCCGGGGCCGACCCGACGGCGAGGCCCGCGGCGGACACCGCCGAGATGCCCGAGGCGCCGCCGAACCACGATCCGCGTCGACGCGCGCGCCGCACTCGTCTGATTTGTTTCCGACGCGGATCGTTCCACCGACCGACCGCCTCGATTGCCGTTTCGCTCATCCTGCGTGCGCTGTCAGCCACGCCGCGAACCGCCGTGACGGACCCGGGAACAGGCATGGCCGACCACTTGTGTGGTCGGCCATGCCTGTACTTGTTCACGATTCGGTTCGCTGGGGCGTTCAGTTCTGCGCGGGAGGTTCAGGCGTCGTGTTTGCCGAGTTGGTGTTCGGCGACTTGGCAATCGACGGCTTGGACGCGGTGTTTCCGGACGGAAGCGACTCACCGGCCATGGAGGCTCTGATCTGTTCGAGCCTGCTGTGGCCTGCCATCTGGACCGAAGCCTGCTGCACCTCCATCATGCGGCCGGACACCGTGTTCTGCGCCAGCTCCGCAGAGCCGAGTGCGTCTGCATACCGACGCTCGATCTTGTCGCGAACCGCGTCGAGGCTCGGGGTGTTGCCCGGAGCGGACAGCGTCGAGTCCATCGACCGCAGTGACTCGCTGACCTTCTCCTGCATCTTTGCCTGCTCGAGTTGGCTGAGCAGCTTGGTCCGCTCGGCAACCTTGGCTTGCAGGGCCATCGCGTTCTGTTCGACGGCCTTCTTCGCCTGCGACGCCGCCTGCAGCGACTGATCGTGCAGCACCTTCAGATCCTCGACGCTCTGCTCAGCGGTGACCAGCTGCGCCGCGAACGCCTCGGCGGCGTTGGTGTACTGCGTTGCCTTCTCCACGTCACCGGCGGCATTGGCCTGGTCAGCCAGTGTGACCGCCTGGCGAGCATTGGCGTTGAGCTTTTCGACCTCGTCCAGTTGACGGCTCAGTTTCATCTCCAGCTGACGCTGATTGCCGATCACCGAGGCCGCCTGCTGAGACAGCGCCTGGTGCTGTCGTTGCGCATCCTCGATGGCCTGCTGAATCTGAACCTTGGGGTCGGCCTTCTCGTCGATCTTGGAATTGAAGAGCGCCATCATGTACTTCCAGGCCTTGACGAAAGGATTAGCCATGGGTTGATCCTGCCTCCATCCAGAGCGACGTTGTCGCGCGTAGGGGGTCGGCTGACGTGTGCAGCGACCTACGATGAGTTGCCCGTGTCACGAGAATACTGGTCTGGTCGAATTGCCGTGGAACTGTGTCACCAATGCAGTTGCGCGGGCTGGTGCATGCCCGCTGCTCACGCAGCGGCGAGGGCTCGCGCAGGCGCCGGAATAACCACCCTCGTCTCGCCCGCGATGCGGGGCGAGGTGTCCTCGGCACCCACCGAGGCGGGCGTCTCGGCAGCACGCGCTGCGGCCGAGGATTCCGACAGGCATTCGCTCACATCGCTCATGACATCGGCCAAGGGCACGGCGAGAGCGTCGCAGATCGCGGCGAGCAACTCGCTCGAGGCTTCTTTCCGTCCACGTTCGACTTCCGAGAGATACCCCAGACTGACCCGTGCCGTGTTCGATACCTCGCGCAGTGTGCGACTCTGCGCAACACGAGTGCGCCGCAAACTGTCGCCGAGTGCTTCACGCAATAGCAGCGCCATCTCGCTCCTCCTCGTTCGAGCCATGTCGTTCGAAACTGTGCTTCGTCTTCTGTACGTCCAAGTCCAGCATCTTCAGGTACAACGTAGGACGAGGCTCGATTGGTTCCCGACCCTATACGGCCGATGCACCTTCGAGACGCTGCTGCAGCAACGACACGGCTAGTCGGACTGTATCGCGTCGAACAGCCCAACGGTCACCCGAGAGTTTCACTTCGGTCAACGGGTCGCACCTCTTCTCAGGCGCACGGCCTGGACGATGTAATCCACTCCCGTGTACACCGTGAGCACGACAGCCAAACCCATCAACGTCACCGATACGAACCGGACTTCGTCGGGTAGCGGGAACAGGTAGAACCCGATAGCAACGCTCTGCAAGAGCGTCTTCACCTTTCCGCCGCGGCCGGCCGGGATGACACCGTGCCGGATCACTGCGAACCGCACGCCCGTGATGGCAATCTCGCGGGCCGCGATCACGAGGGTGACCCACCACGGGAGGTCGCCCAGAATCGACAACCCGACCAGCGCGGCGCCGATCAGCGCCTTGTCCGCGATGGGGTCGGCCATCTTGCCGAAATCGGTGACCAGTCCGTATTTGCGTGCAAGTTGGCCGTCGACACGGTCGGTGATCGCGGCTACCGCGAACACGACCGTCGCGCCGATCCGCCATGCGGGGTCCTGACCGTCGTCGACGAACAGTACGACGAGGAAAACGGGAACCAGGGCGATCCGAAGCACGGTCAGAACGTTCGCAATGTTGAGTATCGGAACCGCTTCGGACCCTGTCGAAGAGTTGCCGTGCGGAGGCCGCGGAGTCGGCGGAACCTCCCCGGTCATGCCGCCCCGCCAGATTCTTCGGCGTCCCGGAGGACATTGATAGCGAAAGGTCGACGACGGTGTCCAGGTTCGTGGGTGGCGAGTTCGATTACGGACACACGAGAAGAATATCGGTTGGAGCGTTGGCTACTGTTCACCACATGACTTCTGCGCCGAATCGGGCCGGTCGACCTCCCGTCGACGACGCGTCCGACCCGAGTTCGAACTCACGGATCCTCGCCCACGGCGGCGACGATGTAGTGGTTCGACGTGCGCGAACATCCGACATTCCCGAGATCAAACGCCTGATCGACATTTACGCCGGGAAGATTCTGCTCGAGAAGAACCTCGTGACGTTGTACGAGGCGGTGCAGGAATTCTGGGTGGCGGAGCGAGCCGGATCGGTGATCGGGTGCGGCGCCCTGCACGTGTTGTGGGCTGATCTGGGCGAGGTGCGCACGGTGGCGGTGGATCCGTCCGCCAAGGGTCACGGGGCCGGGCACTTGATCGTCGACAAATTGGTCGACGTTGCACGCGAACTGGCCCTGCAGAAGCTGTTCGTGCTCACGTTCGAGGTGGACTTCTTCTCCCGACATGGATTCGCCGAGATCGAAGGGACGCCCGTCACCGCCGAGGTGTACGCGGAGATGTGCAGGTCGTACGACACCGGTGTCGCCGAGTTCCTCGATCTGAGTTACGTGAAACCGAACACGCTGGGCAACACCCGGATGTTGCTCTCGCTCTGATGTCGATCGCACCTGAATAATGACAACCGATAGGAAATGGACACACATGGCCCTCTTCGCCGTCGCATACACGTACTCCCCCGCCACGACGGACGGTCGTGACACGCATCGCGCAACCCACCGCGCTTGGCTCGGCGAACTTCTCGAACGCGGTGTCCTCGTCTCGAGCGGCCCCTACACCGACGGCAGCGGCGCGCTCATCCTCGTGGAAGGTTCCGACGTCGCATCGGTTCGAGAACTCTTCGCGCAGGATCCGTTCGCGGTCGAGAATCTCATCGAGGAGTCCTCGATCACCGAGTGGAAGCCGGTGATGGGCGCCTTCGCCTGACGGTGCTTCGCGGCCCGCGGCGGAGCCTGTGACACTCTGCGGAGCAGTGTTCAGTCTTCCGCCGGAGCCTCGTCCGGGTCGCCGCCTTGGATCGACCACAGCAGCCCGTCCAGTTCATCAGGCTTGATCAGCACCTCACGCGCCTTGGAGCCTTCACTCGGCCCGACGACTCCGCGGTTCTCCATCAGGTCCATCAACCGGCCAGCCTTCGCGAAGCCCACCCGCAGCTTGCGCTGAAGCATCGAGGTCGAACCGAACTGGCTGGAGACAACCAGCTCCACCGCCTGGAGCAACACACCGAGATCGTCGCCGATATCCGGGTCGACATCCTTCTTCTCCGACGCCTTGCTCGCGGTGACGGTCTCGTTGTATTCCGGTTCCGCCTGATTCTTGGCGAAGTCGACGACCGCCGTGATTTCCTCGTCGGTGATGAAGGCGCCCTGCAGGCGAGTGGGCTTGCCGGCTCCCATCGGCAGGAACAGCGCATCGCCCATACCGATGAGCTTCTCTGCACCGGGCTGATCGAGGATGACCCGTGAATCGGTGAGCGAGGATGTCGCGAACGCGAGCCTGGACGGGACGTTGGTCTTGATCAGACCGGTCACGACGTCCACCGACGGTCGCTGCGTTGCCAGCACCAGGTGAATGCCGGCAGCGCGAGCCTTCTGCGTGATTCGCACGATGGCGTCCTCGACGTCCCGCGGTGCGGTCATCATCAGATCGGCGAGCTCGTCGACGATGGCAAGGATGTACGGATACGGCCTGTAGACGCGTTCACTGCCCAGTGGTGCGCTGATATCACCGGAGCGCACCTTCTTGTTGAAGTCGTCGATGTGCCGAACCTTGTTGACCTGCATGTCCTGATAGCGCTGTTCCATCTCCTCGACCAGCCACGCCAGGGCCGCGGCAGCCTTCTTGGGCTGCGTGATGATCGGGGTGATGAGGTGGGGGATCCCCTCGTACGGTGTCAGCTCGACCATCTTCGGATCGATCAGGATCATCCGTACCTCGTCCGGTGTCGCGCGGGCGAGCAGTGAGACGAGCATCGAGTTCACGAAGCTCGACTTACCGGAACCGGTGGAACCCGCCACCAGCAGGTGCGGCATCTTGGCCAGGTTCGCGCTGATGAACTCGCCCTCGATGTTCTTGCCGAGGCCGATCACCAGCGGGTGATGATCCTTGCGCGTGGACGGCGCAGTGAGCACGTCTGCGAGACGAACCATTTCGCGGTCCGAGTTGGGCACCTCGATGCCGACTGCAGACTTGCCCGGGATCGGGGCCAACAGCCGCACGTTGTCGGTAGCCACTGCATAGGCGATATTGCGGGCCAGTGCGGTGATCTTCTCGACTTTGACGCCCGGGCCCAGTTCCACCTCGTATCGGGTGACTGTCGGGCCGCGCGTGAATCCGGTGACCGCCGCGTCGATCTTGAACTGATCGAGAACATCGGAGATCGCCTCGATCATCGCGTCGTTGGCCTGGCTGCGAGTCTTGGGCGGATCGCCGTCGATCAGCAGCGAAAGCGATGGCAGGGTGTAGTCCCCGTCGACGACGCGATCGACGACGATCTTGTCGTCCTCGGTGGCACTCTTCGGTTCGGCGGCCTTGACTACAGGCTTCGCCACAGCCCGAGCAGCTGCCGCTGGTCGAGATGCCGGCGCGGGGGCCTCGGCGGCCGCCTCCGCCGCCGCAGGATCGATGACCTCGGTCGGAGCCTCGGGCCGCGCTGTCCTCCTGCGCGTGCGCGGCTTCGCGACCGGTACGTACTCCTCGGTCGGGTAATTGTCGTACGGGTCGCTCTCGCCTGCCTTGTCGACGGGGTAGCCGTCGAAGTCGGCGTCGTGGCTGTATCCCTCGTCGCCGAAATCCGTTCCGAAATCGGCGGGGTCGTACTCTCCGTACTCGTCACCGCGGCTGTCGGTACCGAACAGCGTGCGCAGTTTAGCCGGGACGTCTCGAACGGTGGTGCCGGTCAGCAGCAGCACTCCGAACAGACCGGCGAGAAACAGCAGCGGTACCGCCAGCCAGACCGTCAGACCGTCGACGATCGGCCCACCGGCGACGTAGCCGACAAATCCGCCACCCGTCGCGCGCCCCTCCGCATCCGTCGGGAAGCCCGCAGCCATGTGCCACAGCCCGAGGATGGGAAGGCTGAGCAGTATCGAGCCCAACACCAGCCGCGGCCGGATCTCGGGGTTCGGTTCCGATCGCATCAGAACTACAGCGATGGCAACACCGAGCGCGGGCACGATGTAGCCGGCGTCGCCGACCACTGCGCGCACGGCAATTTCGATCCACTCACCGATGGGGCCACCCGCGCTGAACCAGACGGCTGCAGCAACGATGACGCTGACGGCGATCAGTCCGAGCGCGATGCCGTCGCGACGGTGACCGTGCTCGATGTCCTTGGCCTTGCTGACCGTCCGGGTGGTGGCGCCGACACCTTTGGCAGCAACAGCCCAGGTCGACGTCACGCCGCGGCCGATGGCGGACATGACGCCACCATTGTTCTTGCGTGCAGGCCGACGGGGCGCTGCCGAGCGGGTGGACGCACCGCCGCGGGGCGGGGACTTTCGCGGGGCGGTCGGCTTACGCGGCGTGGTGACCGTGCGAGCAGTACGCCCTTTCGCGGTCTTGGCTGTTCCCCCCGACGCACGCGATGACAGCGAATTGCCGGCGCCGGCTTTCGAACTTCGGGTGCTGGTCTTTCCTGCCATGCGCTCAGGTTAGTCGCAATGACCCCTCGGAAACCATCCGCAACACCAGTAACAGCTTGCCCGACTTGTCCCGATGCGTTGTGCCATCGACCTCAGAAGCTTCGGTCAAGCCCCTGAACTGCTGCGATGTCGGCCTCGGTGCCCTCGAACTCGATGACCACGGCGCTACGCCCGAAGGCGTGCAGCAGCAGTTCGGACGGCTCACCCGTCAGCACCACGTGTCGACCACTCGCCTTCTTGACCGTTTTCGTTCGACCGTCCTTCGATCGGAACACCACACCGACCGGCGACGCGGAATATGCACGTCTTCCGATCAGGCCGGCAATCGTCCACAGCCTGTTCTGCAGCGAAGCCGACAACGTGCGTTGAGTCCAGTCCGGCCCCGCCCGGCGGAGATCCTCATGGTGAACGAACATCTCCCCCACGTTGATCACCGGGTCGAGAAGCTTGAACGGTGACCAAAGGGGTGGGCCCGTCCGAATGGCCGCCACCAGGTCGTCGAATGGCTTCGCCGCCGCCCCCGCCTGCACCTTCTCGGTGTATCCGGACAGAAATGGAAGCACGATCCCGGGTGCGGCATCCAGACGCCGCTCTCGGACCACCAGGTGTGCCGCGAGATCGCGAGCTGTCCAGTCACCACACAACGTCGGGGCGTCCTCCCCCACTGCGGTCATTGTTCGTACGAGTTCGGCGCGTTCGTCCTGTGCAAGGCTCACACTCACTCACAGTACGTGCCCCGTCAGCGGTGCGGCGGTGGGTGAACCGTAATCTCACATCGGTGCCGGTATCGGAAATTGTCGTCATATTCGTCGCTGGGTTGGGCGCGGGCGCGATCAATGCGGTCGTCGGGTCCGGGACTCTGATCACGTTTCCCACGTTGGTTGCGTTCGGCTATCCCCCCGTAGTGGCCACCATGTCGAATGCCATCGGGTTGGTGGCCGGAAGTATCTCCGGAACATGGGGATATCGCCGCGAATTGCGCGGACAGTGGGGACGGCTGCGGTGGCAGATGCCGGCCTCGTTCGTCGGAGCACTGATCGGGGCCTGGCTACTACTCCACCTGCCGCCGTCCGTTTTCGCCGCCGTCGTACCGATCCTGCTGATCGGCGCGCTGGTCCTGGTCGTGGTGCAGCCCCGAATTCAGACCTGGGCCCGCCGCCGCTCCGAGGCTGCGGGCGTGGCAACCGATCACGTCAGCCGCAGCAAGCTCGTGCTGCTGACTATCGGCACCTTCGCCGTGGGGATCTACGGCGGGTATTTCACTGCAGCCCAGGGCATCATGCTGATCGGAGTGATGGGAGTTCTGCTGCCCGACTCGATGCAGCGGATGAACGCTGCCAAGAATCTTCTCTCACTGATCGTGAACGTGGTCGCCGCCGCGACATACACGATCGTCGCGTTCAGCGATATCAGCTGGGCAGCAGCGGGTTTGATCGCTGCCGGCTCACTGTTCGGCGGGTCGATAGGCGCACGCTACGGCCGAAAGCTGTCGCCGTGGACTTTGCGCGCCGTCATCGTGGTCGTCGGGCTCATCGGCCTGTGGCGCCTGTTGGCAGCCTGAGCACGCAGGAAACTACTTGTTCCCCACCGCCATGACCGTCGGAACGATCATCGGCTTGCGGCGATACTTGTCGGCGACCCAACGTCCCACCACCCTGCGAACCGCCTGCGCGATCCGGTGAGTGTCGGTGACTCCTTCGGAAGCAAGACGAATGAGCTCGGCCTCGACCAACTGGCCGGCTTCCTTGAGTGCCGTGGGATCATCGGAGAATCCGCGACCCGACACCTCCGGGGCGGTGACCGCACGGCCAGTACTCGAGTCGACGGCGACCGTGATGGCAATGAATCCACCCTCACCGAGAACCAGGCGATCCGACAGGGTGGAATCACCGACGTCACCGACGGACAGACCGTCGACATAGACGTGACCGACGGGCACCTGCCCGACGATGCGGGCGAGTCCGTCGACCATGTCGACCACCACCCCATCCTCGGCGAGGATGATTCGATCCTCGGCCACACCGGTCGCCTTCGCCAGTGCCGCGTTGGCACGCAGGTGGCGCCACTCCCCGTGCACGGGCATCGCATTGGTGGGACGCACCGCGTTGTACAAGTACAGCAGCTCGCCTGCGGATGCGTGGCCGGAGACATGCACCTTCGCAGTCTGCTGGGTCACCACCGTGGCGCCGCGCTTCGCAAGACCGTTGACGACGGCGAAAACCGAATTCTCGTTGCCGGGGATCAAGGACGACGCCAGGACGACGAGATCGTTGGCCTTGACGTTGATCTGACGGTGTTCTCCGCGCGCCATTCGCGAGAGTGCCGAGAGCGGCTCGCCCTGAGACCCGGTCGAGATGAGCACGAGCCGGTCGTCGGGCAACGTCGCCGCCGTGTCGACGGTGACTTCGAGACCGTCGGGCACCCGCAGGTACCCGAGATCCTGGGCTATCTGCATGTTGCGCACCATCGACCGACCGACGAATGCGACCCGACGGTTGTATCGCTCGGCCACGTCGATGACCTGCTGAATTCGGTGCACGTGGCTCGCGAACGACGCCACGATCACGCGCTGCTTGGCCTTGCCGATGACGGTGTCGAGGACTCCGCCGATCTCGCGCTCAGGGGTGACGAAGCCGGGGACTTCGGCGTTGGTCGAGTCCACCAGGAAGAGATCGACACCTTCGTCGCCGAGACGTGAGAAGCCTGCGAGGTCGGTGAGCCGTCCGTCGAGCGGCAGTTGGTCGAGTTTGATGTCGCCGGTGTGCAGCGTCAGGCCCGCGTCTGTGCGGATCGCGATGGCCAGAGCGTCCGGAATCGAGTGGTTGACCGCGAAGTACTCGCACTCGAACGGCCCATGGTTGGTCTTCTGGCCCTCGATGACCTCGACGAGGTTGGGGCGCAACCGGTGTTCACGGCACTTGGCCGCCACCAGCGCGAGCGTGAACTTCGATCCCACGACCGGTACGTCCGGACGCAGACGAAGCAGGAACGGCACCGCGCCGATATGGTCCTCGTGACCGTGTGTGAGAACGACGGCCTCGACGTCGGCCATCCGGTTCTCGATGTGCCGGAAGTCCGGCAGGATCAGGTCGACGCCGGGTTGCTGGTCCTCGGGGAACAGGACACCACAGTCGACGATGAGCAATTTTCCCTGATGCTCGAACACCGTCATGTTGCGGCCGATTTCGCCGATGCCGCCCAGCGCGACTACGCGCAGGCCCTTGAACGGTGCTGCGGGCGGCGTACCGAGTCGGTCGGTCGGGTCGAATTGCGTTCGAGCGTCGGGGCGAACCGTGCGGGCCGAACTTTGCACGATCGGTTTCGCGGACTGCGCCTGCCTGTCGGCAGGCGGACCTGCACTTCGGGTTGCGCGGCCACGCGATCGTGCTGGTCGGCTCATACAAGCACTCCTGCTGCTCTCAGATCCGCTGCAAGCATGTCGATCTGGTCACTGGTGGGCGGCACCTGGGGAAGCCTGGGCTCGCCCACGTCCAGTCCGATGAGCCGCAGACCTGCCTTGGCGGCGCTGACGCCGCCGAGTCGGGCCACGCTTCTGGTCACCGGAATGAGGCTTGCATTGATGGCCCGCGCCCTTGCGTTGTCACCCGCCATGAAGGCGCTGTGCATTTCGCGCAGTCGGGCCGGCACGAGGTGGCCGATGACGCTCACGAATCCGGTAGCGCCCACGGACAGCCACGGCAGGTTGAGCGGATCGTCGCCCGAGAAGAATTGCAGCCCTGTCGTTGCGATCAATTCAGCGCCGGCGTTGAGGTCCCCCTTGGCGTCCTTGACGGCAAGGATCCGAGGGTGCTCGGCGAGCCGACGCAGCGTCTCGGTCTCGATGGGAACGACCGAGCGCGGCGGAATGTCGTACAACATCACCGGCAGGTCCGTCGCGTCGGCGACTGCGGTGAAGTGCGCGAAGAGCCCAGCCTGCGGCGGCCGAGAGTAGTACGGCGTGACCACCAGGAGGCCGTGGGCGCCTGCGCGGGCCGCGTCGCGGGCCAACTCGACGCTGTGCGCAGTGTCGTTGCTTCCTGCTCCGGCAATAATGCACGCGCGGTCCCCGACGGCCGCGATGACCGCGCGCATGAGCTCGAGCTTCTCGTTCTCGGTGGTGGTAGGTGATTCACCGGTGGTACCGGCGAGGACCAGCCCGTCGTTACCCTGCTCGACCAGGAAATGAGCCAGCCGTACTCCGGCGTCGATATCCAACTTTCCGTCGGGGGTGAACGGGGTCACCATGGCGGTCAGCACCGTGCCGAACGGGGAGTGGATCGCAGGAGCGGGATCACCGTATGTCATGGTCAGAAAGGTTACCCGGTGCAATGCACGCTATCTCGCGGCGGGACGGAACTTCGCCCGAGAGCGGGCGGTCAGTTTTCGGTGACGAACGGGCTGTGCGCTACCTCGGAACCATCCGGCAGTGCGGAAATTTCGAAATCGCCGAAGATGTCCGGCGCGATCGAGGCCAGTTGCCTCAGGCATTCGACCGCCAGACGTCTGATTTCGACGTCCGCGTGCTCGGAGGCGCGCATCGACACGAAATGCCGCCAGGCCCGGTAGTTGCCCGTGACGACGAGCTTCGTCTCGGTCGCGTTGGGGAGAACCGACCGCGCCGCCTGGCGCGCCTGCTTGCCCCGGAGCGCGGAATTGGTGACGCCCTCGAGCTTGTGCTCGAGTGCATTGAGCAGTTCGACGTAGGCAGCTCTGCTTGCGTCCGTCGCTTGCTCGAACAACGCTTCCAGCTCGGCGTCCCCTGCAACAGCGGGCGGGGCGATGACGTTGGCGTCGCGCTCGGGCACGAAGCGCTGGGAGAGCTGCGAGTACGAAAAGTGGCGATGCCGGATCAGCTCATGCGTGCACGACCGCGAGATCCCCGTGATGTAAAAGCTCACCGATGCATGTTCGAGGACGGACAGGTGCCCGACGTCGAGTAGGTGCCGCAGATAGGACGCGTTCGTCGCAGTTCGCGGGTTCGGTTTGGACCAACTCTGGTAGCACGCGCGGCCGGCGAACTCCACGAGCGCTTGTCCCCCGTCGGCATCGGTCTCCCACGGGATGTCCAAAGGCTCGACGAACTCGGTCTTGGCGACCAATTCAACCTTCAGTGACACCGTCTTCGACACTGCGCATTCCTTCGCTAGTACAGCTGACAACTCACACAAACCCTATCCACGAACCTCGCGAGCACCCGGCCGACGCCAAATCGGCGTCACGATGACGATAATTCGACGCTTGCGCGACGCCACTTTAGACGTCACACTGACACCATGGAACTAGACAGGTATACCGCCTCGCTACGCGCAGATCTTCTGGCAGCCGCATCGCTCGGCGACGACCACACCAGAAAGACCGCCGAAGCACTCGCCAACGCGGCACAGGCGTCTGCACGGCTCATGCTCCTCGAAGCGATGTCCGAGTTCGCCGACGAGATCTCCGACCGAATCGACGGGTATTCCGTTCATCTCAAACTGTCCGGGAACGAGGCGTCGGCCGACGTCATCCGTGAGGCCGTCGACGAGGCTGCCGAAAGGTCGGCCGGAGCGATACCGTCCGATGGTGACGAATACCCAACAATGGACGATGTCACAGGCGAGGTGCGTCGCGTCACCCTACGCATGGTCGAACATGTGAAGGAACGGGCCGAACAAGCAGCGTCCATGAACGGCGTTTCGCTCAATTCCTGGCTCTCGCAAGCAGTTCAGGATGCACTACGTGAACAGGTTCGCAACAACCGCACGCGATACTGAGTCTACGAACCGACGCAAGCAGCGCCGTCAGCGCTTTTCACGCCACTCCCGTTCGAATGGCAGCCGCCATGCATGCGGGGCGATCAGCTGGTGAATTGCATTCGGCCCCCAGGACCCCGGCGTGTACTGCCGCACAGGTGGCAGATCGGCGAGTAGCGGCTGCGACACCTCCCATAACCGCTCGATCCCCTCGGCTGTGGTGAACAGCGTGTGGTCGCCGTGCATGGCGTCGAGAATGAGCCGTTCGTACGCCTCGAGCACATCCGACACACGTTCGGTTTCCTGTAGTGCGAATTGCATGCTCAGTTTGTCCAACCTCATCCCCGGCCCGGGCCTCTTGCCGTAGAAGGACAACGACACCTTCGACGCATCCGCCAAGTCGAACGTGAGGTGGTCCGGCCCGTGCGCACCAACGCCGGACCCCGCCGGAAACATGCTCTTCGGCGGCTCACGGAATGCGATGGAGATTATTCGTTGCCCCTCGGCAAGGCGCTTGCCCGTCCTGAGGTAGAACGGCACACCCGCCCATCGCCAGTTGTCGATTTCGCACTCCAATGCGACGAAGGTGTCCGTTTCCGAGTCCGGTGCCACGCCCGGCTCGGACCGGTAACCCGAGTACTGACCGCGTACCACCTTGCGAGGGTCGAGCGGAAGCATCGACCTGAAGACCTTGTTCTTTTCCTCGCTGATCGCTCTGGGCTCGAGAGCCGTCGGCGGTTCCATCGCCATGAAGGCGAGAACCTGGAACAAGTGGGTGACCACCATGTCCTTGAAGGCGCCGGTATTTTCGTAGAAGTTCGCCCGGCCGTCGAGCGCAAGGGCTTCCGGAATGTCGATCTGCACGTGGTCGATGAAATTCCGGTTCCAGATCGGCTCGAACAAACCGTTCGCGAAGCGAAACGCCAGAATGTTCTGCGCAGGTTCCTTTCCGAGAAAATGGTCGATACGAAAGATCTGCTCCTCGTCGAAAGTCTCGTGCAACCTGGCATTGAGAGCAATCGCGCTCTCGCGGTCCGTTCCGAAAGGCTTCTCCATGATGATCCGAGAATTCTTCACCAGATCGGCGGCGGCGAGCATGTCGACGACTGCCAGCGCAGCTTTCGGAGGGACAGACAAATAGTGCAACCGCTTGACGCCGACACCGAGTTCGACTTCTGCGGTGGCAACGGCCTCCCCCAACGCCGCCGGACCGGACTTCTGCGAAACGTAGCTCAATTTCCCCGCGAATTGGCGCCACTGTTCGTCGGAGACCTTTCGGCTCGAGTGCTCGTCGATCGCTTCGAGTGCCATCTGACGAAACTCGTCACTGGTCATCTCTTCCAACGACGTTCCGACAACTCGGATTCGCGGAGCGAGTTCGGACAACGCGAGGTGCATCATCCCCGACAGGAGTTTGCGCTTCGCGAGATCGCCGGTGGCTCCGAAGAGCACCACGACCTGGGGCGACAGCTCGTTCGATTGCGCAGATACGGAAGAGGTCATGTCGGGCATGGTCGCACCATTCTTTCTCGCCCGCTGTCCGAACCTCCGGCGGTCATCCGGTCGTCGGCAATTCGGTCAGAGCCGGCATGAGATCCCCGCGCCCACCGAGGACGACATCCGCCAGCTCGAGCCAGTCGGCCATTTCGCGCAGCACCGGGTGCAATGCCGCCGCAATGACCGCCGCGTCGCGGTCACCGTCGACGAACGCGCCCAGTACCCGCAGTTCCGATCGCGCTCGGTCACCTTTGAGGTCAATTCGAGCAACGAGTTCGCCATCGAGCAGAAACGGGAACACGTAGTAGCCGTGAATCCGCTTGTGCTGCGGGGTGTAGATCTCGATTCGGTAGTGGAAGTCGAAGATGCGCTGCACACGCGGACGGAAGAAGATCATCGGGTCGAACGGGCACAGGAGGGCAGCGCCGCGAACCGACCGCGGAATCCGTGCATCAGCATGCAGGTACGCCAGGGCGTCCCAGCCTCGAACCTGCACTTGTTCGAGCACGCCGTCCTCTACGAGATCGGCTATCGCTGCGGTGGTCTGCTTCTTCGAAAGACGGTAGTAGTCACGCAGATCAGCCTCGGTGGCGACGCCCAGAGCATCCGCCGACAGGGTCACCAGCGCGCGCACCGCATCGGCCTCGGCCACGTGCCGTGCAGCGATGTCGGCCGGTATGACTCGCTCGGTCAGATCGTAGTGACGAACGAAGCCTGCCCGCGTAGCCACCGACACCACCCCCGCCGCGAACAGCTGCTCACACACGACCTTGACGTCGCTGTGATCCCACCACGGGCCTTTTCTGCCAGGCCGCTCGACGTCGAGCGCGCGCTCGATCTCGCCCGCACTGGACGGCCCCAGATCGGCGATCACACCCTGCACTTCTTTCGCGAGCGTCGGGTTCCGCTCCAGAACGGACTTCGCACCGCCCCACCGTCCATGCTCGTAGAGTTCGGTCCGCCAGCGCATCAACGGCCAGTCCTCCACCGGAATCAGCGCAGCTTCGTGCGCCCAGTACTCGACCAGCCGACGCGGACTGCGCGCCGTATCGGTCCACGCGGCCCGGTCCACCACACCGCGGTCGTATCGGCCCACACGGCTGAACACGGGAGCGTAATGCGCGCGCACCAGCACCGATACCGAGTCGATCTGCAACAGATGCGTTCGATCGAGGACCTTGTGCACGGCGCGTGTGGACGCACCCCGTTCCCCCGCCGGATGCGGCGAGGCCAGACCCTGTGCGGCCAACGCCGTACGCCGAGCCATCGCCGCACTCATTTCACGCATCTGTTCACCATGCCATGCATCGGAGTACTACGAGGGCCTCCACCCGTGCTTGCGCGCAATGTCTTCCATGGTCTCGATCAACTGCGATAGGCCTGGTTCCTCGATCGGGAAGTGGCCACAACCCTCGAGCATCACCGATTTCGTCGGCCCGGCGATCCTGTCCAAGAACTTCACACTCAGCTCGGGTGTGGTCCATTCGTCCGCACCCGGATGCACCAGCGTCACCTCGGGTCCGTAGAAGTGTTCCGGTGGGAAGTGCCGAAAGGACATGTAGCTGCTGAGAAAGCCGACCGGAACCGACACCCCTCCTCCCAACGGATCGGATGCGCACAGTGCCGACAATTCAGGGTCGGCGCTCATGCTGTCGATGTCCATCAGCCACCGGATCGGAACACGCACGCGTCCGAGTAGCGCGGCAGTGAAGGCGAGCGGCTTCGGTGCATACCGACCCAGAAAGCCGAAACGTGCAGCCGCGGAGCGGGCGTCGGGATCGGAAGGATCCAGCAGACAGGTCGCCACGACATCGGCTACCGCACCGGTCCGCGCCGCAACCTCGTAGGCCAGCATTCCACCCATACTGGCGCCGAACAGCACCAAGGGCCTTGGGTCGCGGTCCTGCTCGGCGACCACCAGATCGCACAACATCTCGACCCAATCGAGGTAGGTGACCTTCCCGGCATCGGGAACCACCGTCCGCCCATACAGAGGCATGTCGGGGAAAAGCACATCTGCTCCCCGCGACGCAGCCAGCGACGCGAATGGCCACAGCGCGCCCGAATGGCCACCGGCACCGTGCAACGCCATCATCTTCACAGGTGCATCGCTGGTGCGGCTTCGAGCGATATGGACATCGAGGTCGCGCCATCGCCACGTCGTGGACACGGGAGGAACGACATCGCGGTATTTCGCGGGCAAAAAGCTCGCATATTGGGCGGATGTCATGACGAAAACAATAGGCGCCGAGCCCGTCAGGTCATGAGAGTAGCGGCGAGAGTACCGCCGAGCTCGTAGCACGCCTCCCGGCTCGCCTTGTCGACGTTCGTCACCTCCAACGCCGCAGCGGCCTGTTCGAGACCCCATCCGGTGGTGATCTTACGAACGGCCGCGACAGCCCCCGCTGTGTCGTTGTTGCCGTGCACCCACAAACCGAACGGGCGCGCGGCGACGGCGTCGAGGCATGGGTAGTAGGTGGTGTCGAAGAAGTGCTTCAGAGCACCGCTCATGTAGCCGAAGTTGGCGGGAGTTCCGAACAGGTAGCCGTCGGCGCCGAGGACGTCCGGCACCGTCGCCCCGAGTGCGGGGACGCTGCGGACCGTCACCCCCTCGATGTCGGGATCCATCGCGCCTGCCATCACCGACTCGAGCAACTCGCGGGTGACCGGCGAGGGAGTGTGGTGAACGATGAGCAGCGTAGGCATCAGGACTCGTCGCGTTCGAGCTCCACCGCTCGCTTCATCGTCTCGCGTGCGCGAGAACGATCGCCGGCGTAGTCGTAGGCTCTGGCCAGCCGATAGGAGTTGCGCCAGTTGTCCGGGTCCTTTTCCCATTCGGACTTGACCTGCGCGAACAGTTCGTCGGCAGCGTCGCGTTCGATCCGTCCCGACGGCATC
The DNA here is from genome assembly GCF_020889545.1 of Rhodococcus sp. I2R. Taxonomy (NCBI): domain Bacteria; kingdom Bacillati; phylum Actinomycetota; class Actinomycetes; order Mycobacteriales; family Nocardiaceae; genus Rhodococcus; species Rhodococcus sp. I2R. Next base: position 131,079 of record NZ_JAHUTG010000001.1, read on the forward strand.
CGGGGCAGCTCCGAGACATCGAGTTCCAGGCCTTCGTCATGAACCCGGGACGCAAGACGCTGATGATCCAGACCTGCCTTGAGCGTGGCGAAGACAATCCAGACACCGATGATGGGAAGAAGCAGAACCCCGACACCGAGACCGACGCTGACCGCGTCGCCGTTGCGAAGCAGCGACACGCCCCGACTACCGAGAACGTAGAAGTAGAAGCCCAGAATCGCCACGAGTACGACGATGATGGACAGCACCTTCGTCGACTTGTTCATTGCGATCACAGGTCGAGGAACGAATCGAGCCCGACGGTCAACCCTGGTCGACCGGCGATCTCTCTGACTCCGAGGAGCACCCCCGGCGCGAACGAGGTGCGGTCGAGCGAATCGTGCCGGATCGTGAGTGTCTCGCCTGTGGTGCCGAGCAGGACTTCCTGGTGCGCCACCAATCCTGCCAGCCGGATGGAGTGCACGCGCACACCGTCGACTTCGGCGCCTCGCGCCCCGTCGAACTCCGCTGTCGTCGCATCCGGGCTCTTCGGGATTCCGGCCTTCGCGCGTGCGTCGGCGATCAATTGGGCTGTGCGGTAGGCGGTGCCCGACGGCGCGTCGGCCTTGTTCGGGTGGTGCAGCTCGATGACCTCGACGGAGTCGAAGAACCGCGCGGCTTGCTCGGCGAAACGCATCGTCAAGACTGCGCCGATGGCGAAGTTGGGTGCGATCAGCACTCCGGTCGCGGGCGCGTACGCCAACCAGGAGCGAACGGAGTCCAGTCGGGCGTCATCGAAGCCGGTGGTGCCGACGACAGCGTGGATACCGTTCTCGACAAGGAATTTCAGGTTGTCCATCACCACATCGGGGTGGGTGAAGTCGACGACCACCTCGGCGGCCGCGTCGACGAGGTTGGTGAGGGGATCGCCCTGGTCCACTGCGGCGACGAGTTCCAGGTCCTCGGCGGCCTCCACAGCCGCGCAGATCGCCTGCCCCACCTTGCCGCGAGCTCCGAGGACACCAACTCGGACGGGTACTTCTGCACTCACGACTGCTCCGCTCCTCGACTCGAACACTTCAGCGCATGCAAGCCTACTGACCACAGCCACGTCCGCAGTACGCCGGTCGATGGAGTCGAGGCCGGCTGGTCACGCCGTGTCAGTCGAAGATGATGACCTGACGGATGGCATTTCCGTCGGCGAGTTCGTCCATTCCGCGGTTGATCTCGTCCAGTCCGATTCGAGAGCTGATCAACTTCTCCACCGGCAATCTGCCCTCACGCCACATCTGCGCATATTTGGGAATGTCGCGCGCCGGCACCGCTGATCCCAGGTAGCTGCCGATGATCGTGCGCGCTTCGGCGACGAGTCCGAGCGGGGAGATCGATGATCGGGCGTCGGGCGCGGGGAGACCGACGGTGACGGTGACGCCGCCGGGTGCAGTCGCCGCCACCGCGGCTTCGAAAGCTCGGGCGTTTCCGGCGGCCTCGATGACGACATCGGCCTTGACGCCGCGCTCCTGCCTCTCTGCGGGCGAGAACGTCTGGCTGGCACCGAGTTCGCGGGCCGCGGCCAGCTTGTCGGGGACGCCGTCGACGCCGATGACTTCGCCCGCGCCGACAGATACTGCCGTCAGGATCGCCGCCATTCCGACGCCTCCGAGCCCGATCACCATGACGGATTGCCCTGGCCTCGGTTGTCCTGCGTTGAGGACGGCGCCGCCACCGGTGAGCACCGCGCATCCCAGGACGGCGGCGATGTCGGCAGGGATGTCGTCGTCGACCGGGACAACGGACTTGCGGTCGACCACGGCGTGCGTGGCAAATCCGGACACACCCAGGTGGTGCTTGATCTCGACGCCCTCGCGCGTCAACCGCGCTCCACCGCCGAGCAGTGTCCCCGCGTTGTTCGACGCGCTCCCTGTGACACAGGGCATGCGGCCGTCGGTCCGGCATCCCGCGCAGTCCTCACATCGCGGCAGGAACGTCATCACCACGCGGGTACCGACGGCGATGTCGTCGACACCAGCGCCGACGGACTCGACCCGGCCGGCGGCTTCGTGACCCAGCAGCATCGGTACCGGTCGGACACGGTTGCCGTCGACCACCGACAGATCCGAGTGACACAGTCCCGCTGCCTCGATTCTGATCAGCAGCTCACCGTCACCGGGAGGGGCCAGGTCCAGCTCCGAGATGGTGAGTGGACGCGATTGCGCGAAAGGCCGGGAAGATCCGATGTTCTCCAGTACTGCGCCGCGGATTTTCATGGCACCACTCTAGGTGAGCACGAGTCCGACCCGGGGCCGCTCTCAGAGAGGTAGCCGCGGACGCAGTAGATGCGCGACGAGCCCGGTCCATCCGGTCTGGTGCGAGGCCCCCAAACCCTCGCCGGTGTCACCGTCGAAGTACTCGTTGAAGGTGGGATGCACGCTCCAGAGCGGGTCGTCACTGGACTCGATTCGGTCGCCGTCCGCAGGCCGCTTGCCGTTGACCGGACGGAACAACGACGCCAGGCCGTTGTCGATGAGGTCAGCCGCGTCGGTCAACGTGCAGTGGTTTCCAGATCCCGTGGGGATTTCGATGGTGAACGAGTCGCCGTAGTGCCGGCCGTACGCGCGCAGTTTGTCGGCAAGCAGCACATTGACCGGGAACCAGATGGGGCCACGCCAATTCGAGTTGCCACCGAACATTCCGGTGCGGGATTCGCCCGGTTCGTATTCGATGTACAGCGATCGGCCATCTATCTCGTAGGTGATTCCGTCGCGATAGGACGCAGAGAGTGATCGAATACCGAACGCCGAGAGGAACTCCTCGGAATCGAACATACGAGAGAGCACACGCTTGAGCCGTTCGGGTTCGACGAGTGAGAGCAGCACGCGGACTTCGCCACCGTCTTTCCGCGCGAGCAGGGGGCTGACCATCTCCGGTCGACGCCTTTGCACCCAGCGCAGCCGCGCGGTCAGATCGGGGCACTCCTCCTCGACCCACGACGGTATCTCCGTGGCCCCGAGGATCGGAAGCAGTCCGACCATCGACCGAACCCGCATGGGAATCGCATCTCCCTCGGGCGGGACGAGGACGTCGTAGAAGAACCCGTCTTCCTCGTGCCACAGTGAAATATGCTGCGAGCCGAACGATTTGACGGCTCTCGCAATGGAAAGGAAGTGGGTGAAGAACTTGGTTGCCACGTCGTCCCACGCGCTGTCGTACCTGGCGAGTTCGAGAGCAATCTTGAACATCTGCTGGCAGTAGAAGGCCATCCAGCTGGTCGCGTCCGACTGCTCCAGACGAAACCCCGGCGGCAGCGGAGCGGACCTGTTGAACAGTCCGATGTTGTCCATCCCGAGAAATCCGCCCTCGAAGATGTTCGAGCCCTCGGAGTCCTTGCGGTTCACCCACCAAGCGAAATTCAGGAGAAGTTTCGTGAAGACTCGAACGAGGAACTCTCGGTCTCGGAAACCGTCGATGCGGTAGACGTGCCAAGCCGCCCATGCATGCACCGGCGGGTTGACGTCGCCGAACTCCCACTCGTAAGCCGGAAGCTGACCGTTGGGGTGCATCGCCCACTCGCGGCACATCAACACGAGCTGTTCCTTGGCGAAGTCGGGGTCGACGTGCGCAAGCGGAATGGCATGAAAGGCCAGATCCCAGGCCGCGAACCACGGATACTCCCACTCGTCGGGCATCGAGATGACATCAGCCAACGCGAGGTGACGCCAGTGGGCGTTGCGAGCGGTCGAGCTCTGCCGCGACGCCGGTGCCGGCTCTCCCACCCTGTCGCCTTCGACCCACTGCTCGACGTCGTAGCGGTAGAGCTGCTTCGTCCACAGCAGTCCGGCGTAGGCGCGACGGGCGACATGACGATCGGCGTCGTCGAGATCGGCTCCGATGACAGCATCGTAGAACTCGTCGGCCTCGGCCTGCCGGTCCGCGACCACGGCATCGAATCCGCGACCGAAGGTCTGTTCGTCGGGCGGGTTCATGGACAGGCGCAGCTTGACTTCGACGGTGCCACCGGGCGCGATCTCGTCCAGCTGGAACCAGAACGCGGCCTTCGTGCCGGTCCGCTCCGGATTGACGGCGTCGACATCCCCGCCGACCACTCGGCGCCCGATGCCGTCTTTGCTGTACTGGGAACGGTTCTCCTGTCCCCATAGATCGGCGGCATTGGTCTCGTTGTCGCAGAACAACACGTCCGGATGCCCCTCCGCGCTGAGGTAGTACCTGCCGAGGAAACTGTGATCCGCCTCGATGGCACGCAGGCGTCCGGACTCCAGTTCGTTGGGATCGACGTCGGTGAGGGTGCCACCGCGGTCGTCGCGCCCCCAAGCCCAGGTGTTTCGTAGCCACAGGTGCGGCAACAGATCGAGCGATGCCGTCTCCGGGCCGTGATTGGTGACGGAGATGACGATGCAGATGTCGTCGGGTGAGGCCTTGGCATAGCTGACCTGGACGTCGCAGAATCGGTTCTCGTCGAGTATTCCGGTGTCGGACAGTTCGTACTCGCGGTCGTCTCGGCCGCGGCTGGCGTTCTCGTCCCGGAGCTGTTGGTAGGGATACTCCGCGTGGGGATACCGATACAGCCACTGCATCCAGCTGTGGGACGGCGTCCCATCGATCACCCACCAATACTCTTTGGCGTCCTCACCGTGGTTGCCCTCACCGTTGGTGAGTCCGAACAGCCGCTCCTTGAGGATCGGGTCCTTGCGATTCCACACTGCGAATGCGAAGTTGAGGAAGCCGAAACGATCACAGATGCCCCCGAGGCCGTCCTCGCCCCAGCGGTAAGCCCGAGCATGCGCCTGGTCGAACGGAAACGACTGCCACGCGTCTCCGTCCTCCGAGTAGTCCTCGCGCACCGTTCCCCATTGCCTACCAGCGAGGTATGGGCCCCACTGACGCCATGGCCCGCTCACCCCGGGCGACTCGGCAAGCCGAGAATGCTCGGTGGTGGACGGCGTTCTGCGTGCGTCAGGGGCGTCGGTCACGCGTCACAGTCTGCGCTCCCGCTACCACGGCTGCACGCCGGCTGGTGTTGCGGGATCAGGAGCAGGCGGCGATCAGACGTGCGACGTCGAGATGATCCAGCCCCTTGGGCGGTGGGTTCTGCAGCAATATCTCCTGCAAACGGCTGACGAACCCTTGACGGCTGACTCCGAAATCGCCGAGCACGTCGTCGCCTGGTCCGTCGCCGCGTGGGAACCGATCGGTCACTTTCTCGCGCATGGCCATCCTTCGACTGCTGTTGGGTGGGGACCGCGGCGTGCGGTGCCGAGTCGGGGGTAACGGCTTCGCACGCCGCGGTCGAGGTTTCTATCGGCGAGGTTCAATCTTCGTTACACATTGATATCAAATGGAACGTCCGCGTGCGTCCGAATGCTCTGTGAGCAGCACAAACCGCGTTGCAGGCCGACCGGGTAGCGGGTGGGTTACCTCGAATACGCGATGCGCCCGCACAAGTGGACGTAGCATCGCTGTCGTGAACGATCCGCTGCGCATACTGGTGTACAGCAGCAACGCGAACACGCGCGCCGACGTCACCACCGCGATCGGCAAACACCCCGATCCCGAACTGCCCGCATTCGAGTACATCGAAGTGGCGAGCGAACCCATGGTCATCCACCATCTCGATGCCGGCGGCGTAGACCTGGCAATCCTCGACGGCGAAGCCGCACCGGCGGGCGGTATGGGTGTCGCCAAGCAGCTGAGGGACGAGTTGGACAATTGCCCGCCACTCGTCGTGCTCACGGGCCGTCCAGACGACAGATGGTTGGCCGACTGGTCGGGAGCGGAGGCCGCGGTCTCGCACCCGATCGATCCATTCGTGCTCACCTCCGCCGTCACCGCGTTGCTTCAGAGCTGACGCGAAACCCCTTCATCACAAGCCATTCCGGCTCGGCCGCTACATTCACGTCCAAGATCGACTTTCTCGCCGACACGCTCATCTCGGAGTTCGAAACCGAGACAAGTCGGGGCATCACCCCGGTAGGCTGTGTTTCGGCTCACATTTTTCTATCGGCTAAAGATCCCTTGGCCGACGGAGCTCCTTCAGATGCCCACAAGGCAGGCGCGGAGAGGTGTAAAGGATGAACGAATACATACCCGTCTTCGTCCTGGGTGCTGTCGCCGTTGCCTTCGCCCTCGTATCGGTGCTCATCGCGTCCGTCGTCGGTCCCAAGCGATACAACCGAGCCAAAATGGACGCATACGAGTGCGGTATCGAACCGACCGCGCAACCGATGGGCGCGGGGCGTTATCCGGTGAAGTTCTATCTCACCGCGATGCTCTTCATCATCTTCGACATCGAGATCGTCTTTCTGTACCCGTGGGCAGTGCATTTCGATGCGCTGGGAGTATTCGGCCTTCTGGCCATGGGCATGTTCATCGTCAGCGCCTCCGTTGCCTACGCCTACGAGTGGCGACGAGGCGGACTCAGCTGGGATTAGCGCGCGACACCGTCATCATCGCCGTTGGGAAGGATTTTGCATGGGACTCGAGGAGAAGCTGCCGAGTGGGTTTCTGCTGACCACGGTCGAGGGTCTCGCGGGCTACGTTCGAAAGGGTTCGCTGTGGCCGGCGACGTTCGGACTCGCGTGCTGCGCAATCGAGATGATGGCGACGACCTCCGGACGGTTCGACATCGCGCGTTTCGGAATGGAGGCTTTCCGAGCCTCACCGCGACAGGCAGATCTGATGATCGTGGCGGGGCGCGTGAGCCAGAAGATGGCTCCGGTTCTGCGTCAGATCTACGACCAGATGGCCGAACCGAAATGGGTGCTGGCGATGGGTGTCTGCGCCTCGTCGGGCGGGATGTTCAACAATTACGCCATCGTCCAGGGCGTCGATCACGTCGTGCCGGTAGACATCTACCTTCCTGGCTGCCCGCCTCGGCCCGAGATGCTGCTCAACGCAATCATGATGTTGCACGAAAAGATTCAAGAAATGCCCCTTGGCGCGGACCGCGAGAAGGTCGCTCGTGCCGCCGAGGCAGCGGCGATGGACATTCGGCCGACGATCGAGGCGAAGGGGTTGCTGCGGTGACGTCCGACCGTCGAGGCATGTTCGGGGTTCGTGGAACAGGCGATACCTCCGGCTACGGAAAACTGGCCTCACAAACCTACGTCCAAGGCACCACAGAGAGACCGTTCGGCAGCTACTTCGACTCCATCGCAGACCATCTTGAGCGCGCCCTCCTCGCCGAAAATCTGCCGTTCGACGAGGCCGTGGAAAGTGTGGTGGTCTTCCGAGGCGAGCTAACCCTCCATGTTCGCCGCGAGCACCTCCCGAGTACCGCCCGAGCGCTGCGCAATGATCCCCAGCTTCGATTCGAAATGTGCCTGGGCGTCAACGGAGTTCACTATCCACGCAACGAGGGCCGCGAACTGCACGCGGTCTATCCGCTACTCTCCATCACGCACAATCGTCGGGTTCGTCTCGAAGTCTCGGTACCGGACTCCGATCCTCACATCCCGACCCTGGTCGGGATCTACCCGACAAACGACTGGCACGAGCGGGAGACCTGGGACTTCTTCGGCATTCGATTCGACGGGCACCCCTCCCTCACTCGGATCCAGATGCCGGACGACTGGATCGGACACCCGCAGCGCAAGGACTACCCACTCGGCGGAATCCCAGTCGAATACAAGGGCGCGAGCATTCCTCCACCCGACCAACGGCGGGAGTACAACTGATGACCGGTATCTCCGATCGCGAAAAGGCTTTCACGGTGTCGGGCCAGGATTGGGACGATGTCGTCGCCGCTGCCGCCGAGAGCACCGCCGACGAGCGCATCGTGGTGAACATGGGACCGCAACACCCCTCCACACACGGTGTGTTGCGGCTCATTCTCGAGATCGAGGCCGAGACTGTCACCGAGGCTCGTTGCGGTATCGGATATCTGCATACCGGCATCGAGAAGAACCTCGAGTTTCGGAACTGGACCCAGGGCGTCACCTTCGTCACTCGGATGGACTACCTGTCACCGTTCTTCAACGAAACCGCCTACTGCCTCGGCGTCGAGAAGTTGCTCGACATCACCGACGACATACCGGAACGCGCGACCGTGGTGCGCGTCCTGCTGATGGAACTGAACCGCATCTCCTCGCACCTCGTCGCGCTCGCCACCGGCGGGATGGAACTGGGTGCGGTGACGGCGATGCTCTTCGGGTTTCGCGAGCGCGAACTCATTCTCGACGTGTTCGAACTGGTCACCGGATTGCGCATGAACCACGCCTACATCCGGCCTGGGGGCCTCGCCCAGGATTTGCCCGACGATGCCATCGGCAAGATTCGCCAGCTGTTGAAGACACTGCCGGACAGGCTGCGAGACATGTCGAAGCTGCTCGACGACAACAAGATATGGAAGGCACGCACCCAGGGCATCGGTTACCTGGACCTCACTGGGTGCATGGCACTGGGCATCACCGGGCCGATGCTCCGCTCGACTGGTCTCCCGCACGATCTGCGGGTTTCACAACCCTACTGCGGCTACGAAACCTACGAGTTCGACGTATGCACCGACACCGGATGCGATGCCTTCGGGCGCTACGTCATTCGAGTCGCAGAGATGAAAGAGTCCCTCAAGATCGTCGAGCAGTGCCTGGACAGATTGCGGCCCGGCCCAGTGATGGTCGAGGACAAGAAGATTGCGTGGCCAGCGGACCTGACGGTGGGGCCCGACGGAATGGGCAACTCGGACGAACATGTTCGGGACATCATGGACACGTCGATGGAAGCGCTCATCCACCATTTCAAGTTGGTGACCGAGGGATTCCGCGTGCCGCCCGGGCAGGTGTACGTAGCCGTCGAGTCTCCTCGCGGCGAGCTGGGTGTGCACATGGTCAGCGACGGGGGAACGAGGCCGTTCCGAGTGCACTATCGAGACCCCTCTTTCACCAACCTTCAGGCCGTCGCGGCGACGTGTGAGGGCGGCATGGTCGCCGACGTCATTGCTGCAGTGGCCAGTATCGATCCCGTGATGGGTGGTGTGGACCGATGACCGAGAGAGTGTTTCTGCAGCTCGGTACACGCCCCGTGCCGTATCCCGAAGACGTGCGTGCCCGGCTCGACCGCGACGCCGATACGATCATCGCGAGGTATTCGCGGCCCGAGGCACCGGATCCGCAGATGGCCCGATCTGCGTTGCTGCCCCTACTGCACCTGGTGCAGGCCGAGGACGGTTTCGTCTCGCCCACTGGAATCGAGTTCTGCGCGGACCGGTTGGGGTTGACGGGCGCAGAGGTCACGGCGGTCTCCACGTTCTACTCGATGTATCGCCGCGAACCCACCGGCGACTATCTGGTCGGGGTGTGTACCAACACGCTGTGTGCCGTGATGGGCGGTGACGCCATCTTCGAGGCGCTCCAAGACCACCTCGATTCCGGCGACGACCGTCTGACCCTGACGCGTGTCGAGTGCAACGCCGCGTGTGACTACGCGCCCGTCGTGATGGTGAACTGGGAGTTCTTCGACGATCAAACCCCCGAATCGGCTCGTGCACTTGTAGATTCACTGCGCATCGGCGAGGAGGTCGTCCCCACCCGCGGCGCCTCACTGTGCACCTTCAAGGAGACGCAGAGAATTCTCGCCGGCTTCCCGGACGAGCGGCCCGGTGCGGCCCACGCCGGCGGCCGGGTGGGCGAGCCGACGCTGGCCGGCCTACATATCGCGCAAGACGCCGGAATGACCGCGCCGACGGTGTCGCACCCGACCGACAGCGGCGCAGCACCTCTCGATTCCGAGGAGGCCACCGCGGCTGCGACCACCAAGGACAAGCCGGCGCCTGCCCCGACGGAATCCGTTCCGCCCGAGAAGGGAGAATGACGTGCCGCTGACGCCTGTGCTGAGCCGATACTGGGACGACCCCGAGTCCTGGACACTCGAGACCTATGAACGACATGACGGCTACCGGGGCCTGCGCCGGGCACTCGACATGCCGCAAGATGACGTCATCGCGCTGGTCAAGGATGCTGGTCTCCGCGGCCGGGGCGGCGCCGGCTTCCCGACGGGCATGAAGTGGAGCTTCATCCCGCAGGGGGACGGCAAACCTCACTATCTGGTGGTCAACGCCGACGAATCCGAGCCCGGGACGTGCAAGGACATGCCGCTCCTGCTGGCCACCCCGCAGGTCCTGCTGGAGGGAATCGTGATCGCCGCCTATGCGATCCGCGCGCACCGCGCCTACATCTACCTCCGGGGCGAAGTAGTTCCGGTGCTGCGACGCGTGCAGGCCGCAGTCGCCGAAGCCTATGCGGCCGGATACCTGGGCAAGAACATCCTGGGTAGCGGCTTCGATCTGGACGTCGTGGTGCACGCCGGGGCGGGCGCGTACATCTGCGGCGAGGAGACGGCGCTATTGGACTCGCTCGAGGGGCGGCGCGGGCAACCCCGCCTACGACCTCCGTTTCCAGCGGTCGCCGGGCTGTACGCCTGCCCTACCGTCGTCAACAACGTCGAGTCGATCGCAAGCGTCCCGGCCATCATCGACAACGGCGTCGACTGGTTCCGCTCCATGGGTAGCGAGAAATCGCCTGGTTTCACACTGTATTCACTGTCGGGCCATGTTGTCCGGCCCGGTCAGTACGAGGCGCCGCTCGGCATCACCCTTCGTGAACTACTCGGCTACGCGGGAGGCATCAGGGAGGGCCATACCCTGAAGTTCTGGACACCCGGTGGCTCGTCGACTCCTATTTTCACCGACGAGCACCTCGACGTGCCGTTGGACTACGAGGGTGTCGCAGCCGCCGGTTCGATGCTCGGAACCAAGGCTCTGCAGCTCTTCGACGACACCACCTGCGTCGTGCGAGCAGTTCGCCGATGGACCGAGTTCTACGCGCACGAATCGTGCGGCAAGTGCACTCCCTGCCGCGAGGGAACCTACTGGCTGGTTCAGATCTACGAGCGACTCGAGACCGGTCGTGGCACCGAATCGGACCTCGACAAGCTCGTCGACATCGCCGATAGCATCCTCGGAAAGTCGTTCTGCGCGCTCGGTGATGGAGCCGTCAGTCCGATCACGTCATCGCTTCGGTATTTCCGGGCCGAATACCTCGCACACCTCGGTGCGCCCTGCCCGTTCGATCCACATCGCTGCACGACCATGGCGAAGGAGCTGAGCGCATGAGCGTCGAGGTGAAGATGGTGACCGCGAGTATCGACGGAACCGAAATCTCGGTGCCCGTCGGCACCCTGGTCATCAGAGCGGCCGAGAGCCTCGGCATCCAGATACCGCGGTTCTGCGATCACCCGCTGCTGGACCCGGTCGGCGCGTGCCGCCAATGTCTCGTCGATGTGGAAGGACAGCGCAAGCCGCTCGCATCCTGCACCACAACGGTTACCGAGGGCATGGTCGTGCGCACTCAGCTCAGCTCCCAGGCGGCCGCGAAGGCCCAAGAGGGCGTCATGGAATTGCTGCTGATCAATCACCCGCTGGACTGCCCGGTGTGCGACAAGGGCGGTGAATGTCCGCTGCAGAATCAGGCGATGTCGGCGGGCCGGGCCGAGTCACGATTCGAGGGCGTCAAGCGCACCTTCCCCAAACCTATCGCGCTGTCTTCGGAGGTACTTCTCGATCGCGAGCGGTGCGTGCTGTGCGCGAGGTGTACTCGTTTCTCGCAGCAGATCGCCGGTGATCCGTTCATCGAGCTCACCGAGCGCGGGGCACTGCAACAGGTAGGGATCTCGCCCAGTGAACCGTTCGAATCCTACTTCTCCGGCAACACCGTCCAGGTGTGTCCCGTCGGCGCGCTCACCGGCGCCGCATACAGGTTCCGCGCACGGCCCTACGATCTGGTGTCGACCCCGAGCGTATGCGAACACTGCGCGAGCGGTTGCGCGGGACGCACCGACCATCGGCGCGGAAAGGTGTTGCGGCGTCTCGCCGGCGACGACCCGGAGGTCAACGAGGAATGGAACTGCGACAAGGGCCGGTGGGCATTCACCTACGCCACCGAGCCGGACCGGATCACCGGACCACTCGTCCGCGGCGCGGACGGTCACCTTGCTCCCGCATCGTGGTCCGAGGCGATTGCGGCGGCGGCACGTGGACTGGCTGCAGCGAAAGCGAACGTGGGCGTCCTCGTCGGTGGTAGATCTACCGCCGAGGACGCGTACGCCTACGCGAAGTTCGCTCGAACAGTACTCGGCACCAACAACATCGACTTTCGCGCCCGAGCGCACAGCAGCGAAGAGGCGGAGTTCCTGACCTTCCAGGTCGCCGGGCGTGAGTGTGACGTCACATACCGAAGCCTCGAGCAGGCGCCCGCGGTTCTGCTCGTCGGCTTCGAGCCGGAAGAGGAGTCACCGATCGTATTTCTGCGTCTGCGCAAAGCCGTGCGGACCAACGGTCAAGAAATCACTGCCATCGCACCATTGAAGTCCGCGGGAGTGACCAAGCTCGGGGCTCGGCTGATCACCTGCCTACCCACCGCCGAATCCGCAGAGTTGGACGCGATGACGGATGTCGCGCCGGGCACGATCGTTCTCGCCGGTGAACGGCTCGCCGAAACTCCCGGCGGGCTGTCCGCTCTCGTCCGTTTCGCCGAGCGGACAGCTGCGAAAATCGCGTGGATTCCGCGTCGCGCGGGCGACCGCAGCGCACTCGAGATGGGCGCTCTGCCCACTCTGCTGCCCGGGGGAAGACCGGTATCCGATGAGGCCGCGCGAACAGAACTGGCGCAACTGTGGGGAACCGAGCTACCAGTCACCGAGGGGCTCGACACGGCGGCAATCCTGCACGCAGCGCAGGACGGGGCTGCTCTCGTCGTCGGTGGCGTGGAGCTCGCCGACCTACCCGATCCGGCTGCGGCGGCTGGCGCACTGGACGGCTCGGCCTTCGTCGTCAGCCTGGAACTGCGCCGCAGCGCCGTCACCGATCGAGCCGATGTGGTGTTCCCCGTCGCGCCGGTCACCGAGAAGGCCGGAACCTTCATCGACTGGGAGGGCCGACGCAGACCGTTCGAACCCGCGATAACGGGCACACGATCGTTGAACGACGGTCGTGTTCTGCACGCACTCGCAGCCGAGATGGGGTCGGCACTCGGGCTGTCGGACGTCGATTCCGCGCGCCGAGAGATCGCGTCGCTGCGGCCCTGGACAGGTACCCGCGGCAGCGCGCCCGATCGACGATCTCGGCCGGCGCCGAGCCCAGGCCCCGGTGAGGCCGTGCTCTCGACGTGGCGGATGCTCCTGGACGCCGGTCGGATGCAGGATGGAGAGCCTCATCTCGCGGGAACGGCGCGCGTACCCGTCGTACGCCTTTCCGCCACCACAGCCGATGAGATCGGTGCGCGCGAAGGCGACCACGTCAGTGTCGGTTCCCGCCGAGGGACCGTGACGCTGCCGCTCACGGTGACCGAGATGCCCGATCGTGTCGTCTGGCTGCCGATGCGGTCGCACGGCTCTGAGGTCAACGCTCAGCTCGGTGTCGGCAGCGGTGCGACCGTCACCATCGCGGCGGTGACACAGTGACTCCCGGGTTCGGCCAGGATCCATGGTGGCTGGTGGTCGGCAAGGCAGTGGCAATCTTCGTCTTCCTCATTCTGACTCCGCTGGTCGCCATCATCGCCGAGCGCAGGGTGATGGCCCGTATGCAGATGCGTGTCGGACCGAACCGGGTCGGACCCGGCGGAATCCTGCAGAGCCTCGCCGATGGAGTCAAACTCGCGCTGAAGGAGGGCATCGTCCCCAAGGGGGTCGACAAGCCGATCTATCTGTTGGCGCCGGTGATTGCTGCGGTGCCCGCGTTCATGGCGTTTGCGGTGATCCCCTTCGGTCCCGAAGTGTCGATCCTCGGAGTGCGAACGCCGCTGCAGCTCACCGACTTTCCAGTGGGTGTTCTGTACATCCTCGCGGTGACCTCGGTCGGTGTGTACGGGATAGTTCTCGCTGGATGGGCCTCCGGGTCCACTTATCCTCTACTCGGAGGCCTACGGTCCACCGCACAGGTCATCTCGTACGAGATCGCCATGGGCCTGTCGTTCACAGCGGTGTTCCTGTACGCGGGGACAATGTCCACCTCAGGAATCGTTGCGGCGCAGGCCAACACCTGGTACATCTTCTTGCTCTTCCCCTCGTTTGCCATCTATCTGACCTCGATGGTGGGGGAAACGAATCGGGCCCCCTTCGATCTGCCCGAAGCCGAGGGTGAACTGGTCGGAGGCTTCCACACCGAGTACTCGTCGCTGAACTTCGCAATGTTCATGCTCGCCGAGTACGTCAACATGGTGACTGTCTCGGCTCTGGCCACAACGTTGTTTCTGGGCGGATGGCGCGCACCGTTCCCGATCAGCATGTGGGAGGGCGCGAATTCGGGGTGGTGGCCGGTGCTGTGGTTCACCCTCAAGGTCTGGGTGTTCCTGTTCGTCTTCATCTGGCTGCGCGCGACGCTTCCTCGCCTGCGCTACGACCAATTCATGAATCTGGGCTGGAAAGTTCTCATCCCGATCTCACTGGTGTGGATCATGCTGGTCGCCACCGTGCGAGCGTTCCAGATCGAGGGATACCCCTCGATCGCCGTTGCACTGGTGGTGGCAGGGGCCATCGTTGCGCTTCTCGCGGCGTGGTTCGTTCGACGCCGCCTCCGCAGCAGGTCCGTAGCGCAGATACCAGCCGGTCAGATGCCATTCGATGCCACGCCGTTCGATGCCACGCCGTTCGATGCCACGCCGTTCGATGCCACGCCGTTCGATGCCATGGCGGGCGGTTTCCCGGTACCACCGCTGCCTGGACAGACCGGGCCCGAACAAACGCCCCCGACAGATGACGCGAAGGAGCGCAGCGATGCCTGAATTCTTGGGACCCATAGCAGGCTTCGGTGTCACGTTCGGCACCATGTTCAAGAAGCCGCTCACCGAGCTGTATCCCGAGGAGAAGGCGCCGACCGCGACGCGCTACCACGGGCGACATCAACTCAACCGCTACGCCGACGGTCTGGAAAAGTGCATCGGCTGCGAACTGTGCGCGTGGGCGTGCCCGGCAGATGCGATCTACGTCGAGGGCGCTGACAACACCGAGGAGGAGCGCTACTCCCCCGGTGAGCGATACGGGCAGGTCTACCAGATCAACTATCTGCGCTGCATCGGTTGCGGGCTGTGCATCGAAGCCTGTCCTACCCGAGCGCTCACGATGACCAACGAGTACGAGATCGCCGACGACAATCGGGCCGACCTGATCTACGAAAAGGACCAGCTGCTCGCCCCCACCCCACCCGGGGCGCAACCGGCCCCGCACGCCATGCCCGATGGCGCCACGGCGGCCGACTACTACCGGGGGTCGATCACGTGAACACCTCCACGGCAGAAGCGGTGCAGTTCTGGTTGCTCGGTGGTCTCGCAGTGGTGGGCTCGATCGCGATGGTTGCCGCCAGAAAGGCCGTGTACTCGGCACTCTTCCTGGCCGTCACCATGATCATCCTCGCCGTCTTCTACATCGCCCAGGGAGCTGTCTTCCTCGGCGTCGTGCAAGTCGTCGTCTACACCGGCGCAGTAATGATGCTGTTCCTGTTCGTTCTCATGCTCGTGGGTGTGGACTCGGCGGACTCGCTCACCGAGACGATCAAAGGCCAACGCCCCGCCGCCGTGGCCGCAGGCGTCGGGTTCGGACTCGTCGTGATCGGGGCCATCGGCAACGCATCCGTCGAGTCAGGTCGGCCCGAGTTCATCGGTCTGGAGGAAGCGAACGCGGGCGGCAACGTGGAAGGTCTCGCCGAGCTCATCTTCGTCCGGTACCTATGGGCCTTCGAACTCACCGGAGTCCTACTCATCATCGCCACGATCGGGGCCATGGTCCTTGCGCATCGAGAGCGTTTCGAGGAGCGAAAGGGCCAGCAGGAGTTGTCGCAACAGCGATTCCGAGACGGTACGCAGGTGACACCACTGCCGAGTCCCGGGGTGTACGCGCGTCACAACGCAGTCGACTGGCCCGCGCGACTCCCCGACGGGTCGCCGTCGGAACTGTCGATCAATCCGATGCACCGTGGACACCGGAACGACCGTGACGGGGGCCAGGAGTGGAGCCTGCGGAACGACCGTGACGGGGGGAAACAGTGAATCCGGAGAACTACATCTACCTGTCGGTACTGCTTTTCTCGATCGGTGCCGCTGGAGTTCTACTGCGCCGCAATGCAATCGTGGTGTTCATGTGCATCGAGTTGATGCTCAACGCGGCGAATCTGGCTTTCGTGACGTTTGCCCGCATGCACGGGAATCTGGAGGGACAGGTCTTCGCCTTCTTCACCATGGTCGTTGCGGCCGCCGAGGTGGTCGTCGGACTCGCGATCATCATGACCATCTTCCGCACCCGTAGATCTGCCTCGGTCGACGACGTGAACCTGCTGAAGTACTGATATGACAGCGATCTGGGTTCTACCGGCACTGCCGCTGTTGGGCGCGCTCGTCCTGCTCCTGGCCGGACGACGCAGCAATGGCTGGGGACATCTGTTCGGCACCGCGATGTCGGCACTGTCGTGTGTATTCGCGCTCGTACTGTTCGTCGACATGCTGGGCCGCGAGGCCGAGCAACGCGCCATCTCCGAGACACTCTTCACCTGGATACCGGTAGCGGAATTGCAGGTGGACTTCGGATTCCGCCTCGACCAGCTGTCGATCTGCTTCGTGCTCCTGATCACCGGCGTCGGCACCCTCATCCACATCT
The DNA here is from genome assembly GCF_020889545.1 of Rhodococcus sp. I2R. Lineage (NCBI taxonomy): Bacteria > Bacillati > Actinomycetota > Actinomycetes > Mycobacteriales > Nocardiaceae > Rhodococcus > Rhodococcus sp. I2R. The sequence continues at coordinate 147,708 of NZ_JAHUTG010000001.1, forward strand.
ATGCCATCGGATACATGTCCGAAGACCCCGAACGCAGAAAGTTCTTCGCCTACCTCAACCTGTTCCTCGCCGCAATGTTGCTGCTGGTGACTGCGGACAACTTTCTCGGACTGTACGTGGGTTGGGAAGGCGTCGGACTTGCGTCGTATCTGCTGATCGGGTTCTGGCAGCACAGGCCGGCGGCAGCAACGGCCGCGAAGAAGGCATTCGTGGTCAACCGCGTCGGCGATATCGGGTTGATGATTGCACTGATGATCATGTTCGCGACGTTCGGCAGCGTGTCGTTCGACGACGTGTTCGCCGGTGCCGAGACCGCGAGCAGCGGGACGGTCACCGCACTCGGCCTGGCCTTGCTCCTGGCGGCCTGCGGCAAGTCCGCCCAGGTGCCCCTGCAGTCCTGGCTCGGTGACGCCATGGAGGGACCCACCCCGGTCTCGGCTCTCATCCACGCCGCGACGATGGTCACCGCGGGCGTTTACTTGATCGTCCGAGCCGGGCCCGTGTTCGAGTCCGCCCCCGCTGCCCAGACCGCAGTGGTGATTGTCGGCGCCGTCACTCTCCTGTTCGGCGCCGTGATCGGTTGCGCCAAGGACGACATCAAGAAGGCGCTCGCAGCGTCGACGATGAGTCAGATCGGATACATGGTGCTGGCAGCGGGTCTCGGCCCAGCCGGTTACACCTACGCGATCATGCTCTTGCTCGCGCACGGGTTCTTCAAGGCCGGCATGTTCCTGGGCGCAGGCTCGGTGATGCATGGGATGAACGACGAGGTCGACATGCGCAAGTTCGGTGCACTGCGCACCGCAATGCCCGTCACGTTCGCGACTTTCGGGCTCGGGTATCTGGCCATCATCGGCGTGCCACCCTTCTCGGGCTTTTTCGCCAAGGACAAAATCATCGAGGTCGCATTCGGAGCGGGAGGTGGCGTGGGGATTGTGCTCGGCGTTCTCACCCTGTTCGGTGCGGGCCTGACGGCCTTCTACATGACTCGTGTGATGATCATGACTTTCTTCGGTTCTCCCCGTTGGGATTCCGAAGCTCACCCGCATGAGTCACCGTCGATCATGACCGCCCCCATGGTTGTGCTCGCCATCGGATCGGTCGGAGCCGGAGCATTGTTCACCATCGGTGGGTCATTGAAGAACTGGCTCGAGCCGGTGTTCGGTGAGGCAGAGGAGGCACACGCGCTTCCCGCGTGGGTCGTCACGGCGCTGGCCATCGCTGTCGTCGCGGCAGGCGTCGCTCTCGCATACGACAGATACGCCCGCCATTCGGTGCCGGCTACCGCGCCCGAGACGGTCTCCGCGTTGACCGTCGCTGCGCGCCATGATCTCTACGGGGACGCGGTGAACGAAGCCATCTTGATGCGACCGGGCATACGAACGGCCGAACTGTTGCGACGTTTCGACGATTCGGTGGTGTCCGGCTCGACTCGGGCAGTGGCCTCGGCCGTGGCGAAGGCGTCCACGCAAGTACGACACAGTCAGACGGGGTACGTGCGCTCGTACGCGCTCACGATGCTTGCCGGTTCTGCGCTTCTGATCGCGACGATGGTGGCGGTGATGCTCTGGTGAACTCTTCCTCGGTGACGACATTTCCCTGGTTGACTCTGCTGTGGCTGCTCCCCGCTGTCGGTGCGGTGGCCGTTCTCGCCATACCGCGAGCACAGCCGCAGGTGGCAAAGGTGCTCGCTGTGGTCGTGTCCGCGGCGACGCTGGGCATCGCCGTTGTCCTCACCGTCTCGTTCGATCCAGCGGGCGAGGAATTCCAGTTCGTGGAATCGCATTCGTGGATAGAGTCTTTCGGGGCGCGATACGAGTTGGGTGTCGACGGCATTGCCCTGGTACTGGTGCTGCTTACCACTGCGCTTCTGCCGCTGCTCATGGTCGCCGGTTGGAACGATGCGGGCCGAGACAAGTCCGCCCGCGTCTACGTTGCGTCGATGCTGTTGGTCGAGGCGATGGTGTTGATGTCGTTCTGCACGCTGGACATTCTGCTGTTCTACGTGTTGTTCGAAGCGATGTTGATTCCGATGTACTTCCTCATCGGCGGCTTCGGCGGGCCGGGGCGCGCCGCCGCGGCCGTGAAGTTCTTGTTGTACAACCTCGTCGGTGGTCTCGTGATGCTGGCCGCGGTGATCGGGCTCTACGTCGTCACCGCCCAGTCGGACGCCTTCGACAGCGGCACATTCGGCTTTCGCGCGATCGCCGCAGCCGCTGAGGCCGGAGAACTCGGGGTCGGCCAGGGCGTACTGAACGCATTGTTCCTCGGGTTCATGTTCGCTTTCGCGGTCAAGGCGCCGCTGTGGCCGTTTCACACCTGGCTGCCCGACGCCGCCGTCGAATCGACCCCCGCGACAGCCGTTCTGATGATGGCTGTCGTGGACAAGGTCGGAACCTTCGCCATGCTCCGATACTGTCTGCAACTGTTCCCGGAATCCTCGCGGTACTTTGCGCCCGTGATCATCACTCTCGCCGTGATCGGGATCGTCTACGGCGCGGTGCTAGCGATCGCGCAGACCGATGTGATGCGCTTGATCGCCTACACTTCCATCTCGCACTTCGGCTTCATTATCCTCGGGATCTTCGTCATGAACAGCCAGGGGCAGGCCGGAGCGACGCTCTACATGGTCAATCACGGCATATCGACGGCCGCCCTATTCCTGGTCGCGGGCTTCCTGGTCTCGCGGCGAGGAACGCGGGTGATCTCGCACTACGGGGGTGTGCAAAAGGTTGCGCCCGTCATGGCCGGGGTCTTCCTGATCGCCGGGCTCGCGACGCTTTCCCTGCCCGGCCTGGCTCCGTTCGTCAGCGAATTTCTGGTCTTGATAGGAACGTTCGCTCAGTACCACGTGGCAGCGCTGGTGGCCGCGACCGCACTCGTTCTTTCCGCGATCTACATACTGTGGCTCTATCAACGGGTCATGACCGGGCCGCACCGCGTCGAGAACGAGGGAATGAAGGATCTGGCTCCCCGTGAACTGGTGGTCATGGCGCCCCTGGTAGCGCTTCTGATCATCCTCGGCGTCTACCCTGCCCCGCTGCTGGACATCGTCACACCCGCGGTGCAGACCACGATCACCGCCGTCGACACCGACACCGGAGGGCAGTGATGAACCAACCCATCTTGGACGCACCGAGCATCGAGTACGGACAGCTGTCTCCGATGCTGATCGTCTTTGCAGTGGGTGTACTCGGCGTGATCGCCGAGGCTTTCGCACCCAGGGCGATGCGCTACCGCATTCAGATGACGCTTGCCCTCGGCGGCACGGCAGCCGCACTCGCCTCCGTCGTCGTACTGGCATCGATATTGGCGGAGTCCGATTCGGTCGGCACCCGCGCAGTCATGGGCGCAGTCGCCGTGGACCGGCCCACTCTGTTTCTTCAGGGGACGTTGCTGCTCGTCGCACTACCCTCCTTGCTGCTCGTCGGAGAACGCACATTCGGGCGCATACACGCCGATTCCCGCGTCCACGCAGATTCTTTTGCCGCGCAAGCCTCGACGGTGCCCGGAAGCCTCTCGGAAAGGCAGGCCACAGAATCTGGCGCGACGCAGACCGAGGTGTTCCCGCTGACGATGTTCGCGCTGGGCGGCTTGCTGCTGTTTCCGGCATCGAACGACCTGTTGACAATGTTCGTTGCCCTCGAAGTCTTCTCGCTCCCGCTGTACCTGTTGTGCGGTTTGGCGCGACGGCGCCGCCTCCTCTCTCAGGAAGCGGCGATGAAGTACTTTCTTCTGGGCGCGTTCTCGTCGGCGTTCTTCTTGTTCGGCGCAGCTCTGCTGTACGGCTATGCGGGCACCCTCGAGTTCGGAGCCATCGGCGACGCTGTGTCGATCGGGGCAGGAAACGCTGCCATTGCAGTTCTCGGAACCGCGCTGGTGGGTGTCGGACTGCTGTTCAAGGTCGGCGCAGTCCCCTTCCATTCGTGGATTCCCGACGTCTATCAGGGGGCACCGACACCGATCACGGCTTTCATGGCTGCCGCGACCAAGATTGCGGCATTCGGTGCGATGCTGCGATTGTTCTACGTCGCGCTTCCCGATCTACGCGAGGACTGGCTTCCCGCACTGTGGGCGGTCGCCATCGCCACGATGCTCGTCGGTGCTGTGCTGGCTGTGACGCAGACCGATATGAAGCGCATGCTCGCGTACTCGTCGATCACGCACGCGGGATTCTTGCTCACGGGTCTGATCGCGATCGACGGCGACGGACTCTCTGCCAGCCTGTTCTACCTGTTCGTCTACGGCTTGGCCACGGTGTCCGCGTTCGCTCTGGTCACCGTTGTGCGCGACGACAACGGCGAGGTGGCCCGGATATCGCGGTGGGCCGGCATCGGACGCACTTCACCGATCGTCGGTGTGTCGATGGCGCTGCTGTTGCTCTCGTTTGCAGGAATCCCGTTGACCAGCGGTTTCATGGGCAAGTTTGTCGTCTTCACCGCAGCCGCCGGGGACGGTGCGACGCCGCTCGTCATCGTTGGTGTACTCGCCAGCGCAATCGCAGCGATCTTCTACGTGCGCGTCATCGTGCTCATGTTCTTTGCGGACGCCCCGTCCGAGAGTTCCGGCGAGGCCGACCGTGTCTCCGACGTGGTCGTCTCGGCTGGCCTGTCCACGAAGGTGGCGATAGGTCTCGGCGTCGCGGTGACCATCGTGTTCGGATTCTTCCCGCAGCCACTGCTGGATCTCGCTGACAGTGCCGCGGTCTTCCTGAGGTGACGCGCCCGATCGGGGTTCCGCCGTTCACGGCCACCGTGGCAGAGGCACGAAAATCACTCCCGCCCGTGCGGTCTCGTGGTCTACTTGTTGGGGCCTCGACCACAGCAGAACCGGCCCTGCAAGAGGGATTCCGAGGTTTTTTTCGATGAAGTCGCTACGCCAATGGTGGTCACAGCCGGCCGACTTTGCGTGGGCAGTGCACTACATTCAAACGCACCCCCTGCTGCGGGTCACCAGGGTTGCCATAGGTCTGTACTGCTGGACGTACGGACTGGTCTGCGTGCTGGCGCTCATCTCACCACTGATGGTGGACAACGCAGCTGGCCGTGTGATTGTCACGGGGTTCGCTCTCAGCACCGCAGTTGTCGGGTTCGCGTGGATACGCGGGCCGTGGCCCGGTTTCGCTTGGTCACTGGTGTTCGTGACATACGCCGAGATCGGCGTGACCAGCACTCTGTTCGCCCTCGACGCGCCCTCGGTCGCGCTCCTGTGTACGGCACTTCTGAGCGTGATCGGCACCTACGTGGCCGCCTTTCACGACGCGAAGGTATTCCTCGCGCACCAGGTGTGGTCACTTGCCACGTGCGCCGTTCTCTACGTACTCGCACTCGCCGAACCCGGCATATCCCCGACGGTGGTGACGGGGTACCTCATCGTGGTCGTCCTGGTTCTGGTGTCCTCGCCGATTCTGACCCAAGCCTTCATCATTCTGCTGCGCCGGGACGCGGCTGTTGCGCACTTCGACCCGCTCACCGGCCTCCGCAACCGCCGCGGGCTGGAATCCGCCATCGGGGCGATGACCGAGGATTCGGACGGCATCGCAGTGATCGTCGCCGACCTCGACAACTTCAAGTCGGTAAACGACAGCCACGGCCACGCTTATGGTGACGACGTTCTACGCCGCACAGCCGAGTTGCTGACAAACACTTTTCCTGTACCCGCGGTGACTGCCCGTACCGGAGGCGAGGAGTTCGTGGTGGTAGCTGCCGGGCCGTTGAGCGTTGCGTCCACGGCCGCCGAGCGCCTACGACGAACAGTTCCACAATGCGATTACAAGGGCCACACCACGACCAGTATCGGCATCCACTACCGGTGCACTCCCATCGGACCTATCGATGCCGTGCTGGACGAGCTGCTCGCCAGTGCGGATGCCGCGATGTACGAGGCGAAGCGGCGCGGCGGAGATGCCGTCGTCACGGACGTCGAGGACGACGAGTCCCGATCGGCGGTATGAGCCGGGCCCCCTGCGTTCGACACCGGCTCATGGCCCATGATGGTGCGATGAGTTCGAGCGACCTCTTCGGAGGCCCCAAACGACTGCTCGTCGTAATTGCCGTGATCGTCGTCGTTGCAGTGATGGCCGCGTTGGCCACCTTGCTTGTCCGGCACGCACTCGGCCCACCGGAGGGCCCGTCCCCCTATGAAAGCACCGAGAGCGCAGGATCTCGCACCGCCGACGATGTCCGATATTTGGTTCTCGCCAGCTCATCACGGATCATACGAGCGTGACTTATCCCAGCGGCGCTCCGAAGACGACCGTTGTCGTTCCCACGTACAACGAGCGCGAGAACCTTCCCAAACTGATCGGGCTACTGGCCGACCTGCGAATCGAGAACCTTCACGTTCTCGTCGTCGACGACAACTCCCCCGATGGCACCGGGAAGATCGCCGACGAGATGACCGAAAACGGTCCGCTGCCGGTCACGGTTCTGCACCGAACGGAAAAGAACGGCCTCGGTCGAGCCTATGTCGCCGGCATGACCCGCGCGCTCGACGACGGTGCCGACATCGTCATCCAGATGGATGCCGACCTCTCACACCCCACCGACGTCATCCCGACCATGATCGACACCCTCACCACGACCGACGCAGCGGTCGTGCTCGGATCGCGCTACGTTCCGGGTGGAGCGGTAGCGAGCGATTGGCCCTGGCATCGCAAGGCACTGTCCGCATGGGCGAACTTCTACGTCAACGCCATCCTGCGGCTCGGCGTCAAAGACGCCACCGCTGGTTTCAAGGCATGGCACGCCAGCACGCTGCGCGCAATCGACGTTGCGTCCGTGCAAAGCAACGGCTACGCGTTTCAGGTCGAGATGAATCACCGAACGGTCCGTCGCGGTCTGTTGCTCGCCGAGGTGCCGATCCGCTTCGAGGAGCGCAACGACGGCGAGTCGAAGATGAGCTTGTCCGTCCAACTGGAGTCGGCAGCTGTGCCGTGGAAGCTCCTGCTGAGCCGCAAGCGCTGACGCTCTCGTCAGGCTGCTTTCACCGACCCTGCTTCACTGGTCCTGCTTTCATCGGTCCTGCCTTCATCGATGCTGCGTAGACGTCGACGTACTCCTGCCCGGACATGGACATGAGCGAGTACATGACCTCGTCGGTGACCGAACGAACGACGGCACGGTGCCCCGAGAACTCTCGGTAGCGCGAGAAGTCCATCGGTGTACCGAACTTGACGACGATCTTCGTTGGGCGCCACATCTTGCTGCCGACCGGATTGAATTTCTTGGTTCCGAACATGACGACCGGAACCACCGGCGCCCCCGATTCCAGCGCAACGCGCGCCATGCCGGTCTTGCCCTTGTACAGGCGCCCGTCGGGCGAGCGGGTGCCTTCCGGGTAGATGGCCCAGATGCCGCCCTCGGCGAGTATCTTTCGGGCCGCATTCAGCGCAGGCTCGCCGGCACCAGAGCCCGAACGATCGACGGGCACCTGACCGGCGCTCGTGTAGAACCAGCTGATCAGGCGTCCCTTGAGTCCGTGGCCGGAGAAATACTCGCTCTTGGCAACGAATTTGACCCGACGCCGCATCACGAGCACCAGGAAGAAAGAGTCTACGACGGTCAGGTGGTTGCCCGCGACAATGATCGGCCCCGACGACGGGACGTTCTCTGCGCCCTCGATTCGCGGTCTACCCATGAGCCAGAGAATCGGCCCGATCAGCACATATTTGAAAATCCAATACCACATGAGCCGCCTGCTTCCCGATCATGGACTTTCTCCACACCACGGTAGCCGCAGACCCCCGCCTTCGTACACCGAGCGGGCGCCGCATGCCCGGAGCCGATCAGCCGATGATGGACTTCACCGACGACGGGAGCTGACGTGCACTCTTGTATGGCCCCACCACTGCAGCGCCGAACGGTCGCGCCAACAACACCTGTGCGACGTCTCTGACCTCGTCGTTCGTCACCTCGTCGATACGAGCGAGGGTGTCGGCGATGTCGCGGTGGTTGCCGTAGTTGAGCTCACTGCGACCGATCCGATTCATCCGGGAACCGGAATCCTCCAGCCCCAGAACAAGTCCGCCTCGAAGCGACCCTTTGGCCCGTGCACACTCGTCATCGGTGATGCCCTCGGATGCGACCTGCGCCAGCACCTCACGGACCACCGTCGTCACCTCCGCAAGATTCTCCGGCTGGCATCCCGCGTAGACGGAGAATGCGCCGGAGTCGGCAAAGGTGTCGACCGAGGAGTACACCGAGTACGCGAGCCCGCGCTCTTCGCGGATCTCTTGAAAGAGCCGGGAAGACAACCCGCCTCCGACAGCCGCGTTGAGAATCGACAGCGCCCACCGGTGGCCTTCGTGCCGACCGAACGCACGTACTCCGAGCGAGAGGTGCGCCTGCTCACTGTCACGCTTGACGAATTTCAGTTCCGGGCGAGCGCGAACCCGTGCCGACCCTCCCCGACGTGGGACCGGTTCGACATCTCTGCCGAGGTGGCCTCCGAAGGCACGCTCGACCAGTGCAACGGTCTGCCGGTGGTCGATGTTTCCCGCCACTGCGACCACCATGCGGTCGGGCGTGTAGCGGCGGCCGTGAAACGAGCGCAGCTGACTGCGCGTCATCGATTCGACCGAGTCGACCGTCCCGATGATCGGCCGGCCCAAGGGATGCTCCGGGAACATCGCCTCGATGAACAGATCACCGAGCAGATCTTCCGGATCGTCGTCACGCATCGAAATCTCCTCGAGCACCACCTGGCGCTCGATGTCCACATCGGCGACGCGGCAACGGCCCCGAAGTACGACATCGCTCACGAGATCGACTGCCATCGCCAGGTCCTCGTCCAACACGTGGGCGTAGAAGCAGGTGTTCTCCTTCGAGGTGAAGGCATTGAGTTCACCCCCGACGCCGTCCATGACCTGTGCGATTTCCAGGGCGGTCCGCGTCGGTGTCGATTTGAACAGCAGATGCTCGAGAAAGTGTGCTGCGCCGGCAACGCTCGGCCCCTCGTCGCGAGACCCGACGCCCACCCACACTCCGACCGAGGCCGAACGAACACCGGGAACGAATTCGGTCACCACACGTAGACCACCGGGCAGAGTGGTGCGCTGAACGCCCATCACCCCGGTGGGATCCGAAACGGCAGAACGGTACGCCCCGTAGGGACGTACCGTTCTGCCTGCGGTCTTCTTACTCAGCGCTGACCTCGGCGGGTGCCTCGGCGGTCACGTCGGCGGCACCGGATGCGGGTGCCGCGTTGTCGTCCTCGACAGGGACGAGACTGATCTTGCCGCGGTTGTCGATGTCGGCGATCTCGACGCGGAGTTTGGATCCGACGCTCACGACGTCCTCGACCTTGTTGATGCGCTTACCTCCACCGAGCTTGGAGATGTGCACCAAACCGTCACGACCGGGCAGAAGCGAGACGAACGCACCGAAAGCCGTTGTCTTGACGACGGTTCCGAGGAAACGCTCGCCGACCTTCGGCAACTGCGGGTTGGCGATGGCGTTGATCATGTCGATCGCAGCCTGCGCGGACGGGCCGTCCGCAGCACCGACGTAGACGGTGCCGTCATCCTCGATCGAGATGTTGGCGCCGGTCTGCTCGGTGATGGAGTTGATCATCTTGCCCTTGGGCCCGATGACCTCGCCGATCTTGTCTATCGGAACCTTGATTGCCGTGACGCGCGGCGCGAAGGGGCTCATCTCGTCGGGTGTGTCGATGGCTTCGGCCATGACCTCGAGGATGGTGGTACGCGCGTCCTTCGCCTGCGACAGGGCACCTGCCAACACCTTGGACGGGATGCCGTCGAGCTTGGTGTCGAGCTGCAGTGCCGTCACGAAGTCTTTCGTTCCGGCAACCTTGAAGTCCATGTCACCGAACGCGTCCTCTGCACCGAGAATGTCGGTCAGCGCGACGTATCGGGTTTCCCCGTCGACCTCGTCGGAGACGAGGCCCATCGCAATGCCGGCAACTGGAGCGCGAAGCGGCACACCGGCGTTGAGCATGGACAGTGTCGATGCGCACACCGAACCCATGGAGGTCGAGCCGTTGGAGCTCAGCGCTTCGGAGACCTGGCGAATTGCGTAGGGGAATTCTGCCTGGCTCGGGAGCACCGGCAGCAGCGCACGCTCGGCGAGCGCACCGTGGCCGATTTCGCGTCGCTTCGGAGTTCCGACTCGGCCGGTCTCACCGGTCGAGTAGGGAGGGAAGTTGTAGTGGTGCATGTAGCGCTTTGAGGTCTCGGGTCCGAGCGAATCGATCTGCTGAGCCATCTTGACCATGTCCAGCGTGGTGACACCGAGAATCTGGGTCTCACCGCGCTCGAACAGTGCGCTCCCGTGGGTACGGGGAATGATCGCGACCTCTGCCGACAGCGAACGGATGTCGGTGACACCGCGGCCGTCGATCCGGAAGTGGTCGGTCAGAATGCGCTGGCGCACGGACTTCTTCGTCAGCGCGCGGAATGCCGCACCGATCTCTTTCTCACGTCCGACGAACTGGTCGGCGACCTGTTCGAGAACCTGAGCCTTGACCTCGTCCAGCTTGGCCTCACGCTCGGCCTTGCTTGCGATGGTCAGCGCCTCGTTGAGCGGGATCTGTGCTGCGCCGGAGACGGCGTCGAACACGTCCGACTGGTACGGCGGGAAGAGCTGGAAGTTGCCGGTGGGCTTGGCAGCCTTGGTGGCGAGTTCCTGCTGCGCGGTGCACAGCGCAGCGATGAACGGCTTCGACGCCTCGAGGCCCTCCGCGACGATCGCTTCGTTGGGAGCCTGGGCACCGCCCTCGATCAGTTCGATGACGTTCTCGGTGGCCTCGGCCTCGACCATCATGATCGCGACATCGGCGTCTGCGCCGGAGCCCGACACGATGCGGCCGGCGACGACCATGTTGAACACGGCCTTCTCGAGCTGCTCGTTGGTCGGGAAGGCAACCCACTGCTTGTCGATGAGCGCCACACGCACGCCACCGATCGGGCCGGAGAACGGCAGGCCGGCGATCTGTGTGGACGCCGACGCTGCGTTGATGGCCACGACGTCGTAGAGATCTGCCGGGTTGAGGCTCAGAACCGTGATGACGACCTGGATCTCGTTGCGGAGCCCGTCGACGAACGTGGGGCGCAGTGGCCGGTCGATCAGTCGGCAGGTGAGAACCGCGTCCGTGGACGGTCGACCTTCGCGGCGGAAGAACGATCCCGGGATACGTCCGGCGGCGTACATGCGCTCTTCCACATCGACCGTCAGCGGGAAGAAGTCGAGTCCTTCGCGCGGGCCTTTACCGGCCGAGGTGGCCGAGAGGAGCATGGTGTCTTCGTCGAGGTAAGCCGCGACAGCACCGGATGCCTGCTGCGCGAGGCGGCCGGTCTCGAAACGGATGCTGCGCTTGCCGTAGGTGCCGTTGTCGATTACGGCGGTTGCTTCGTAGACGCCCTCTTCGGCTTCTACCGTGGTTGTTTCCGTCATTCTCTTCTTCTCGTCCTCTCGTCTTTGCCGCGTTCGTGCCGACGAGCCGCCGGCCCCGGATCACCGATGCGGTGAACCTCGGGCTGCAGCTGCTCGAGCAGGGGCGGCCATCGATCGAAGCCCGACGGACCGACGAGCAGTCCTGCTGTATGCGATCGAGCAGGTCCTGCTGTGTCCGAAGGGCCACTACCGAAGGCCGACTCCACTTCAGTCGGCGTGTACGGCGATGTGTGAACACCCATGTGTCCACATGTACTGCTGACTTGCCTGTTTTTCCAACACAGATAGCCAACGAGGAACAGTGTAAGCACTGCCTCGTTGGCTACTGCACTATTTCGATGACCGCCCATGACATGGGCGCGTCGGCACCGGATCTAGCGACGCAGTCCCAGACGCTCGATGAGCGAACGGTACCGGGTGACATCGGACTTCGCTACGTACTTGAGAAGGCGACGACGACGTCCGACCAGCAGCAGAAGGCCGCGGCGGGAGTGGTGGTCGTGCTTGTGCTTCTTCAGGTGCTCGGTGAGATCGGAGATGCGCTTGCTGAGCATCGCGACCTGAGCCTCGGGCGAGCCGGTGTCGGTCGGGTGCAAGCCGTACTCGCCGAGTACGACCTTCTTCTCTTCGGTGGTCAATGCCACTGGTACTACTCCTGATCACTGACGTCCGCGCGAAAGGAAATCCTCCACCCAAGTCGATCGTGATACACGACAGGGCGGCAGGACCGGGTGCAGCCACCACGGACCGCAGCGTGCACCGAGGAGCCAGCCTATCAGCTATGGGCTCAGGTCAGTGTTGCGCGTACCTCATCGGCATCTCGGCCCATCTGTTCGACCAGGGTCTCGATGGAGTCGAACTTCTCCATGCCACGAAGGCGTTCGACGAAATCGACCGCTACATGCTGGCCGTAGAGGTCGCCGTCGCCGTCGAGCACGAATGCCTCCACCGTGCGCGTGCGACCCGAGAACGTTGGATTCGTCCCTACCGATACCGCCGCGCGATGTCGCTCGCCCGGCGTCACAGTGCCCATCACAGGCCCGGGGCCGAGCACGGTGAACCATGCTGCGTACACGCCGTCCGCAGGTATGGCCGAGTACATCGGCGGCGCCACGTTCGCAGTCGGGTAGCCGAGTTGTCGACCTCTGCCGTCCCCGTGAACCACGACGCCCTCGACACGATGCGGTCGGCCGAGTGCGGCACAGGCCGCCGAGACGTCGCCCGCATCGACGCACGAGCGGATGTAGGTCGAGGAGAAGGTCACTGCATGCTCGGCGAGCAGATTGAACCCGTCGACCGCGAAACCGGATCGGTGGCCGATCTTGCGCAGCAGATCGACGTTGCCTTGCGCCTTCTTGCCGAACGTGAAGTTCTCCCCCACGACGACTTCCGCGACGTGCAGGCGCTCTATCAAGATCTCGTGGACATAGCGTTCGGGCGTCAGCCTCATGAGTTCCGGGGTGAAGGGCATCACGCAGAAGACGTCGATACCCAGTTCCTCGGCAAGCTCGGCTCGCCGCGTGAGGGTGGTCAACTGTGCCGGGTGCGAACCTGGCCGGACGACCTCCATCGGATGCGGATCGAACGTCATCAGCACGCTCGCAACGCCCCGCTCGGCCGCCGAGTTCACCGCCCGACTTATGAGTCGGGCGTGCCCGCGGTGCACGCCGTCGAAAACGCCGATCGTGAGAACACAACGGCCCCAGTCGGCAGGTACGTCGTCGAGACCTCGCCATCTCTGCACGAGGCAAAGCCTACGGCCCACCGCCGACGAGGTCACTTCCGGATCGATGTGTCACGGCAAACACCTGTGGACAAACCGGCGAACAGTCTGCCAAGATTTCGGGGTGCCTAACTTTTATTTTCGTAGCGTCGCAGCAGTGCTGTTGTGCGCACTCGCACTGAGCGCCTGTGCTCGCGCAGTCGGTGATGGCGAAGCGGTAGGCCTCGAGGCGGAGGGCGAGGATGACCCGCGACCGCTGGTGCTGACCACCTTCACGGTTCTTGCGGACATGGCACGCAACGTGGCGGGGGAACACTTACGCGTCGAGTCCATCACCAAGGCGGGTGCGGAAATCCACGGGTACGAACCAACCCCCGGCGATCTTCGCACCGCAGACCGAGCCGACCTGATCCTGGACAACGGACTCGGTCTCGAAGCCTGGTTCGAAAAATTCGTCGAGCGCGTGCCAGCACCACACGCCGTCCTCAGCGACGGAGTCGATCCGGTCTACATCCGCGGCGACGCATACGCGGGCAAAGCAAACCCGCACGCCTGGATGTCGCCGAAAGTAGCGCAAACGTACGTAGACAACATCGCGGACGCATTCGTCCGCCTCGACCCCGCCAACGCGTCCGACTACCGCGCGAACGCCGCCGCCTACAACGGCGCGCTCAGCGCTGTCGCCGACGAACTTCGCGCCGATCTGGCCGTGCTCCCCGCCAACCAGCGAGCCCTGGTCACCTGCGAGGGAGCGTTCAGTTATCTCGCCCGAGACTTCGATCTGCAGGAGGCCTACCTCTGGCCGGTCAACGCGGAGCAGGAAGGTACGCCGAAGCAGGTGGTCGCCACAATCGATTTCGTCCGAGAGAACGACGTACCCGCCATTTTCTGCGAGTCGACAGTGTCGAACAAGGCTCAGCTTCAGGTCGCCGAGGACACCGGCGCCCAATTCGGCGGAACCCTCTTCGTCGATTCCCTCAGCGACGACGGCGGTCCGGTTCCGACCTACCTGGACCTGCTCACCTACGACGCCCGAACCATCACCGACGCACTACTCGGGGAGTCAGAATGAACCGCATCGCACCGGCACTCCAGGTGGAGCACTTGGGTGTTCGCTACCGCGAGGTCACCGCACTGGTCGATACTTCCCTGACGCTCGAACCGGGGCGAGTGTGCGGGCTGGTCGGCATGAACGGATCCGGCAAGTCGACACTGTTCAAGTCGATCATGGGCGTCGTCCGGCCCGACACCGGATCCATCCGCATTTTCGGCGGACCGCCGGAGAAGGCGCGCAAGGATGCAGCGGTGAGCTATGTGCCCCAGAGCGAAACCGTGGACTGGACGTTCCCCATCAGCGTTCGTGAGGTGGTGATGATGGGTCGCTACGGTACGCAGAACTGGATGCGCACCCCGCGCGCCCGCGACAGGGATGCCGTTGCAGCAGCATTGGCGCGCGTCGAGTTGACCGAGTTGGCCGACCGGCAGATCGGCCAACTGTCGGGGGGCCAACGCAAACGCGCGTTCGTTGCTCGGGCCATCGCCCAGGAGGCATCGCTGCTGCTGCTCGACGAACCGTTCGCGGGCGTCGACAAACGTACTGAGGCCACGATCACCCGACTCTTGCGCGAACTGACCTCAGCGGGAGCTTCGGTGTTGATCTCCACACACGACCTTCGCGCTCTGCCGGATCTGTGCGACGAGGCGATCCTGCTGCACCAGCGGGTGCTGATGCACGGAACCCCGAGGGAGGTGCTGCGGCCCGAGAATTTGGCACTGGCCTTCGGCATCGACCCGCTGCAATCGATCGACTCGGAGGGACACTGAGATGTACCCGCTCGACCTGCTGCTCGATCCGCTTCAATACACCTTCATCAGAAGAGCGCTGCTCGTCACCGTGGTCGCATCCGTGGTGTGTGCGGTTCTGAGCTGCTGGCTCGTTCTGATCGGTTGGTCTCTCATGGGTGATGCCGTCTCGCATGCAGTTCTGCCAGGCGTCGCGCTGTCCTACCTACTCGGCGCGCCGTTCGCAATCGGGGCGTTGATCTTTGCGCTCATCGCCGTCGGAGCGATCGGCATCGTGCGCAACACGACCGCGGTCAAAGAGGACGCCGCAATCGGGGTCGTCTTCACGACGCTGTTCGCGTTCGGCGTCGTCTTGATCTCGAAATTCCCGAGCCAGATCGACCTGAACCACATCCTCTTCGGCAATCTTCTCGGTGTATCCGAAGGAGACATGTGGCAGGTCATCGTTCTCGGCGGGCTGGCATTGGCGGTGATGATCGTCAAGCGACGCGATTTCACGCTGTTCGCGTTCGATCGAACGCAGGCGCGTGCGGTCGGGATCTCGCCGAGCGTGCTGTCCGGTCTGATGCTGACCCTGCTCGCGCTCACGACTGTCGTGGCCCTGCAGGCAGTGGGCGTGATCCTCGTCGTCGCCATGCTGATCACACCGGGCGCGACGGCATACTTGCTCACGCAACGCTTCGGTCAGATGCTGCTGCTGGCTCCCGCCATCGGCATAGGCTGCGCAATTGTCGGGATCTACGTGAGTTTCTACCTGGACGTCTCGTCCGGCGGAACCGTCGTTCTCGCCCAGGGAACAGTATTCACCCTCGCGTACCTGTTCAGTCCGAGCCAGGGAATAGTGACGCGCCGGCTGCGACGACCCGCCGACATCGTTGCATGACCGACGGCCGGGCGAGATGTCATTTCCGATTGGATTGCCTAAGCTCGACTCCGTGGTGGAACAAAACGGGGAGGTACAGCTGTCGGCTGTGGCCCAGGACTATCTGAAAGTCATCTGGACCGCCAGCGAATGGAGCGAGGACACAGTGAGCACGAAAATGCTCTCCGAGCGCATCGGTGTTTCCGCCTCCACGGTGTCCGAGGCCATCAGAAAGCTGGCCGACCAGGGGATGGTCGATCACGCCCGCTATGGAGCGATCTCGCTCACCGAGCGTGGTCGTCACGCCGCCGTCGCCATGGTTCGCCGTCACCGACTGATCGAGACATATCTCGTTCGCGAACTCGGATACGGATGGGACGAAGTTCACGACGAGGCCGAAATCCTCGAGCATGCTGTCTCCGACCTGATGATGTCGCGAATCGACGCCAAGTTGGGTTTCCCGCAGCGCGACCCCCATGGCGACCCGATTCCGTCTGTGGACGGTGACATCTCCTCGCCCGAAGCCACGAGACTGAGCGACTACGCGAACGGCCAAAACGGGCGCGTCGCACGCATCTCGGACTCCGACCCGGCCATCCTGCGCTACTTCGACACCGTCGGGATCACGCTCGACCTGGTGATCACCGTTGTCGAACGCCGCGACTACGCCGGCACCGTCGCGATCGAACTGGGGCACGAGGAGTCGAACACCATCGATCTCGGTCAGCGCGCGGCCGAAGCGATCTGGATGGTTCCGGCCTGACCTTGCAGTAGCCCGGACCGATTGATTCTGCTAGCTGCTGAGACCTCGCAACGTGGCTGGACGCACTACCATCACCGAACTCGCCCGCTTACCCTTCTCCTGCAGCAGCGCGATCGCGTGACCGCTCGGATCGATCGCCGCGTACACGCCGGAGATTCCGATCGGGTCGAGCCAACGCCCCTGGCTTATCGCCTCCGCCTCGTCCGCATCGACCTGCCTGTGCTCGAACGCAGTGCGTGCGGCCTCGTCGATGTCGA
Organism: Rhodococcus sp. I2R; assembly: GCF_020889545.1. Lineage (NCBI taxonomy): Bacteria > Bacillati > Actinomycetota > Actinomycetes > Mycobacteriales > Nocardiaceae > Rhodococcus > Rhodococcus sp. I2R. The sequence goes on from NZ_JAHUTG010000001.1 coordinate 164,527, forward strand.
GACTGACCGCGGGCTCGTCCGCGAGCTCGCGGAGAGTCCGGGCATGCTCGAGGGTGAAGGGGCCAACGCGGGTGCGGCGCAGTTTCGTCAGATGGCCACCGACCCCGAGTGCGGCGCCGAGGTCACGCGCCAAGGCTCGAACATAGGTCCCCGAGGAGCATTCGACCTCGACGTCCAGATCGACGAAGGCCGTCCCGTCCTCCCCCAGCACGTCCCGTCTGGCGAGAACCTCGAAGCGGGAGACGTGGACCCGCCTCGCCGGAATGGTGAACTCCTCGCCGGCGCGAACCAGCTTGTGCGCCCGCTGTCCGTCGACCTTGATCGCGCTGACGCTCGACGGGATCTGCTCGATGTCACCGGTGAGCGAGATGACCTGCGCGGAGATGTCTGCGTCGGTAATCGAGGACGCGGACGCGTCAGCGATCGTCTCGCCCTCGGCGTCGTCGGTGGTGGTGCTTCTGCCGAGACGGATGGTCGCCGAGTACGCCTTGGTGGTCAGGGCGAGCAGTCCGAGCATCTTGGTAGCGCGTTCGATGCCGAGGACGAGCACGCCCGTGGCCATCGGATCGAGCGTCCCCGCATGCCCCACCTTGCGTGTGTTCAGCAGCTTGCGGCACGACGCCACCACGTCGTGGCTGGTCACTCCCGCATCCTTGTCGACTATCAACAACCCGGCTCCGACGAGACCGGAGGACAACTTACCGCGCGCAGACACGAGAGATCATTGTGCCAGTACCGCGGTCAGGACACCGCTATCGCCGTCACGATCAGGCCTCCGTCGACCAACCATCGACCGTCGAAGGAGGTCAACGGCGGTCCGGAGAGGGTGTCGCCGGGGACGAGAAGCGTCGAGGTGAAGGTGCCGGAAAGCTCGCCCTTCACCCCGGTGCGCTCGAAAGTGATATGCGCATCCTCGAAACCCAGCCACCGTCCGGTGAGTGGTTCCCAGGCTTTGTAGGTCGCCTCCTTGGCACAGAACAGCAGCCGATCCCAGTGCATGTCGGCGCTGTCGGCAGTGGCGAGCCATTTCCGTTCCGCTTCGATGCTCACCGCGTCCAGCACACCCTCGGGCAACGGTCCATGCGGCTCGGCATCGATCCCGACCGAACGCACCTGCATGGAGTAGCCGAGAACGGCCCCGCGGTACCCGTCGCAGTGTGTCAGCGACCCGACAACGCCCTTCGGCCACTGCGGAGCACCGGACTTGCCGCGCATGATCGGCGCGGGGTCGACGCCCAACTTGCCCATCGCGAGACGAGCGCAGTGTCGCGCGGAGGTGAACTCGCGCTTGCGCTTGTCGACTGCCTTGGCCACCAGGGGCGCCTCGAGCGGATGCGGGGTCAACCCGGGCGGATCCTCGAACAACTCCGCGGCGACGACTCCGTTCGGGAGGATCGACTCGATCACTGCTTGGACCTCATCTTCTCGACTTCGGCTTCCATTTCGGGCGTGACGGTGAAGTGACCGCCCCACTTGTTCAGCGTTCCCTCCGGGTACGCGGGCACCGGGAGAATCCGACGCAGCACGTTGTCCGGCAAACCTCGCCGTTGCCACTCACGCGGGTAGCCGACGGAGACTTCCTCGAACCGCACTCCGTCGTAGTAGGTGGTTCGCGGAATGTGCAGGTGGCCGTACACCGAGCACAGTGCGTTGTACTTCACGTGCCAGTCGGCAGTGAGGGTCGATCCGCACCACAGCGCGAACTCCGGATAGAACAGCACGTCGGTCGGCTGACGAACCATCGGGAAGTGATTGATCAGCACTGTGGGAACGGAGGTATCGAGGGCGTCGAGACGCGCGCGGGTGCTCTCGATACGTGCGCGGCACCACGCGTCGCGCGTGGCGTAGGGCTGCGGCGACAGCAGGAACTCGTCGGTGGCCACGACGTTCTTCTCTCGGGCGATCGCGAGGCCATGGTCTTTGTCGATCGCCCCGCGCGGCAGAAAGGAGTAGTCGTACAGCAGGAACAGCGGCACGATCGTCGCGGGCCCGCCCTCGCCCTCCCACACCAGGTAGGGGTCCTCGGGTGTCACCACGTCGATCTCTCGACACAAGTTCACCAGGTACTCGTAGCGTGCGACGCCGTGGATCTGCACGGGGTCTTTCGCCGTCGTCCACAGCTCGTGGTTTCCCGGCACCCAGATGACCTTCGCGAACCGGCTGCGCAGGAGTTCGAGCGCCCACTTGATGTCGTCGGTCTTCTCCGAGACATCCCCAGCGACGATCAGCCAGTCCTCGGGCGATTCGGGGTGAATATCCTCGGTGATCGGCCGGTTGCCTCGGTGGCCGACGTGGATGTCACTGACTGCCCAGAGCGTGGCTGCCACAGGGGGCGATCCTTTCAGTTCGATGACGTTCTCGCGGTTCGATGGTGAACCAACGCCCCATTCTCCTCTGTGATTCCGCCCTGTGCACGTCACGGGTGGCGGGCATGGGTGTTCGAACACGCCACAGTGCGAGAATCGAGCTATGGAAAAACTTTCGGGGTCCGAGAAGAGCGGCCTACGGGCAGGGATGGTCATCACGGTGATGGCCGCATTCCTTGCCGGGATTGCATCGGACAATTTCGTAGCCGGATTCGCGATCACGGCTGTGGTGTGCGCGGTCGCGCTGCTCGCCGCGCAGTTCCTGGCCCGTGTAGTAGTGGCGAGACGGAACAGGTGAGGCCGGCTATCCATGGTCATCGCCTTATCCATGGTCATCGCCTTATCCATGGTCATCGCCTCATCCATGGTCATCGTCGAAGCACAGGAAACCCTCGCACGAACCGGTCGATAGGGCCGCTGGCCGCCGCCACGGCGTGTGCCGCACTGCTCACGGGTTGCGCACCCGGCTCCCCGAATACCGGCGACATCACGGTCTTCGCGGCGGCATCGCTGACCGCGACGTTCACCGAACTCGCCGAGTCCTTCGAAGCCCAGTACCCGGGCACGAACGTCGCCCTCAACTTCGCCGGTTCCTCGGACCTGTTCACCCAGCTCGACCAGGGTGCACCGGCCGACGTGTTCGCAACCGCAGACATGAACACCATGGAGAGGGCGGTCGATGCGCAGCTCGTGGACGGGGAACCGACGCCCTTTGCCACGAACGTGCTCACGATCGTCACAGCGCCGGGCAATCCCGCGAACGTGACGTCGTTCGCCGATCTGGCGAACCCGGACATTCTGACTGTCGTGTGTGCCCCTCGGGTCCCGTGCGGCGCTGCCACCGACAAGGTCGAGCAGGTCACCGGCATCACCATTCCCGCAGTGAGCGAGGAATCGGCGGTGACCGACGTACTCGGGAAAGTGATGTCGGGGCAGGCGGACGCCGGCCTGGTGTACGTCACCGACGCCGCAGCGGCCGGAGACCGAGTGACTTCGGTGACCTTCCCCGAATCGGCTCGAGCAATCAACACGTACCCGATCGCAGTCCTCGGCAGCAACAAGAATGCCGATGCGGCAGTTGCGTTCGTCGCATCCGTCACCGGCGCCGCGGGGCAGCGGATTCTCGCCGAGGCCGGGTTCGCGGCGCCGTGACCGCCACCCGCTCGACCACGGTTCGGCTCGGGCTCCCGGGGTGGGTCTTTCTTCCGGCCGCAATCGGTGCTCTGTTCATCCTGACACCGCTGCTTGCCATTCTGCTTCGAATCGACTGGCCCAACTTCGTTCCACTCGTCACCTCGGACGCATCGAGAACCGCGCTCGCCCTGAGCTTGCGAACAGCCGCCGCCAGCACCGCGCTGTGTGTCGTCATCGGTATCCCCATGGCGCTCGTGCTCGCTCGCACCGATTTCCCGGGGCTCTCGATCCTCCGGGCGCTCGTGCTGCTGCCGCTGGTTCTGCCGCCCGTCGTCGGGGGGATCGCGTTGCTGTACACGTTCGGGCGCCTGGGCCTCGTCGGCGAGTATCTGGAGGGTTGGGGCCTGTCCATCGCATTCTCGACGACCGCGGTGGTGTTGGCTCAAACCTTCGTTTCGCTGCCCTTCCTCGTCCTCAGCCTCGAAGGTGCACTGCGAAGTTCGGGTCACGCCTACGAAAGGGTGGCGGCGACGCTCGGCGCTCGACCGACGACAGTCCTGCGGCGCGTGACCCTGCCCCTCGTGCTGCCCGGCCTGGTCTCCGGCGCTGTACTCGCATTCGCGCGTGCACTCGGCGAATTCGGTGCCACCCTCACCTTCGCCGGATCGCTCCAAGGCGTCACACGGACCTTGCCACTCGAGATCTATCTTCAACGGGAAGCCGATGCCGATGCTGCAGTGGCGCTGTCCCTACTGCTGATCGTCGTGGCCGCCCTCGTCGTTCTCGCCGCACGTGGACGCCGGACGGACAGTGTCTTGTGATGAAAGGTCTCCTGTGAGCTCCGTGTCCGTGACTGCCCGGATCGCGCAGCGGGATGTCGAAATCGAGTTCGACGTCGCCGAAGGGGAGGTCGTTGCCCTACTCGGCCCCAACGGTGCCGGTAAATCCACGTTGCTCGACCTCATCGCAGGGCTCGCAACGCCCGACACCGGAAAAATCACCCTCGGGGCGGACGTCGTCACCGATACCGCTCGGGGAATACACGTGCCTCCCCATGCTCGCGGTGTCGCGAGCCTGTCTCAGAGCGCTCTGCTGTTTCCGCATCTCAGCGTCGCAGAGAACGTGGCGTTCGCTCCCCGCAGCCGTGGCGTCCGCAGGCGCGATGCGCGAGCACTGGCCCAGTCCTGGCTCAGTGCGGTCGGTGCACTCGACCTCGCCGGCCGCAGACCCGCGCAACTGTCGGGTGGGCAGGCACAGCGCGTCGCAATTGCACGTGCACTCGCCGCCGAACCCAGGGTCTTGCTCCTCGACGAGCCGATGGCGGCACTCGACGTCGAGACCGCCCCAGGGCTACGGCGCCTGCTTCGCACCGTGCTGCGCGAGCAGCGACGAACAGCGGTGGTGGTCACACACGACCTGCTCGACGCGCTGGCCATGGCCGACACCGTCGTAGTGGTCGAGTCGGGACGTATTGTCGAGCGCGGACCGACGGCCGATGTGCTCACCTCACCGCGCAGTGCCTTCGCCGCGCAGATCGCAGGGGTGAACCTGCTGACCGGTCGAGTCGACGCTCCGGGTTCGCTGACCACAGCGTGGGGACTTCGCGTGTTCGGCCACATGGACGGTGCACAGGCGGAGGCAATGACGGGAGATGCGGTGGCGGTGTTCGCCCCGTCCGCCGTCGCCGTCCACCTCGAACCTCCGCGCGCCAGCCCGCGCAACATCTTTCCCGTCACCATCACCACGATGGACGCCCAGGGCGCGTACGTGCGGCTACGGGGAGCCGACTATCCGGACGGCAGCCCCGGGACAGCCGCCGACGTCACTCCCGCAGCGGTCGCCGAGCTCGATCTCGAGCCGGGCCGCGCCGTCTACTTCGTCGTCAAGAGTCAGGAAATGGCGATTCATCCGGCTGTGCGTTGAATGTCGGCGCCGGCGATAGCCCACCGACCCGAGACGAAACGACCGATCACCGCCGCCATGCGCAGTGCGACGAAAATCCCGAGGCCGAACCAGATTCCGCGAAGTCCCCAGTCGAAGGCCAATGCGAGCCAGATCGACGGCAGGAAACCGACGAGCGCACATGCGAGCGTGGCCGTTCGTAGGAACGCCGCATCCCCGGCACCGAGCAGCACACCATCGAGTGCGAACACGACCCCAGCCAGTGGAATGATCGCCACGAAGATCCACCAAATCGACTGCATCTGTTCCACCACGGACGAGTCGGTCGTGAACAGGCCCGGCAGAATGGGCCCGCCGGCCGCGAGAAGCAACGCCAGCACCAGCGCGAACACCGTCGACCACGCCGTCAGTCGCCAGCCCAAGCGCGTGGCGCCGGGCACATCGGCGCGACCGAGGGCGGCACCGACCAAGGTCTGGGCAGCGATGGCCAACGAATCGAGAGTCAGCGACACCAAGTTCCACAAGTGCAGTACAACCTGATTGGCCGCGACCGACGCCGCGCCGAATCGCGACGCCACCGCCGCCGCGGAGAGGAAGCAGGCTTGGAACGCCAGGCTGCGTAGCACCAGATCTCTGCCCAGCGACAACTGCGCGCGCATCACCGGCCATGATGGGCGCAGCGGCACGCCTGATCGCACGAGTGCAACGACGAAGAGAGCTCCCGCAACGGTCTGGCCGATGACGTTGGCGACCGCCGACCCGACCAATCCCAGGTAGGGGAATCCGAGGAGTCCGTGCACCAGGAGTGGGCACAGCACCGCCGAGAGCCCCAACCCGAACACGACGTAGCGGAGCGGGCGAACCGTGTCCTGTAGGCCTCGCATCCATCCGTTGCCTGCCATCGACACCAAAATGAACGGCACGCCGAGTACCGCAACCCGGAACCAGCGCACAGCTTCGGCAGTGATATCGCCACCACCGCCGATCAACGCGAGAATCGGAACGCATAGCAGCTGCATCACTGCGATGATCAGCGCGCCGAGCCCGAACGCCAGCCATGTCGCCGATACGCCCTCCCCCACGGCGTCGTCGTCGCGTCCGGCACCGTGCAGGCGAGCCGCGCGGGCCGTCGTACCGTAGGACAGGAATGTCAGCTGAGTGCTGACCTGGGCCAGGACCAATCCCCCCACGGCGAGACCAGCGAGCGGCAACGCCCCGAGCCGGCCCACCACAGCGGCGTCCAAGAGTAAGTACAGCGGCTCTGCTGCAAGAACTCCCAGGGCTGGAATCGCCAATCCGAGGATGCGGCGCGGGGAGGCTTCGGCGAGGGCGCTGGAGTCAGGAGAGGGCATCGATCAGGGTGGCGACGACGTCGGACATCGTTCCGTGCGCGGTGAACCCGGCGGCGTTGCGGTGCCCGCCACCGCCGAGAACCGTTGCGACGGTCGAGACGTCGACTACGGTCTTCGAGCGCAGCGACACGGTCCATTCGTCACCGGCCTGTTGTTTGAACACAGCCGCGACCTCGGCTTCGGCGGTGGTGCGCACGATGTCGATGACGCTCTCGATCTCCTCCGACCGTAGTCCGGCGGTGTCCTCGCGTTCGATGACGGCGTACACCAACCCGAGCCCGCCGACACCGTCGGGAACGAGCGTCGCGGATCCGAGAACTTTGCCCAGCATCGGAAGCCAGCCGAACGGATGACTGTCCAGCAGCTTTCGGGCGATCGCAGCACCGTCGATACCGGTGGCGAGCAGTCGTTCGGCAAGCAGATGCGAGCCGGGCCGAACCCATCGAAACGATCCGGTGTCGGTGACCAGACCAGCGAACAAACAGTGGGCTACGTCGGCATCGACCTCGATGTCCCACGCGTCGAACAGCCGCGTGATGACCGCGGTCGTGGACTCCGCACCGTCGTCGACGAGATTCACGGTCCCGAAACGGGTATTGGATCTGTGGTGGTCGATCACCAGGCATGCGTCTGCGGAGTCGATTCGATCGGCAAGCGCACCGAGTCGCCCTCGGCTGCCGGCATCCACGGTGACGACGAGGTCGACCTCGCTGCGCACTTCCCGAGCGGGAACCAACATTTCGCGCCCGGGCAGTTCGTTCATCGATTCCGGTAGCTCCTCGGGGACGGCGAACGACACTTCCACCGACACTCCCCGCCGATCCAGCACCATCGCCAACGCAAGACCGCTACCGATGGTGTCGGCGTCCGGGTGCACGTGACAGAGCACAGTCGCCGAGCGAGCAGCCTCCAACAGAGAGATGACGCGGGGGAACATGTCCTCTACCGGTGCACCGATTCCTGCCTGTGGCGAGGCCGCCCTGGGCGATGTCGTCACGTCGCCCGGTCCACCTCGGCCGACTCTGAGTCCTCGTCGAGGTCTCGGGGCGCCTTGTACGGATCGGGGTCACCTGCGGGTTGCGCGGTGGCCGCCGCCCGGGCGACCTCACTGTCCGCTCGCCGGGCGCGCTCGAGGAGTTCCTCCATGTGACGCGCTGTATCGGGGACCGTGTCCGTGACGAACGTCAGCGTCGGTGTGAAGCGCGCACCGGTTCCCGCACCGACTTTGGAGCGCAGAACGCCCTTTGCCTTCTCCAAACCGGAAGCCGCAGCCTGCACGTCGGGCGGCGTGTCCAAGTCCTCGCCTCGCACCGTGTAATAGACCGTCGCATCGTGCAGGTCGGCTGTGACCTTGCAGTCGGTGATCGTCACGAATGCCAGCCGCGGATCCTTGATCTCGTGGTCGATAGCCGTCGCAACGATGGCGGCTATCCGTTTCGAAAGCCTGCGAGCCCTCGCCTGATCCACCATGAACTCTTCACGCTCCTCATACGCGGTACCGAGTCAGTCCTCGGGACCGAAAATTCTTCTTCTCACTGCCAACAATTCCAGATCGTGGCGCTCGGCGACATGCCGTTCGCATTCGTCCAGTTTGTCGTGCAGACCATCGACATCGGATCCCGCTGCGGCGATTCCGAAAAGGGACCGCCTGATACGGCCGAGTTCACCCGTCTCCGCCGCCGAAACACCAAATCTGTGCAACTCCGACAGCACGGGCTCGACCGTCGTCTGCTTCTCCGCCAACGACCGCACATCGCCCAACAGCACGTCCAACTCCAGAGCACCCAGATACACGCGGCCATCCTTCGATCGGTTCGACCGGACGATCCGGCGGCGGCACCTTCGAGGTACCGCCGCCGGCCGTATCGATCACTCCAGTGTCACTCCCCGTGCGTCACCACAACCGAGATCGGAACCTTGTCGGGTGCGTCACCCACAGGTTCCTTTCCCGTCTAGTCGCGCGGCTTCTCGCGAAGCTCGTACGCCTCGATGACATCTCCCACCTTGATGTCGGAGTACGTCACCGTAAGACCACACTCGTAGCCCTCGCGCACCTCGACCGCGTCCTCCTTCTCACGACGAAGCGAGGAGATGGTGACGGTCTCGGCGACCACCTTGTTATCGCGAAGCAGACGCGCCTTTGCGTTGCGACGGATCGTACCGGAGGTGACGAGGCAACCGGCGATATTGCCGACCTTGGACGAACGGAACAGCGCACGAATCTCTGCCTGACCAAGCGCGACCTCTTCGTACACCGGCTTGAGCATGCCCTTGAGGGCCCGTTCGATCTCGTCGATCGCCTGGTAGATCACCGAGTAGTACCGAATGTCGACGCCCTCACGGTTGGCGAGCTCGGTGGCCTTGCCTTCCGCGCGGACGTTGAAGCCGATGATGATCGCGTTGGAGGCCGATGCGAGGTTGACGTTGGTCTCGGTGACGCCACCGACACCGCGGTCGATGACCCGCAGCTCTACCTCGTCGTCGATCTCGATACCCAGCAGGGCTTCTTCGAGCGCCTCGACGGTGCCCGAGTTGTCGCCCTTGAGGATCAGGTTCAGCTGCGAAGTCTCCTTCAGCGCTGCATCGAGATCATCGAGGCTGATGCGTTTGCGACTCTTCGCGGCAAGCGCGTTGCGCTTACGGGCGTTGCGACGATCCGCGATCTGCCGAGCGATACGGTCCTCGTCGACGACGAGGAGGTTGTCGCCTGCACCGGGCACCGAGGTGAAACCGATGACCTGCACGGGCCGCGAAGGCAACGCTTCGGTGACATCCTCGCCGTGCTCGTCGACCATGCGGCGGACACGTCCGTATGCATCGCCGGCCACGATCGAATCGCCGACTCGCAACGTTCCGCGCTGAATGAGCACGGTTGCCACCGGTCCACGTCCACGATCGAGGTGGGCCTCGATGGCGACGCCCTGCGCCTCCATGTCGGGGTTCGCACGCAGATCCAATGCGGCATCTGCGGTCAAGAGCACCGCGTCGAGAAGGGCGTCGATGTTGATGCCCTGCTTCGCGGAGATCTCGACGAACATCGTGTCGCCGCCGTACTCCTCGGCGACGAGACCGTATTCGGTGAGCTGCTGCCGGATCTTGTCCGGGTTGGCACCTTCCTTGTCGATCTTGTTGATCGCGACCACGATGGGGACATCGGCAGCCTGCGCGTGGTTGATCGCTTCGACCGTCTGCGGCATGACACCGTCATCGGCTGCAACAACCAGAATCGCGAGGTCGGTGGCCTTCGCACCGCGAGCACGCATGGCCGTGAAGGCCTCGTGACCGGGTGTATCGATGAAGGTCATGAGGCGCTCGTTGCCCTCGAGCTCGGTGAGAACCTGGTAAGCACCGATGTGCTGGGTGATGCCGCCGGCCTCGCCTTCGCGCACCGTGGTGTTACGGATCGAGTCGAGCAACCGCGTCTTACCGTGGTCGACGTGGCCCATGACCGTGACCACGGGGGGACGCTGTTCGAGGTCTTCCTCGCCGCCCGCATCCTCGCCGTAGGTGAGGTCGAAGCTGTCGAGCAGCTCGCGATCCTCGTCCTCGGGGCTGACGACCTGGACGACGTAATTCATCTCGCCGCCGAGCAGCTCGAGCGTCTCGTCGTTGACCGACTGTGTCGCGGTCACCATCTCACCGAGATTGAACAGAGCCTGAACCAATGCAGCCGGGTTGGCGTCGATCTTGTCCGCGAAGTCGGACAGCGAAGCGCCACGGGCGAGACGGATGGTCTCGCCGTTGCCGCGAGGCAGCCTGACGCCGCCGACGGCAGGAGCCTGCATGCTCTCGTACTCGGCACGTTTCGCCCGCTTCGACTTGCGTCCACGCCTGGGCGCGCCGCCGGGACGACCGAATGCACCTGCTGCAGCGCCGCGCTGGCCTGGACGACCACCGCCGCCGGGACGACCACGGAAGCCGCCTGCCGGTGCTCCTCCTGCGGGAGCGCCGCCGGGCGCACCTGGCGCGCCGCCGCCGCGGTAACCGCCGCCACCGGCGCCACCGGGACGACCGCCCGGAGCGCCGCCGGGGCGACCCGGACGGCCGCCTGTGGCGGGAGCGGGACGCGACGAACGCGTGGGCATGGCACCCGGGTTCGGGCGAGGTGGCATCGAGCCGGGACTCGGACGAGGTCCACCCTGACCGGGAGCCGGACGAGGTCCGCCCTGGCCGGGAGCCGGACGCGACCCACCCGCCGGTGCTGCCGGACGAGGTCCACCCTGACCGGGGGCCGGACGACCGCCACCCGGCCGAGGAGCACCGGGAGCCGGACGAGGCGCGGGACGCTCGGTGGGTGCGGACGAGTACGGGTTGTTACCGACGCGAGGAGCCTTGGGTCCCGGCTTGGGCCCGGGCGCGCCTGGCTTTGGTCCGGCCGGCGCAGCCGGAGCCTCGGATGCTGCCGGGGACGCCTCTGCGGCGGGTGCTGCCGGCGCAGCGGCAGCTGGCGCCGATGGTGCCGGAGCAGCCGGGGACGGGCTCGTCGGTGCGGCTGCGGCGGGAGCAGCGGGTTCCGACTTGGTCGGCGCCACGGGCTCCGCAGGTGTTTCTGCAACCGGGGCTGCCGGTGTCGGCCGCGGTGTCGGCTTGGGGCCGGGCCGCGGACCGCCGGGCTTGGCGCCGGTGGTCGGCTTGGGCGCGGAATCGGTGGCATCGCTACGTGATGCGGTGCTGCCGTTCGCTGCGCCGGCGGACTGACCGTTGCCGGAGGCGGAATCGGGTTTGTCGGATGGGAACGCCTCACGCAGTCGACGCGCTACGGGCGCTTCGACGGTGGACGATGCGGACTTGACGAACTCGCCTTGCTCTTTGAGCCGTGCGAGTAGTTCCTTACTGGTGACACCGAGTTCTTTTGCCAACTCGTGCACGCGGGCCTTGCCTGCCACTGCTCTCCTCACTGAGAGGCCGAGCGAGGCTTGGTGCCCGCACGACCTCGGGTTATCTCCGACGGACGTTCATCGTTGGTGCTTCACGGTGTGCTCATCAGTGCTGTTGCCTGTTCTTCTCGACGGATGTAACTCTGTCGTCCGGTTCCGGTGATCGACCTTCCGATGAAGCGCCTTCGACGAAAGCGACTACCTCGGAGGTTTCAACCGGCCCCGGCACGCGAAGTGCCCTGCCGAAAGCTCGGCGCCGTTCTGCGTTGACCAGACACTGCTGGACGGGGTGCAACCATGCACCTCGACCGGGCAGCCTGCGGCGGACATCGGGTACGAGGATCCAGTCCGAGGACTGCGATCCACCGTACGAGGGTCTGACCACGACTCTCAACAGATCGACGGACGGAGCTCTCTCCTTGCACCCGACACACGTGCGCACCGGCTGACGGTCTACCGCCGAACCGGTGCTCTCATGAGACGAACGCATGGAGATCATTTCCGAACCACCGACCACTCTACCGCTGTATCGCTCCGAACTCCGCATTCCACCCTTACCCGCTGGTCGATTCGGGTGCCACCGCCGCATCGCTGCGGATATCGATACGCCAACCCGTCAGCCTGGCAGCCAATCGGGCGTTCTGCCCCTCTTTGCCGATGGCCAACGAGAGTTGATAATCAGGGACGACGACGCGGGCCGCGCGAGCTACGGCGTCGACCACCGTCACCGACACAACCTTCGACGGAGACAGTGCGTTCCCGACGAATCGGGCAGGATCCTCGTCGAAGTCGATGATGTCGATCTTCTCGCCCGCGAGCTCACTCATCACGTTGCGAACGCGCTGGCCCATGGGCCCGATGCACGCACCTTTGGCGTTCAGTCCGTTCACGGTGGACTGCACGGCAATCTTCGACCGGTGTCCCGACTCGCGGGCGACAGCGATGATCTCGACCGAGCCGTCGGCAATTTCCGGCACTTCCAAGGCAAAGAGCTTTCGCACCAGGTTGGGGTGCGTTCTCGACAGGGTGATCTGCGGACCGCGTTGCCCGCGGGCAACACCGACGACGTAACACTTGATTCGTTCGCCGTGCTCGTAGCTCTCCCCCGGGACTTGCTCTGCCGGCGGCAACAGACCGTCCGCACCGTTGGCGTCGCTGCCGATTCGGACGATGACCGTGCCCTTCGCGTTCGCCCGGGTGTCTCGTTGAATGACTCCGTTGACGATCTCACCCTCATGGGTGGAGTACTCGCCGAACGAGCGCTCGTGCTCGGCATCACGCAACCGCTGCAGGATGACCTGTCGTGCCGTCGTGGCTGCGATACGACCGAATCCCTCGGGGGTGTCGTCCCACTCCGAGATGGTGTTGCCGTCCGCGTCGATCTCCTTGGCCATCACCCGCACCGAACCGGTCTTGCGGTTGACGTCGATCCACGCGTGCGGCTGATGCCCCTCGGTGTGCCGGTAGGCCGTCAGCAGCGCTGTCTGGATCGTGGAGATCACTGTCTCGATCGAGACGCCTTTGTCCGCCTCGATAGCGCGTAGCGCTGCGATGTCGATATTCACTTGTCAAGACCCTTCTTCCGGTGTTTCCACGTTCACGATCTCGTCGGTGTCGGCCGGGGCGGGCCTGCCGTCGACGACGCCGCCCGCCAACTCCATTTCATCAGCCTTGGGCCGCGAGAATTCCACCTGCACAACTGCCTTGACCACGTTCGCCAGCACGATGTCCCGTGTGGCCAGGACCCCTTTGGTCCGGGTGACAACGGTGACGACATCTCCGTCGAGCAGCCCGACGCGAGCATCGAACTTCTCATCGGCCAGTTGGATCCGGACCATCCGACCCCGCGCCCGACGCCAATGCCGGGGCTCGGTCAGCGGCCGGTCGATCCCAGGGGTGGTGACTTCGAGCGTGTACGGCGCCTCACCGAAATCCGATACAGCGTCGAAGACATCGGAGATATCGCGACTGAGCGCAGGCAGGGAATCGAGATCGATGCCCTCGTCACGGTCGACCATGATCTTTACGGCACTGTGTTTGCCGGCCGCGACGACGGTGACGTCCTCGAGGTCGAACCCCCTGGCCTCGACGAGATCGGAGAGGAGTGCGATGACCCTCTCCTTGGACGGAACAGGCATCGTGGTGGGAACTCCTCGTTGAAGTTGTGTGAAAGCCAGCGCGTGGTGAACGTACAGCTTAACGCCATCTGCGGGCACTGATGACCAGGTCCGGGTGCACGAGAGCAAGATCGCACCTGGCACGATAAGGGCGTGCCGACGCCGGAGATCACTCGTTCGCTCTCACGCCGTGCGGCGTTCCGGTGGACCGCAGGCGCAGTCCTGGGCACTGCCGGTCTGGTCGGCGCGATCTCCTGCTCCTCGGCCGCCGAGGAGCAGGCCACCGTGGACACGTTGACAACGCACTTGCGGCTCGCGCGACGCGATGCCACCGCTGCCACTGCATTGACTGCGCTCGCACCCGAACTGGCCGGAGCGCTCGATGTGGTCCGCGCCGAACGCACCAGCCACGCCGACGCGCTCGCCGCGGAGATCGCTCGGGTTGCAGGCGTGCCCGCGACAACGGCGGCAGAGGCAGCGGAGACGACCCAGGCGCAGTCCACGACGCCGAAGCCGCCGCCGACGCTGGACGAACTGAAGTCCTACCTGCTCGAGTCGCAGCGTGGCGCGGCCGATTCGGCCCGCAACGAGTCGGGATATCGCGCCGGCCTTCTCGGTTCGATCAGCGCGGCCTGTGCCGTCGAACTGGAAGTGGTGCTGGCGTGAACGAACTGGGTGTGGAACAACAGGCGCTCGTCGATGCTCTCGATGCCGAGTACGCGGCCGTCTTCGCGTACGGCGTTGTCGGCGCCTTCTCGAATCCGGCACGCGCCGACCTCGTCGCGGCGAATGCAGCCGCTCATCGGGCTCGCCGGAACGCGACGATCGACGCCTTGACGGCGGCAAGCGTCGAAGCCCCTGCTGCGGCGACTGCCTACGCGATCCCGTTTCCGGTGACCGATCCGGTCGGCGCCGCGCAACTGGCGGCCCAGGTCGAGGTGGACACCTCCATCGCGTGGCGGTCGGTGATCGAGCGCAGCAGGTCCGGGCCCACCCGGGAGACCGCCGTCATCGCCCTCACCGAAGCCGCGCTTCGATTGGCCATTTGGCGCCGCATCCTCGGTGAGGTACCGGGGACCACGGCGTTTCCCGGTCAAGTGTGATGCGCGGTCAGGGATTCATCTCGTACGCACCGTCGTAGGTCAGCACTTCGGCCCACACGGCGTCGAAACGGCGCCGATCCACGGTCGGCTTGCGAATCGCACCGAGTGCCCACTCCTGTTGGGCCGGGGTCGAGGACGGCTTGCCGTGCAAGGCCACGGCGTACCCCGAGAAGTCGCGAATCTGGAAGTCGAATATCTGATCCAGCGTCTCGACCGAGATCGCGTCGGACGATTCGAGGATGAGGTGCCCGTAGACGATCAGCGAGAAGAGGTGCCCCACGTTCAGCAGGAAGTCGAGATCCTTCTGCTGAGCCTCGTCGGGGGCGGCTTCGCTGAGGAATTGCTTGAATGCCTGAGCTTGCTCGTAGAAACGCGCGACGTTGGGAATATGGGAGAACTTCTCGTAGACCGCTTCCCAGTCATGGAAGCGTACGGTGCTGGCTCCTCGGGCGGGTCCCTGAGCGAAGAAGAATGCGTCGTCGGAAGCATCGTCGCGAACACCTACCACGGGGTAGTCGACGGGGGCGAACATGTAGGACGGCATGAACTTGAGCACGAGCGCAACGTTGACGTGCACGGTGCCTTCGAGCTTGGGCAGGGTGCCGATCAACTGTGCCGCCTCCCGAAAGTACGTGTCCTTCTCGTACCCCTTCGCGGCGATGACGTCGTGCAGCATCCGCACCACCGTTTCGCCCTCGGAGGTGACCTTTGCCTTTGTCATCGGGTTGAACAGCAGGTAGCGCCGATCCTCGAGGTTCGCCGAGCGGAAGTAGTCCACTGCGCGCGAGGAGAAGACTTTCATCGCAATCAGACGCGCGTACGCATCGACGAAACTGGACCGTACGTGCGGGAAGTCGGTGACCGGGTGGCCGTACAGAATTCGGTTGTGCGCGTGCGTGATCGCCTCGTGGAACGCATGCTCGGCGATGCCGATGGATCCGGTGCAGAGGTTGAACTTGCCGACGTTGACGGTGTTGAGGGCCGCGGAGAACGCGTCGGGTCCGGTATGGAGAATGTCCTGACTGCGGACTGGATAGTCCTCGAGCCCGAAGGTGCTGACGAACATCTGCCCGTGCACCACGTTCTCACGCAGCACGTAGTTCGGATGCGAGGAGTCGGCTGCGAAGAACACGTAGGCCTCCGGACCGTCCAGATCCGCTCGTCGACCGAATATCGAAACCATACCCGCGACGTTGCCGTTTCCGATGTAGTACTTCTCCCCCGAAGCAGTGAATGCGAGATCCTCGCTGTCCGACGGGGTGAGCACCATGTCCGTGGAGTAGACGTCGGCGCCGTGCGTGCGTTCGGAGAGCCCGAACCCCATCACGGCGCCGTCGTCGAGTGCTTGTGCGGCCCTACGTTTGGCGTTCTCGTTGTCACTCATCCAGATAGGACCGAGGCCGAGGACGGTGACTTGCCAGGCGTACCAGTACGAGAGACCGTAGAAACCAAGTATCTCGCTGAGCGCTGCGTTTCGTGCGGCGTCCCAACGTTTGTTGGGGTTGCCGTCCGCATATGCGGCCGGTGTGCAGAAGGTGGCGAACAGCTTCTCCTTCGCCACGAACTCGAGGAAGTCGGCCGTCCAGACGGCGTCGAGGTCGTCGGCGAGCAAACGCGCCTTCCCTCGGTTCTCGAAGAAGGAGATGAGGGCGTGGAGTTGACGCGCTGTCTCCTCGTCGAATCGAGAAGTATCGAACTTCGTGGGATTCAACAGCTCAACATGTGCCATGTTGTCACCTCTCACAGTCGGTTACTCGAAGCTACCAAGGAGTAACCGACTGCAGTGGCAATTCGGACGGCAGTGGTGATCAGGAAGTGCGGCGTGCGACTTTCACGATCTCGGCGGCGGCTGTCTCGACGGGTAGTTCCCGAGTTTCTCCACTGAACCGGTCGCGCAGCTCGACATTGCCGTCGGCCCAACCTCGCCCGACCACGACCACCAGGGGCATACCGAGAAGCTCGGAATCTTTGAACTTCACACCCGGAGAGGCCTTGCGATCATCGAAGAGGACCTCGAGACCCGCAATGTTCAGTTCCGACGCAATCCCCTCGGCACCGGCGCGCGCAGCCTCGTCCTTGTTCGCCACGACCAGATGAACGTCGAACGGAGTGACCTCGGCCGGCCAGCGGAGCCCCTTCTCATCGTGCATCTGTTCGGCGATGACGGCGACGAGCCGGGAAACCCCGACCCCGTAGGAGCCCTGAAGCAGACGCACAGGCTTGCCGTTCTCCCCGAGGACATCGACGGCGAACGCGTCGGTGTACTTGGAGCCGAGCTGAAAGATGTGACCGATCTCGATTCCGCGGGCAGTGACCAAGGGCCCACGACCGTCCGGCGACATGTCACCGTCACGAACCTCGGCGGCTTCGATCGTTCCGTCGGGAACGAAATCGCGACCCGCGACGAGATTCACCACATGCTTACCCTTGGCGTCTGCACCGGTGATCCACGACGTGCCGTCGACCACCCGAGGATCGACCAGGTAACGAACACCGTTGGCCTGCAAGGCCCGTGGCCCGATGTATCCCTTGGCGAGGAAGGGATTGGCTTCGAAATCCGCATCGGTGAGCAGTTCGAACTCGGCCGGCTCGAGTGAGGCCTCCAGTCGTTTTTCGTCCACTTCGCGATCTCCGGGCACACCGACTGCGAGCAGTTCCCACTCGCCCTCCGCGTTGCGGACCTTGAGCAGGATGTTCTTCAGGGTGTCCGCGGCGGTGATCGTGCGTCCGAGATCAGCAGTGTTGGCCCAGTCGACGAGTGTGGAGATGGTCGGGGTGTCGCCGGTCTCGTAGTCCTCGGCTGCGGGCTGGCCTTCGACCGGCAGCGAATCGGGCCTGGCGGTCTCGACGGCCTCGACGTTGGCTGCATAGCCGGACTCGATACAGCGGACGTAGGTGTCCTCGCCGATATCGCTTGCGGCGAGGAACTCCTCCGATGCACTTCCACCCATGGCGCCCGAGGTCGCCGCCACGATGACGTACTCGACTCCCAGGCGAGCGAAGATCCGCTGGTATGCCTCGCGGTGGGCATGGTAAGACGCCTTGAGCCCGTCCTCGTCGAGGTCGAACGAGTACGAATCCTTCATCACGAACTCACGTCCGCGGAGGATGCCGGCGCGGGGGCGTTCCTCGTCGCGGTACTTGGTCTGAATCTGGTAGAGCGTGACAGGCAGATCCTTGTACGAGTTGTACTCGCCCTTGACCGTCAGTGCGAACAGTTCCTCGTGCGTGGGCCCGAGAAGCATGTCGTTGCCCTTGCGGTCCTGCAGCCGGAAGAGGGCATCACCGTATTCGGTCCACCGCTTGGTGGTCTCGTACGGCTCGCGGGGAAGCAACGCGGGCAGCGAGATCTCCTGCGCCCCGATTGCGTCCATCTCCTCGCGGACGACCCTCTCCACCTGCCGCAGAACTCGCAGACCCAACGGCAGCCAGGAGTACACACCGGGCGCGATACGACGAACGTAGCCGGCGCGAACCAACAGCTTGTGGCTGTCGACCTCGGCGTCGGCAGGGTCGTCGCGAAGGGTACGAAGGAACAGCTGCGAGAGACGGGTGATCACGGGATACGAGAGTAGTCGGTCCCCGCCACTGGTTTATTGAGTGGCTGGACTACTGGGTGGCGCTGGGCACCCGGTCGGTGCGTAACGTGGTTCCTCGTGCTGATTCTCCTACCCCCGTCTGAAACCAAGTCCGGTGGCGGCGACGGAGTTCCTCTCGATCTTGCCGCCCTGTCGCTGCCCGAGCTGACGCCGCTCCGCCGCAAGCTGGTCGACGCGCTCGTCGAACTCGCCGACGACGCACCCGCGTCGAGTGCGGCACTCGGGCTCGGCCCGACCCAGGCGGACGAGATCGAACGCAACGCGTCACTGTGGACATCTGCGACGACGCCCGCGCTCGATCGCTACACCGGTGTGCTCTACGACGCCCTCGATGCGCGCTCGTTCACGAAGGCCGGCCGCGCACGTGCGGCCGACCGCCTATGGATCGGCTCCGCCCTGTTCGGCGCGGTCCGAGCCATCGACCCGCTCCCCTACTACCGTCTCTCCGGCGGCTCAAAACTCCCCGGCTTCGGTACGTTGCGCGCGCACTGGACGCCCGAGCTCACCGATGCGTTGGTCGCCGAGGCCGACAGCCTCGTCGTGGACCTCCGGTCCGGTATCTACCAGCAGCTCGGCCCCGTGCCAGGTGCGATCACAGCCACAGTGCTGACCGAGAAGCCTGACGGAACCCGGTCAGTGGTGAGCCACTTCAACAAGCACCACAAGGGGCTGTTGGCAAGAGCTCTCACGCTCACCACAGCCGAACCGAAGGACGTCAAAGCCGTGGCCAGGGTCGCGGCGAAAGCTGGGCTGAAAGTGGAGATCGCCTCACCCGTCGAACTGGTCGTGATCACGCAATGAACCCCGTTCCTGGACTGCTCCGCGCCGGAGCCGACGCCTCGTTCGGTCGCGGCAAAGACCTGCGCATCGTCGACGATGTCTCCGATCAGCTCATCGCGATGGAGAACTCCGACGCGCTGGGGCTGGGATCGGTCGCCCTGACGAACATGATCGAGACGATGTACGAGGCCGGGTGGCAACCCCTGGACCTAATCCACATCGTTCGGCGGCAACAGAGTGTCGCGGTGTCCTCGCTGGCGGCGGCCGCCATCCTGCATCAGTCGGACCTGTCGAACGCGGACCAGCGCGCACCCGAGAACTGGGTGGCGCAACTGTCGGAGATCTGTGCCGTCTATCCGCAAGCGGCCGCGCGTGTGGAGGCCTCCCCGAGTTTCCTCGCCGCTGTACTGCGGTCGAGCGGCACTGCGGACTACATCGCTCAGAGCGATCTGTGGCAGTCCGTTCTCGCACTGCTGGGTCAATGGCAGACCCTTCCTCGTTGGCCTCGGATCGGTCCACTGCCGTCACAATGGCCGAAGAAGCGCCCACCGACCGCTGCGCGATCGACGAGAAGTTCGGATGCACCGAGCGAGAAGGTACTGGGCAGGATTCGCGGCTTGCTGGCGAAGGCCGACGCCACCGACTTCGAGGAGGAGGCCGAGACACTCACCGCGAAAGCGCAGGAGTTGATGACGCGCTACTCCATAGACTCCCTGCTGCTGACCGAGGGCACTGTCGAGGTCGTCAGCGTTCGCGTACACATCGACAACCCGCATGCTCCACCCAAAGCTCAGTTGTTGCACGGTGTCGGCGCCGTCAACCGTGTGAAGTCGATCTGGGATCCGACGTTCGCCGTCGCCACGCTCGTCGGCACTCCGGTCGACGTCGAGCAGACGGAAATTCTGTTCACATCGCTGCTCATCCAGGCCACGAGAGCGCTGTCGCATTCGCCCAAAGCCAAGCGTCGCAAAGGGTCGGCGTCAGCGGCGTTCGGCAAGGCGTTTCTGTATGCGTATGCGGTGCGGATCGGCGAGCGGCTCGCCGAGGTCGACGCGCGCACACTCGAGGAAGCATCCGAGCAGTCGAGTGACCTGCTCCCGATGCTCGCGGCCCAGTCCGTCGCTGTCGACGAAGAATTCGAGCGACTCTTTCCCAGCACCCGGCCGATGCGTGGTCCGCGGCTAGACGCCGAGGGCTGGCATTCAGGCCAGGCCGCAGCCGACGAGGCGGATCTATCGCGCTAGTCGGCGATCGATCAAACCGACTGCACGTCCTCCTGCGCGGCCTGGGCCTGGGCCACCTGCTGTGGGGTGAATCGGATGAAGAATGCGGCGAGTCCGGCGACAAGGGCGAACATCGCGCAACAGAACAGCGCGAACATGTATCCGGAACTGAGGGCGCCCAGTTGGGCGTCGTTCATGAGGTTGGCGGGTCCGGCGATGCCCCCGAGTGAAAGCGTGCGAGAGGTGGCGAGTGCACCGACCACTGCGAGCGCAACCGGCCCACCCAACGTCTGAGCCACCAGCGCGATGGCGGTGAGAGGCCCGATCTCGGTGGCGGGCACCCCGGCGATGGCGCACAGCGGTAGCGGTATCGACGCCATGCCGACGCCGAACCCGATACCGATGACCGGGAAGAAGATACCGGGGAAGTACGACGAATCCGCGTTCATCGTCAGTACCGAGAACAGCAGCCAGCCGACCATGATCGCGGCCCCGGTCATCACGAGCCAGCGCGGTTGAATTCGCACCACCAGCTTGGAAGTGATGAATGCCGCTGCGCCGAGACCGAAGGCGAAGGGCACGAACGCGAGACCTGCACTGAGTGGGCTGTAGCCGAGAATGTCTTGCACGAACAAGGCGACGAACGCGGCCAGAGAGAACATCACGCCACCGGCGAAGAAGATGGCCACGAATGTCGCCACACGATCCTTGTCGGCGAACAGCGAGAACGGAAGCAACGGGTTTTCGGCCCTGCGCTCTACGGCCAGGAACAGTCCCAGCAAGACCAGCCCTGCGACGAGCGAACCGACGACTACGGGGCTGAGCCAACCCAGTTCTGTCCCCTCACTCAACGCCAGGACGACACCGGTACATCCCAGCGTGCCGAGTACGGCGCCCGGGAAGTCGAGCGGGAGGCGCACCCCGGCGGTCTCCTTGAGGGACACCACCGCAAGTACGACGATGATCGCACCGATCGGAACGTTGATGAGAAAGATCCAGCGCCAGGACACCTGAGTCAATGCGCCGCCAAGTATCAATCCGGCGATGGAACCGACTCCGGTCATCGCGGCATAGATGGCGATCGCCTGGTTGCGGACGGGCCCCGGCGCGAACGTGGTGGCCACGAGCGCGAACGCGGTCGGTGAGGCGATCGCGGCCCCCACGCCCTGCAGGGCACGTGCGCCGACCAGGGTCGCCTCGTTGAACGCCAACCCGCACAGCAGCGATGCGAGCGTGAAGACGATCACGCCGGTGAGGAACATCTTCTTGCGTCCGAACGCGTCACCCAACCGCCCACCGAGGAGCATGAGACCGCCGAATGCGAGGGCGTACGACGTCAGCACCCAGTTGCGACCAGCATCACTGAGACCGAGATCGGCCTGCAGAGGTGCGAGCGCGAGATTGGCGACGGTGCCGTCGAGAACCACCATGAGCTGAAGTCCGCTCAGCACGATAATGGCGAGACCGAATGCCCTGGTCACTACCGGGTAGACGATCTGCGTTTCGCGCGCTGCGGGCTGGGAGTGGTCAGGCATGGAAGTTCACGTTACCGAGAGTCCACCGAAAAACCAGCAACGGTCCCGATGACGACGATGGCAGGCGGCCTGATGCCCTCTTCCTTGACCTTGCGCGCAACCGTCGTCAGATCCGCGCGTACCTCACGTTGAGTACGCATCGTCCCTTCCTGAACGACGAGCACCGGTGTCGTCGCGGGGC
Source organism: Rhodococcus sp. I2R (assembly GCF_020889545.1). Taxonomy (NCBI): domain Bacteria; kingdom Bacillati; phylum Actinomycetota; class Actinomycetes; order Mycobacteriales; family Nocardiaceae; genus Rhodococcus; species Rhodococcus sp. I2R. The sequence continues at coordinate 186,696 of NZ_JAHUTG010000001.1, forward strand.
GGCCACCGTCGATGAGTACGTTCGCAAATTTCTCGATGCGTTCGACCGCCATCAGCAGCACAATTGTCCCCTTGAGCTTGGCGAGCGCGTTCCAGTCGACCAGCGAATCGGGATGATCGGGCGCGACGTGGCCGGAGACGACGACGAACTCGTGCGTGACTCCGCGGTGCGTGACCGGCACACCCGCCGCGGACGGAACCGAGATGGCGCTGGTGATTCCGGGAACCACTGTCACCGGGATTCCGGCGGCGGTGAGCGCCTCGAGCTCCTCGTAGCCGCGCCCGAACACGTAGGGGTCGCCACCTTTGAGTCGCACGACGAATTTGCCCGCTCTCGCCCCGTCGATGAGTGCCTGGTTGATCGCTTCTTGCGCCATCGCGCGACCGTACGGAATTTTCGATGCGTCGATGACCTGGACGTGCGGCCCGAGCTCGGCGAGCAGTTCCGGTGGCGCAAGCCTGTCGGTCACCACGACGTCCGCGTATGCCAGCATCCGACGTCCGCGCACCGTGATCAGGTCGGGGTCGCCGGGCCCTCCACCCACCAGAGCCACCCCGGTCAACGGCGCGTGCGCGGAATCGGTGATGACGCCCGACTGCAGCGCTTCGAGGACCGCATTGCGTACGGCCGCCGAACGTCGGTGCGCTCCCCCGGCGAGGACGCCGAGCTGCAGACCGTCGTATTCTGCGGACGCAGGGGTGACGGCTGTGCCGTCGCGGGCGATATCTGCACGAACGCAGAAGATCCTGGATTCTTCGGCCTCGGCGACGATGGCGGCGTTCGTGTCGGCCTCGTCGGTGCAGGCGATGGCGTACCACGCATCGCCGATGTCCCCGGGGGCATAATCCCGCAGTTCCATCGTCACCTGCCCGGCGGTGGCCATCGCTTCGACGGCCGGTGTCGCCTCGCGCGTGATGACGTGCACCAGCGCTCCCGACGAGATCAGCAAGGGAAGCCGGCGCTGCGCAACGGTCCCGCCACCGACCACCACCGCACGCCTGCCCGAGAGATTCAGGCCGACGAGGTAGGGCGATTCAGTCGCATCGGTTTCAGTCTCATGCACGGTAGGAAACGCTACCGTGAACGCTGCACGCGCGTTTCGTCCCATACGGGCTCGTTCGATTCGTACACCCGGCCATCCGACCCGAAGACGAGAAATCGGTCGAAACTGCGGGCGAACCAGCGATCGTGGGTGACTGCAATCACGGTCCCCTCGAACGCGGCGATCGCGTCCTGCAGTGCATCGGCCGACAGCAAGTCCAAGTTGTCGGTCGGTTCGTCGAGCAGGAGAATTGTGGCTCCGGACAGTTCGAGCAGCAGGATCTGAACGCGCGCCTGCTGACCCCCTGACAGGTTATCGTAGAGCTGCTCGGCGGCGAGGGCGAGTCCATATCGATCGAGGGCACGGCTGGATGCCTCACGGCCCATCCCGTCGCGGTGCTCGTTTCCGAGATGCAGGATGTCGAGCAGGTTGTTCCCCGTCAGATCCGGTCGGGTGTGGGTTTGAGCGAAGAGACCGGGCCGAACTCTGGCACCGAGTACTGCCTGGCCGGTATGTGGAACCGACTCGAGCGCCAGCTCCTGCACCGGTTGGTGCTCCCGCTCGGGATCCGTGCCGCCGGCGGCGAGTAGTCGCAGGAAGTGCGATTTGCCGGAGCCGTTGGATCCGAGCACGGCGACCCTGTCGCCGAACCAGACCTCGGTATCGAACGGCTTCATCAGACCGGTCAGTTCGAGGCTTGTGCAGACAAGCGCTCGTTTGGCCGTACGACCCCCGTGCAACCGGACGGTCACTTTCTGTTTCACCGGGACGGCCTCGGGCGGTCCTGCGTCCTCGAATCGAGCGAGTCGAGTCTGAGCAGCGTGATAGCGGGCCGCGACACCGTCGTTGAACTTCGCTTTCTCCCGGAGGCGGAGCACGAGCGCACGCAGTTTCACCCGCTCCTCGTCCCACCGACGACGTAGTTCGTCGAGCCGAGCGTTGCGGTCCTCGCGAGCGTCGTAGTAGGTGCCGAATCCGCCGCCGTGCACCCACGATGTCGCACCGTTGATGCCGGGTTCGAGGGTGACGATGCGCGTCGCCGCGGCGGCGATGAGCTCGCGGTCGTGACTGATGAACAGCACGGACTTGTCGGATTCGCGGATGGTTCTCTCGAGCCACCGTTTCCCGGGTACATCGAGGTAGTTGTCAGGTTCGTCGAGCAACAGCAGCTGGTCCGAGCCGGTGAACAATGCCTCCAGTACCAATCGCTTCTGCTCGCCGCCGCTCAACGTCGACGCCGCTCGCCACTTTGCTCTGTCGAACGGCATGCCGAGTGCGGCCATGGTGACCTTGTCCCAGAACGGTTCCAGGTCGTACCCACCGATGTCGCCCCAATCCGACAGCGCAGCAGCATATTTCATCTGCGTCTTCTCGTCGTCGGCCTCGATCATCGCATTCTCGGCGTCGTCGAGGGCTTTCGCTGCCGACCGCACGGCCGGCGATGCAACCGACAGCAGCAAGTCGAGAACCGTCGAATCATCCCTCAGTTGGCCTACGAACTGACGCATCACACCGAGTGAACCGGATCGAGTGACGGCCCCGTCGTCCGGTTCGATGTCTCCGGCAACGATGCGCGTGAGCGTGGTCTTTCCAGTTCCATTGGGTCCGATGAGCGCCGCCTTTGCGCCGTCACCGACACGAAACCCCACTCCGCTGAGCAGTTGTCGCCCGTCGGGAAGGAAGTAATCGATGTCGGTCAGTTCGAGGTGCGCCACACCGACCAACTATGTCAGTCAGGTCAATCGTATTTCGCACGTGGTCGTGAGCGTCTGTACTCCAGCGGCATTCACGAACGCATGCTCGACCCGAAGCGCCGCAGAATCACCGTCGGTGGTGAGCAGCATGACGCCGTTGTCGAACCACGGACCTGCCTCGGTTTTCCAGGACGTCTCGGTCGGTGCGACGTTCGCCGAACGAGCCAGCGCGGCCATCGCGCGCGCCATCGGTCTCTTGATCGCGAGGCGGTTGACCGCCCTGATGGGTAGTTCGAGGGGATTTCGGAACGGTGACATCGTCAGCTGGTATGTAGCGGGCACATCGCCACCGACTCCGAACTCCGCCCGTGCAACGTAGGAGCAGTGCACATCACCGGAAAGCCACAGGATGCTCGCGGGAGCATCCTCGCCGCGCGCGAGCTCACGAGTGAGCGTCGCCATGTCGGCGAACGAATTTCCGAACGCAGCCCAATGCTCGAGGTCCAGGTCGATCCGCAACTTCTCCCCCACCCGAGCGGCCGCTCTACCCCAACTTCCCTGTGCCACCGCCTCGTTCCACTGTTCGAGATGATGCAGCGCGGGCAGCATCAGGTAAGGCAACGACGACCCGAACAACAGGTGCTTCGGTGACGCCTCGAGAGCGCGTTCTCGCACCCAGGCCCATTGTCTGGCATCGACCATGGCTCGGTTGTTCGGATCCAGATTCCGCGCGCATCGAGAGTCGATCATGATCAGCCGAGTGTCGCCGAAGTCGCGGTAGAAACTCCACCGGCCGGTGGAGGGCTCGGCATCGATTCGAAGGGAGAACGAGGCGAGCACCCGTTCACGTTCGGTGTCCGAGGCCGCCGATCGCACGGCCGCGTACAACTCGTCCTCGACGAGCTCGGCGGGTGAGAGGTTGCCCAGGTGCTGGTAGACCCAATACGAGGTGAACGCGCCGACGACGCGGTCCTTCCACCAGGACCTCGTTTCGATGTTCGCTCGCCAGGACGCCGAACTGTTCCAGTCGTCGCGGAGGTCATGATCGTCGAGAATCATGCACGAGGGCACGCTCGCCAGAAGTTTTCTCACCGGTTCGGCGCCCCACGACTCGTGATAGAGCCACGAGTACTCCTCGAAGTCGCAGATCTCGTCCTCTGCATCGGTTCCGCGGACACTGTCGGGGCCGTGCCCCGCCCCGCGGCGTGCACGAAGGCGATCGAGGATCTCCGGAGACGGATCATCGGCATAGACCTGATCGCCCAGGAGAAGCAACGCTTGTGGCCATCGGCTGGAATCCTGCGTCGCCATCCTATTGCCCAGACCGGCCAGTGCGTCGGCGCCGATGCGCTGCAGCGATTGGTCGCTGTAGTTGTCACCGCGTCGACAGGACCCGAAGGCGAGGGTGACCGGTCCGTCGGGGTCGACGGTGTGGATCGATGCCGTCTCCGGATGTATCGGCCAGACATTCACGCCGTCGAACGTGACCTTGTAGTCGAGTGCGGTGTTCTGAGGCAAGCCGGTCAGCGCGACCAGCGCATAGTGGTGACCGTGAATTCCCCAGGTCTTGGCCTCGCCTGCCACACCGATGTCTGTGCTAACCCGGACCGTGCCCGGTGCATCGAACTCGAACCAGAAACTCGCGTCGTGCGCACCGACGTAGCGAACCAGCGGACCCAGCTCGAGGGGTGAGGACGTCATTGTTCACACAGTGCCCCTACTACGACCTCTGCGCCAGCTTCTCCGCCAGCCGCGCGAGGTACGCATGAACCTCGGCATCGGACTTGTCCGGAATGCCGTACAGCACCTCGGTCACCCCGAGCTCACGCCATCGGTCGAGTTTTTCCCCTTTCGGTGCGGCGTCGAGGACGACTATTTCCGGCTGCCCCGCTCGCCCGGCATCACTCCACAGTGTGCGCAGGCGCAGCACAGATTCCGCGATGTCCCGCTCCCCCGGTGTGGTCATCCACCCGTCCGCGCTACGTACGATCCACGCGAGGTTCTTGTCGGTCCCGGCAGCACCGACGATGATCGGAATCGACTTGCCCTGAGCGGGTTTGGGCCAGGCCCAGCTGGGACGAAAGTTCACGAACTCGCCTTCGTAATGCGCCTCGGTGTCCGACCACAGGCTGCGCATGGACTCCAGATATTCGCGCAGCATGGTGCGGCGGCGCCCGAGCGGCACTCCGTGATCGGCGAGCTCGTCGGTGTTCCAACCGAATCCGACGCCGAGACGCACGCGCCCACCGCTGAGATGATCGAGTGAGGCGATGGTCTTGGCCAACGCTATCGGGTCGTGCTCGACCGGGATCGCCACGGCGGTACCAAGACCGATGCGGGAGGTCACCGCTGCGGCCATGGCCAACGAGACCCATGGATCGAGCGTCCTCGCATACCGGTCGTCGGGTAGTGAGGTGTCACCGGTCCGTGGATGCGCGGCCTCTCGTTCGATCGGCATGTGGGTGTGCTCGGGCACGTAGAACGAGTCGAAGCCGTGACGTTCCGCTGCGGCGGCCGCCGCAGCGGGGGTGAGGCCGCGATCGGAGGTGAACAAGACCAATCCGTAGCGCATGAGACATTAGAACGTGTTCTAGTCCGCTGTGCAAGCAACGGCGATCGTCACCGCTCGGCCGCCGACCTTCCCGAGCATGAGGCGGCCGCCCTTGCTCGCGAGCAACGCCGCCGCCTCGGCGACACTCGACGTTCCGATGACCCCGCGAGCGAGCGCCGAGGGATTCGGCACCTCGACTCGGTCGAGACACTCGGCGGTCCACGCCGACCAGGGCACCCCCAGCGCGTCGGCGACGGGCCCGATCAACGCTTCCTTGCCGGCGAGAGTTGCCACCTCGACCACAACCCATTCGGGACGAACGACTCGCCGGACGAGTTCGAGGCAGTCGTCCACAGTTGCGGAGGACGTGGCCCCCAGACCGACGACGACCCGGTCGACCATCGGCCCGGTCAGCTCTCTACTGCGGCGAAGCGGGCACAGGCTTCGACGAATCGACTCACTGCTCGCGGGTTTCCCGCCGGATGCGTGTGCAGATACGAGGCGTGAACTCGCCCCTGAACGAATCCCTCCCGCACGGTGCGCTTTTCGGCAGTCGCACTGGGGTTGCGCCATCCCCATGCAGGCGCCGCATGCTCGGTACCTGTCTCGACCAACATCGTGCGGTGAAACTCGTGGCCGGTCACCCGCTCACCTGCCTCGAACAACACCGAGTCCTCGAGCGCAACCGCATCTCGGTAGCCGAGCGTGAGTTGCGAGCCGAATCGCGCGTCGACGTCGATCACGCCCGCCATGGCGTGACCGTCCAGGCAACGGGACAGGTACAACAACCCGGCACATTCGGCATGAATCGGAATCTGGCGGCCCGCGAGCGCCCGCACGTCCTGTAGCAGCTCACCGTTGCTTGCCAGAGCTTCTGCGTGCTCCTCGGGAAACCCACCTGGAACGACGATGCCAGCCGTGCGCTCGGGCAACGCATCGGTTAAGGGATCGAAGACCGCGACCTCCGCTCCGGCTGCCCGGAGCAACTCGACATGCTCGGCGTACCCGAACGTGAAGGCCGGGCCGCCGGCGATCGCGACGACGGGTGAGAAGTTGCTGTGATCGCAGATCTCGGCCTCGGCATCCCACGCAGCACCCGTGACCGAGGACCGGGCGAGTGCCTGTACAGCGCCCAGATCGACGTGCTCGCGCACGAGGTCCGCCATCGCGTCGACGGCCTGTGCCGCGAGTCCGCCGTGCTCGAGCGCAGTGATCAACCCGAGGTGCCGGGACGGCACAGCAAGTTCGGACATCCGCGGCAGCGATCCCAGCACGGGTACACCCACCCGCTCGCACGCCTGCCGCAGCACCTCCTCGTGGCGTGGGCTGCCTACCCGGTTGAGGATGACCCCGCCGATACGGACGGAAGGATCGTAGGTCGAGAAACCGTGCAGGACCGCGGCGAGAGATTGACTGTGACCGCGAGCATCTACGACGAGTACAACAGGTGCGCCGATCGAGGACGCGATCGCCGCGGTGGACCCCTCTGCCGACGCTGCGCCGCCGCCGGACATGTCGATCTTGCCGTCGAAGAGGCCCATCACACCCTCGACGACCGCGATGTCACAGCCCTTGCTGCCGTGCAGGAACAGCGGACCGATGCGATCGGCCCCGACCATGACCGCGTCGAGATTGCGTCCGGGCAGACCGGTGGCCAGCGCATGGTAGCCGGGGTCGATGTAGTCCGGCCCCACCTTGAAGGGCGCCACTCGATGACCCGCAGCGCGCAACGCACCCATCAGCCCGGTCGCGACCGTCGTCTTCCCGCTTCCCGACGCCGGGGCCGCGATCACGACAGCGGGCGGCGACGCGCTCAGCGCGTTCGGAGTCACCACTCGATTCCGCGCTGACCTTTGCGGCCCGCATCCATCGGATGTTTGACCTTGCTCATCTCGGTGACCAGATCCGCAGCGTCGATCAGTGCTTGCGGGACGTCCCTGCCGGTGATGACGACGTGCTGATTCCCTGGGCGATGTGTCAGTACATCGACAACCTCGTCGACGTCGACCCAGCCCCATTTCAGCGGATAGGTGAACTCGTCCAGGACGTAGAAGCGATGCGTCTGTTCCTGGAGTCGTCGGGAGATCTCCGCCCACCCCTCGGCGGCGGCCGCGGCGTGATCGACCTCGGACCCCTTCTTGCGGGTCCACGACCAACCCTCGCCCATCTTGTGCCACTCGACGGCACCTCCGGCCCCGGAGCTCTCGTGCAGCTCACCGAGCAACGCGAACGTGGCCTCCTCACCGACCTTCCATTTCGCGCTCTTCACGAATTGGAACACCCCTACGTCGAAACCCTGGTTCCACGCCCGTAGAGCCATCCCGAATGCAGCGGTCGATTTCCCTTTGCCCGGACCGGTATGAACGGCCAGGATCGGCTGGTTTCGGCGCTGTCGCGTCGTCAGTCCGTCGTCGGGGACCGATCCCGGACTTGGCACTCCCTGTGGCATCGTGCAAACCCCCTCAGGCCGCGGCGCGAACGACGGCAGCAACCTGCTCCGCCGAAAGGTCGGCCAGTCGAACGTAGCCGCCCTGGAGGTGACGGGCGAAGTCGGCGGCAAGTCCCAGTCGAACCATGCCGGATTCGCAGTCGACGACGACCGACGCGACACCGTCGGCGGCGAGTCGAGCTGCCGCGATTCGCGCGCGACCGACCGGGTCGACGCCGCCGGTCGCTCGACCGTCCGTCATCGCGACCACCAGCGCTCGGCGCAACGGATCGCGGACCTTCTCGCGCAACACCACCTCGCGAGCTTTGACGAACCCTTGTGCGAGCGGTGATCTGCCGCCGGTCTTCATCCGACGCAACAGCGTGGCCGCGACATCGACGCTGGAGGTCGGGGGCAGCACCAGGTCCGCTTCCCGGCCTCGGACCGTGACGACTGCAACCTTGTCTCGACGTTGGTAGGCGTCGCGTAGCAGTGAGCGCACCGCCCCTGTCACAGCGGAGAGACGATCGCGCGCGGCCATGGATCCGGATGCGTCCACGACGAACACGATGAGATTTCCTTCTCGCCCCTCACGCAGCGCGCCACGCAGGTCTGCCGGTTCCAGCCGAAATCGGCCGGAGGTGCGGCCCCTGGCGACCTGTTCCTCCGCGGCGGCGAACAGGGTGCCGACGAGGTGCAGTCCTTTGCCGCGCTCGGTCGTCGAGCGAACCGCTCGCCCCTGAGTCGAGCGAGAGCGGGATCTGCGCCCCGGCGCGCCGTCACCGACACCGGGTATTTCCATCGACCTGGCCCTGAACTCGCTGGCCGGTGCACCGGCGTTGTTCTCCCGCGCTCCGCTCCGCTCCGGGTCGCTGCCCTCTGACGTGCTGTCCTCTGACGTGCTGCTGGCTGGGGGTTGCGGACCATCGGAGTCGGTGTCGGGAGCGCCGCCGCCATCCGGGTCGGTCGGGTCGGGCTCGGTCGGGTCGGGGCGTTCGGACTCTGCCTGCTCAGCGGCGTCGCGCATGGCGTCGTCCAACGCCTGTTCGTCGATGCCAGGCTCGTCGAATGGATCCCGTCTGCGGCGGTGCGGTAGGGCGAGCTCGGCTGCGACGCGCACATCGGACTCTTCGACTTTCTCCGATCCACGCCATGCTGCGTGGGCTGTGGCCGTTCGCGCGACGACCAGATCCGCTCGCATCCCGTCCACGTCGAACGCCGCACACAGGGCAGCGATTCGGCGTAGCTCGATATCGTCGAGCTCGATCGCGTCCAGAGCTGCTCGGGCAGCGAGGATCTTGCGCGCGATGTCGGCGTCCGCATCGGCATACGCGGCCGCGAACCGGGACGGATCGCGCTCGTAGTTCAACCGCCGACGCACGACATCCATCCGTGTGTCGACCTCCCGCGAAGCCCTCACATCGACGGCCAGACCGAACCGGTCCAGCAGCTGCGGACGCAACTCACCTTCTTCGGGGTTCATCGTTCCGACGAGGACGAACTGTGCCGCATGCGAATGTGAGACACCGTCACGCTCGATGTGAACGCGGCCCATCGCCGCGGCGTCGAGCAACACATCGACGAGGTGGTCGTGCAGGAGGTTCACCTCGTCGACGTACAGAACACCGCGGTGGGCCGCGGCGAGCAGACCCGGTTGAAAGGCCCGCTCACCGTCCCGAAGCACCTTCTCCAAATCGAGGGAACCGACGACGCGGTCCTCGGTTGCGCCGACCGGTAGTTCGACGAGTCGAGCCGGTCGAGGCCCATCGCCATCCTCCACGGCGGGCAGCAGGGCGGCGAGCGCGCGCACCACCGTGGACTTGGCAGTGCCTTTCTCCCCACGCACCAGAACGCCACCGATACCGGGGTGCACCGCGCACAGGATCAACGACAAACGCAGTTGATCCTGGCCGACTATCGCACTGAAGGGGTACCCCGGTTGCGGTGCCGCCTCGACTCTCGATGAACCCCGGTCGCTGGATGAACCGCTGCCCTGCTGCACAAATACTCCTTCGTAACCCGGTTTCCGCGCCGGGACGGTGTCGGCCACGCCGAGGACGACGCGCCGTGTTCTACGAGACCGAGCGGTGATCTGGCTTCGAGTGAACGTATCGGTGCACTCGTACACAGTGGCGGGACCGCGCCTGATTCACACAGGACTTCCCCGCGTCGGCTTCGTTCGTGCTGTCTTAAGACTCGTTCCAGGGCGTACCGCCGCCGCGGCGCATAGGCGTGTGCGGAATGCCGTCTTCGAGCACTTCCTCACCGTCCGGCTGGAATCCGTGCTTGGCATACATGTCGACGAGGTAACTCTGCGCGTTGATCCGGCACGGTGCTTCCCCGACCTCCGCCAATGCCGCGCGAAGTATCCGAGTCGTGTGACCCTGACCGCGAGCGGAACGTTGGGTGCACAGACGCCCGATGCGGAACGCTTTCTCACCGTCGTCGTGCTCTTCCATCAGCCGAAGAGTGCAGACGACTTCACCGTTGCGCTCGAGCCAGAAGTGACGGGTTTCGGCGAGCAGGTCACGGCCGTCCAATTCAGGGTAGGCACACGCCTGCTCGACGACGAACACCTCGACACGCAGCTTCAACAGGTCGTACAGAGTGTTGTTGGAAAGATCCAGAGCCCAGGATCTCTTGAGGGCAGCCGCTTGCGTAGTCATCAACTGTTGCTATCACACGCCGGTTGGCTGTGCGAGTTGAGTCGACTCGTCGAGCAGCAGTCGATCGGAGGTCCAGTCGAACACCTCGCGGAACAACGCGGGGTCCTCGGCGAGCTTTTTGCCCAGCGACGGGACCATCTCCTTCAGCTTGGGCTGCCACCCGTCGTAGCGGTCGGCGAAGCAACGCTGGAGCACGTCGAGCATCGCGGGCACGGCCGTCGACGCACCCGGAGATGCACCGAGCAGGCCGGCGATGGTGCCGTCCGCGGCGTTGATGACTGCGGTACCGAATTCGAGGACGCCGCCGCGGCCCTTTTTGCGGATCACCTGCACTCGCTGGCCGGCAGAAACCAGTTCCCAGTCCTTGCCCAGCACCGTCGGTGCGAATTCCCGCAGTGTCTCCACGCGATCGGCCTCGGACTGTGCGAGTTCGGATACCAGGTACTTGACCAATCCGAGTTCGGTGACACCGACACCCAACATGGACATCAGGTTGCCCGGCTTGATCGAACTGGGCAGGTCGGTGAGTTTGCCCTGCTTGAGGAACTTGGGTGACCAGCCAGCGTACGGCCCGAACAGTAGGCCCGGCTTGCCGCCGATGACACGGGTGTCGAGGTGCGGCACCGACATCGGCGGCGCCCCGACGGACGCCTTTCCGTACACCTTCGCAGAATGCTGCGAAATCAGATCAGGATTGGTGCAGCGCAACCACTCACCGCTCACCGGGAAGCCACCGAATCCCTTGATCTCCTCGATGCCGGACTTCTGCAGCAAGTGCAGCGCTCCCCCGCCAGCGCCGACGAAGACGAACTTCGCGTTGACGGTCTTCTTCGCCCCGGTGCGCAGGTTGGCGACCTTGACATCCCAGGTGCCGTCGGACTGTTTGGAGATGTTGCGGACATCGCTACCGAAGTGAACGGTTGCGCCTGCACCCGCGAGGTAGTTGAGCAGCTGGCGAGTGAGGGCGCCGAAATCGATGTCGGTGCCCTTGTCGCTCCAGTTCAGAGCAACCGGATCGCTGAAATCGCGGCCGCGACCCATCAGCGGCAAACGCCTGGTGAACTCGTCGGCATCGGCGATGTACTCCATACCCTCGAACAGTGGGTTCGTCGCAAGCGCGTCGTACCTGGCACGCAGGTACTTCACGTTCTCTTCACCGTGCACGAAGCTGACATGGGGAATCGGGTTGATGAAGTTCTTCGGATCGCTGAGGATTCCGGAGTCGACGCTGTGCGCCCAGAACTGACGTGAGACCTGGAACTGCTCGTTGACGTTGAGCGCCTTCGAGATATCGACGGAACCGTCTTTGTTCTGCGGGGTGTAATTCAACTCACACAGGGCCGAGTGGCCGGTGCCGGCGTTGTTCCATGCGTCACTGCTTTCTGCAGCGGCCGCGTCGAGTCGCTCGTACACATCGATCGACCATTCAGGTTCGAGCTGCCGCAACAACGCGCCCAGAGTGGCACTCATGATTCCGGCGCCGACCAGAACCACGTCGGTCTTGACCCGTTTGACCTGCTCTTCGTTGGAACGCTGTTCGTTTGACACTGGAGATTCGACTTCCTTGTCCGTGAGTACTCGTTGCCGAGTTCTGCTTCAGGTAGCGGTTACGTTACCCGCCCGTACATACCCGTCCCGACCCCCGTGAAAAGCCCCGTGAAACGCCCGCGAAATGCACTACCTCGATTGTGCTCCTCACGGCATCGCCGAACTGCCAACTACAGTTGTGATCTGTGACTACCTGGGTGCCCGATGTCCTCGGCGACGGCTACGAACAGACCACCATCCCACTCGGCGACGACCCGGACGGCGAAGGGCAGGTCGAAGCCACGCTGGTCCGCTACCAGCCGGCCGACGCTCGCCCCGCACGGCGTGCGGTGATCTATGTCCACGGATACACCGACTACTTCTTCCAGCAGCACCTCGCCGAGCACTTCACCGAGCAGGGCTTCGCGTTCTACGCCCTCGATCTCCGCAAGTGCGGCCGTTCACTACGTGCCGGGCAGACACCGCACTTCGTAACGGATCTGGCGATCTACGACGCCGAACTCGACGAGGCTCTCGCGCTGGTTCGCGCAGACACCGGCGGGGGGTCGGTGGTTCTCACCGCTCACTCGACCGGAGGACTCATCCTCCCGCTGTGGCTCGACAGGCGCAATCGGCGTGAAGGGGGCACCGCGGCAATGGGGATAGACGGCGTCATCCTCAACAGCCCGTGGTTCGACCTGCAGGGCCCCGCAGCGATGCGAACCGTCGGGACCACGGCAATCGACGTCATCGGACGCGTCAGGGCCAAGGCTCCGGTACCCGGACAGGGCCTCGACACCTATGGACTTTCCCTCGCCAAGGATCACTTCGGCGAATGGGAATACAACCTGGATTGGAAGCCACTCGCCGGGTTCCCCGTTACGTTCGGCTGGATCCGCGCCATTCGACAGGGTCACGCTGCATTGCATCGTGGGCTCGACATCGGCGTGCCATCATTGATCCTGCGTTCGAAGGTCACGCACTTCTCGCGCAAGTACAGCTCGCGAGTCGATGTCGCCGACGCCGTCCTCGACGTGCGCCAGATCGCGCGGTGGGCAGGGTGCTTGGGCGATCGAACGACCGTCGTACCGATCGAAGGTGCACGGCACGATGTGTTTCTCTCCCAGGAGATCCCGCGAACTCGGGCATTCGACGAGGTCGACGAATGGCTGGGTTGGCTCTATCGCAGCGCCCATATCGAACGCGAATCGGGCAAGGACCACAACGAAACGGGTACCGCTCGATGAGCGAATACAGGCATTTCGATCTCGCCGTCATCGGCTCGGGCTCCGGCAACTCCATTCCCGACGAGCGATTCGGCGATCTGAAGGTTGCTCTGTTCGAGGAGCATTCCCCGTTCGGCGGCACCTGTCTGAATGTCGGGTGTATTCCGACGAAGATGTTCGTCTACGCGGCAGAGGTCGCGCAGACCATTCGCGAATCGGCTCGGTACGGGATCGATTCGACCATCGAGAAGGTCAGATGGACGGATATCGTCGACCGCGTCTTCGGCCGAATAGACCCCATCTCCGCCGGCGGGGAGAACTATCGCGAAACCGGAAGTGACAACGTCACGCTCTTCCGTGGCCACGCATCGTTCGTCGGCCCCAGAACGATCGACACCGGCACCGGTGAGGTGATCACAGCTGATCAGGTCGTCGTGGCCGCCGGTTCTCGACCGGTGGTTCCGCAGCAGGTACGCGAGAGCGGTGTCGCGTTCCACACCAACGAGGACGTGATGCGCCTGCCTTCGCTGCCCGAGCACCTCGTCATCCTGGGTTCCGGATACATTGCGTCCGAGTTCGCGCACGTGTTCGGCTCGCTGGGATCGAAGGTGTCGATGGTCGCCCGCAAGGACAACGTCCTACGTGGGCTCGATACCGACATCTCGAACAGATTCACCGAACTGGCACAGAAGAACTGGGACGTCCACCTCAATTCCGGCGAGGCGCTGGCAGTCTCCGAGGGCAACCGAGTCGGCCTCGAACTGCGTGACGGAACGCGGGTTCTCGGCGACGCACTGCTCGTCGCAATCGGTCGTGTGCCGAACGGTGACCATATCGGCGCCGAAGCCGGCGGCATCGAACTCGACGACGAAGGACGGGTGGTCGTCGACGAGTTCGGGCGCACGACCGCCGAAGGCGTCTTCGCGGTCGGGGACGTGTCCTCGGAGCACCAGCTCAAGCATGTCGCCAACCACGAAGCTCGCGTGGTGCAGTACAACCTGCTTCAGCGCGAGTGGGACGACACCTCTCGATTTCGGGCGTTCGATCACCGATTCGTGCCTGCCGCTGTGTTCACGCACCCACAGATCGCTGTTGTCGGCCTCACCGAGGACGAGGCCCTCGAGGCAGGCCTCGACATCACGGTGAAAACTCAGTCCTACGGGGACGTCGCGTACGGCTGGGCCATGGAGGATCGCGAGGGCTTCTGCAAGATCATCGCGGAGAGGAAGACCGGCCGCATTCTCGGCGCGCACGTCATGGGCGCGCAGGCCCCGACGGTTCTGCAGCCCCTCATCCAGGCAATGAGCTTCGGAACGACCGCAACCGAGATGGCCCGTGGTCAGTACTGGATCCATCCGGGTCTGCCGGAGGTAGTGGAGAACGCCTTACTGGGCCTCGATATCTGACGAGGCTCGATATCCGACGAGGCTCGGCGGCTCGTCACCAGGGACTGGTGCGAAGAACGATCTCGGTGGCGAGCTCCGCCGTCGCATCGGCCGGTACCTTGCCGACGCCGTCGAGCTGAACCACGCGGAAGTCTCCGTAGACGAGACGGCCGCTGCTGTCGGCGACCGCGCGTCCGAGCGAATTTCCGACGACAATCGTCGTCGGAAGCTCGACCGGCGGGCAGTCTGCCGCGAGCACGAGGCCGTTCTGGTCTGGGACGGCCGGATGGCCGCGGTCGCAGACGACGAGACTGGCGATTCTGCCGAACGTCCGCGCCGCGAGTGTCCATGCCAGCTCAGCGCCCTCGTCGGTGCCGACGAGGTGGACCCATGGTAGCGACAACTCGTCCAGGACCGCCAATACCGCACTGTGGTCCAGGCCTGCGATATCTTCCACGGCAACGGTTTTGAGATCCGAGTTGTGCAGCCGCTCGGCGACGCCGTCGTACAGGTCAGGAGGGTCACCCAGTCCCGGAAGCATCAGCACTGCGTGCCTGGAATCCGGCCCTGCGATGCGCAGCGAGCAGCTCCCGTCTCGGGTCGTCACTTGCTTGTGGTCCATGGCCTCGACGCTACTGCACCACCCGCCTCCACCTCGATAGCCGGCATGGAGTTGCACAGCCGATGGACAGGTTCTATGGTTCATTACATGAGTAAGGAACCATATAGCCAAACAGTCTCATGGCGATCGACTTGATCGACGAGGGCCGACCCCTCTTCGTACAGATCGCCGAAATGATCGAGAACTCGATCATCGACGGCACCTACGCCGACGAGGCGCAAGTTCCATCGACGAACGAGCTGGCTGCCTTCCATCGAATCAACCCGGCGACAGCAGGCAAAGGCCTCGCCAAACTCGTCGCCGACGGAATCCTCTACAAGAGAAGAGGAATCGGCATGTTCGTCACCAACGGCGCCTCGGATGCACTCCGCTTCCGCCGTCGCGAGGATTTCGCCAAGCAATACATCGAACCGTTGATCACAGAAGCGAACAAGCTCGGCATGACCGTCGACGAGCTCAAGACCATGCTCGATACCTGGGAGGAAAGATCATAACCGATCGTCACGACCTCACCCTGGTCGACGACGCGCCCGTCATCGCATCCGCGCGCAATCTGACCAAGTCGTACGGAAACTTCACCGCGGTGGACGGGATAAGCTTCGACATCCGCGCCGACAAGATCTACGGTCTGCTCGGTCGCAACGGCGCCGGCAAGACCACGGTGATGCAACTCCTCACCGCGCAGTGTCGTCACACCACCGGCAACATCGACGTTTTCGGAATGCAGCCCTATGAGAATCGCTCGGCGCTGGCTGACATCTGCTTCATCGGCGAAAGCCAAAAGTTCCCCGATGACTTCAGAGTGCGACACGTACTCGATTGTTCCGCAAGGCTTCTCCCGCGCTGGGACCGAGATTTCGCAGACGAACTGATGCGCGACTTCGATCTACCGACCACTCGGAAGGTGAAGAAACTCTCGCGCGGGATGACATCCGCACTCGGCATCGTTATCGGGTTGGCCTCACGCGCGCCACTGACATTCTTCGACGAGCCATACCTGGGACTCGACGCCGTCGCACGGCACATGTTCTATGACCGGCTGCTTGCCGACTATGCCGAGAACCCCCGCACCGTCATCCTGTCCACTCATCTGATCGACGAGGTCAGCGATCTGATCGAACACGTCCTCCTCATCGACAAAGGTCGCATCGTCATCGACTCCGATGCGGACGAGCTGCGGCGAAGCGCTTTCGTGGTCTCCGGCACCGCGAGCGCAGTCGAGCAGTTCGTTGGCGGACGTGCAGTGCTGCACCGAGACTCGCTGGGGTCGCTCGCACGGGTCAGTATCGACTCAGCACTCTCGCTGGACGAACGCACCCGAGCGACAGCCCTCGGACTCGGTGTCGAACCGTTGTCACTGCAACAACTGATCGTTCGAAACACCACCGCGAAGGAGTCGGCTTCATGAAACGCACACTCGATGTCGCACGACTGCACCTCACCGCGTGGCCGTTGATCATCGGCTGGCCTATAGGTGTGCTCGCCATCGCCTTCGCGCTCAGCTACACGTTGTTCGCGCTCCTGCCCGAGACCGACAACGAGTACAACTTCACCGGAGGCATGTTCTCGATGTACGGATTCGCAGTGGGCTTCTACCTGCAGGCAGTGACCCAGACCTTCCCGTTCGCTCTCGGTATCAGTGTGACTCGAAAAGAGTTCTTCAGAGCGACCGCGCTGGTCGGAACCGTACAATCGGCACTGCTTGCGACATTGGTAGTCGTGCTGTCTGCGCTCGAAAACGCTACTGCCGGCTTCGGAGTGAAATCTCGGATGTTCGGCCCCTTCCGCTACGCCACCGAAAATCCGTTCCTGGAATGGCTCGGAATCTTTACGACACTGCTGCTCGTCGCCTCCGTCGGCATGGCCTTGGGCGTTGTCTATCAGCGCTACCGCGTTACCGGCATCCTGGCCACCGGTCTGGCCGCGCTCGTGGTGGTGGGCAGCGCTGTGATCGTAGTGTCGTGGCAGCAGTGGTGGCCCGCGGTCGGCCGCTTCTTCATCGAGACACCGACCGTGCTGCTCCTGGGTGCCATCCCGCTCGCACTGAGCGCACTCTTCGCAATAGCAAGCTGGACAGGACTGCGACGCGCAACCGCTTGAGCCACAGCAGACCTCACACGTCGATGCCGCGCTCGATGATCTCGAGCACGGCGTCGACATCGACATTGTTCTCCACCAGGTCCGCGAGTAGGTCGAGTTGCTGCTCGCGCATTGCCCCGACCGACGTATCCGCTGCCACCTCGAACCCTCCACGGCCGGCCCGGTCCGCCGCCCACCGCAACAGGTGTCGACGGAAGCCGTCGGATTCGAGCATCCCGTGCCAGTGCGATCCGAGCACGCTTCCGCGGACGCTGCCCTCCGCTTCCCCGTTCGCGTCACGCAACAGCGGCGCATCACCGTTTCGCACCACCCGGCCGTGGTGTATCTCGTAGCCGGTGACATCACCGACGTCGAACAGAGGCGAGGACCCCGACACCCGCGCGAGCACCTTCTCCGAATGAAACTCGACGTCGAGGTCCAGTAGCCCGAGCCCTTCGACTCTTCCCGAAGAACTCTCCACGGTGTCGGTGACGGTGCGCCCGAGCATCTGATAACCGCCGCAGATACCGAGCACCGGAAGATCCGCGTTCACTCGCGACACCAGGGCATCGGCCAAACCGGTTCGACGCAGCCACTGCAGATCCGACAGTGTCGCCTTGGTGCCCGGAACCACGACGAGGTCAGCATCGGTCAGCCGGGAGGGCTCGGTCACCCAGTGCACCGATACCCCCGGTTCACAGGCCAGCGCCTCCACGTCGGTGGTGTTGGAAATGCGAGGAAGACGGATCGCCGCTACCCGTAACCACTGCTCCCCCAACGGCGGCCGAGGACGACCGACCGGAGCATCGGCCACCGTCCCCAACGAGTCTTCCGCGTCCAGCCACAGATCCTCGCAGTAGGGCACCACCCCGAAAGTTCGCCTGCCGGTGAGGGATTCGAGCTGAACGAGGCCCGGATCCAACAACGCTGGATCGCCTCGAAACTTGTTGATGACGAAGCCTTTGATGAACTCCTGGTCCTCGGGTGACAGCACGGCGACGGTGCCGAACAGGTGCGCGAGCACCCCACCACGATCGATGTCCCCCACCACGATCACCGGCAGCGAGGCAGCAGTCGCCAAACCCATGTTCGCCAGATCCGTTGCACGCAGATTGATCTCTGCCGGTGAGCCCGCACCCTCACAGATGACCACGTCGTAGTCTTCCCGCAGCGATGCGAGTTCTGCAGCAACTACCTCCCGCAAGGCCTGCCGATGCTCGATATAGCTCGACGCCGACACCTGCGCCACCGCGTGACCACGCACCACGAGTTGAGATGTCCGATCACTACCCGGCTTCAGCAGCACAGGATTGAACCGCACGCTCGGTTCGAGACCGCAGGCACGAGCCTGCAACGCCTGCGCCCGGCCTATCTCACCTCCGTCGAGGGTGACCACCGAATTGTTCGACATGTTCTGCGCCTTGAACGGGGCAACCGACACACCTCGTCGAGCCAGCATCCGACACAGGCCGGCGACCAACACACTTTTACCGGCATCGGAGGTACAGCCCGCCACCAGCAGAGCGCCCGTCACTCCGCAGGCTCCGCTCACGGCACCCGGGTTCACTCCGCAGGCTCCGCTCACGGCAGCGTCAGGATCTCGCTGCCTGTCTCGGTCACGACGAGCGTGTGCTCGAATTGTGCCGTCCACTTGCGGTCGCGCGTGACGACAGTCCAGCCGTCGTCCCACATCTCGGCATCGATCCCGCCGAGGTTGATCATGGGCTCGATCGTGAACGTCATGCCCGGCTCGATGACCGTCTCCACAGACGGCTGGTCGTAGTGCAGCACAACCAGCCCGCTGTGGAAGGTGGTACCGATTCCATGGCCGGTGAAGTCCTCGACGACGCCGTAGCCGAAACGGTGCGCATACGACTCGATGACGCGGCCGACGACGTTGAGGGCGCGACCGGGCTTGACGGCCTTGATCGCACGCATAGTCGCTTCATGAGTCCGCTCCACGAGCAAGCGAGCCTCCTCGGAAACGTTGCCGGCAAGAAAAGTCGCGTTGGTGTCTCCGTGCACGCCGTCGATGTAGGCGGTGACGTCGATATTGACGATGTCACCGTCCTCGATGACGGTCGAGTCGGGAATGCCGTGACAGATGATCTCGTTCAGCGATGTGCAGCACGACTTGGGAAATCCCTTGTATCCCAGCGTGGACGGATACGCACCGTGATCGATCATGTAGGCGTGTGCAATGCGGTCTAGTTCGTCGGTGGTGACACCCGGCGCAACCGCCTTGCCGGCTTCTTGCAACGCGCCGGCCGCGATCTTCGAGGCCACACGCATCTTCTCGATGACCTCAGGCGTCTGAACCCACGGCTCGTTGCCCTCGTTCGCCGTCGGCTTCCAGGCGTACTCGGGTCGTTCGATCGAACTGGGCACAGGCAGGGTAGGCGATACGACGCCCGGCACGAGTGGCTGACGGGGCTTGCTCTCGGCGGTCACAGACATGCCCACCAGGGTAGTCGTTGGCCTCAGCGGGCACGTACCGCGTCTACGGCCTGGAGGCGGCCCTACCATCGACGCACCCGAGGGCTCAACTACTATGATTCAGCTCACATGAATCGAAGGGAGTCGCACGTGTCACGTAGTGACCTGTTACGCCCTCGCGACAGCGATGCACTGCGCAGCGAACTGCGGCGGATAGCCGCGGTTTCGGGTGTTCCCGTCGTGTTCGGCGGAGAAGTGTCGGCGCACACCCTGCGCCTGAGCGAGTTCCACGGCACCAGGACTCGTGGGCTCGACGGTCTGTTGATCCCGAGTCGATCAGGCCTCGGCGGTCGGGTGATGGACCAGTGCACACCCGCTGCGGTCAGCGACTACGGCAGCTCGCGCTACATCACCCACGACTACGACCGCCCGGTACTGAGCGAGGGACTTCGTTCGATACTGGCCGTTCCCGTCGTCGTCGGCGGAGCATCCCGAGCCGTGATGTATGCCGCCGTGCGCGAGCGTGGCCCTCTCGGTGACCGAGTGGCGGACACGATGGTGCAGGCCTCCAAGCGCCTCTCGCAGGAGTTCGCGATACGGGACGAAGTCGACCGCCGCGTCGACATGCTCGAAGCGCACTCGCAGTCGGCGGGATCGACGGTCGCGACGGAGATCCTTCGCGAACTCCACGCCGAGCTGCGTACGTTGTCCACCTCGACCACCGAGGCCGCGGTGAGAGAAAAGCTGACGCTGCTGTCCGATCGAATCACCGATGCGCTGCGCGCCGCTCCCATCGATACCGACGTCACGCTGACCGCCCGCGAATCGGACGTGCTCGCGCAGATTGCGCTCGGCTGCACCAATGCCCAAGCCGCCGAGAGGTTGTCGCTGCGACCGGAAACGGTGAAGTCGTACTTGCGCACGGTCATGACCAAGACTGGTACACGCACTCGCCACGAAGCCGTCGTCGCAGCACGAAAGCTCGGCCTGCTCCCCTGACGAACTCGCTGGCTACTGCCGCCGTTTCAGTATCCCGGCGGCAGTTGCTCGAACATATCTCGCGTGACGGCCACAGCGTTGTCCGAGCTGCCGCCACGCACCACCAGAGTCGCGAAGGCCAGGTCGCCGCGATAGCCGACGAACCAGGCGTGTGAACCGCCTTCGACTTCAGCCTCTCCTGTCTTACCGAACACCTCGCCCTGATCCGCGATGCGATCGGCTGTGCCACTCGTGACCACCGAGCGCATCATTCCGCGCAGCCCGTCGACCATGGCCGGCTCGATCGGGGGGTGATCGCCCTCGATCGTGGTGTCCGCACCGACGATCAACCTCGGGATCGGAGTCGATCCGTTCGCGACGGTGGCTGCAGCCAACGCCATTCCGAAAGTGGAGACGACAACTCGGCCCTGCCCGAATCCGTCCTCGGTCCGCTGCACGAGCTCGGCGGCGGGCGGAACCGATCCGGAGTCGGTGGGCAGGCCCGTCACGTCGTAGTCGGGTCCGATACCGAACTGCGATGCCGCAACCGTCAGTGCATCGGGTCGCATCTCACTGGCCAGCTTCGCGAACGAGGTGTTGCAGGAACGAGTGAACGCCGTCGCCATGCTCACGTTCCCAAGCGAAAACTCGTTGTAGTTGGGGATACTGCGTTCGCCGATGACAATGCGGCCAGGACACGGGACAGTGGTTGACGGGCCCGCGATGCCCTCCGAGATCGCTGCTCCGGCGGTGATGATCTTGAATGTCGATCCGGGCGGGTACAACCCGGCCGAGGCAACGGGACCATCTCGATCTGCTTCCTCGTTCTGCGCCACGGCAAGGATCGCCCCCGTCGACGGTTCGATGACAACCATCATCGCCTGCTCGACACGCGCGTTCACCGCATTCTGAGCAGCTACCTGGATATTGCGATCCAGCGTGACCGAGAACGACGGCGCAGGCTCGGGCGGTGTGTCGGTCAGTACGTCGACTTCGACGCCGTTCCGATTCACCGTCACCACGCTCCATCCGGCCTGACCGTCGACCTCGTCGATCACGGCCTTCTTGACCTGCGAAACGAGATCGGGTGCGAAGGTCCGGTCGGTAGAGACGAGATCCGACTCGTCGGAGATACTCACGCCGGACAGCGCCGAAAGCGGCGCCGCCACGCTTCGATAGTCCTCCTCACGGAGCAGAGCTACCGGGTATTCCCCGTCGATGGACGTCGCGGACTCGACGATGCTCTGGGCGGAGAGCCCGGGGGCCAACGGCTCGAGGATCTCGACGAGTCTCGTCGCCGACTCGACGACGTTCGCCGCCTCGTCGGCGTCGATCTTGATCCGGTACACGACGCCCGGGACCAAGACGTCGGTTCCGGACCTCTCGTTCACTCGCGCCCGTGGCGGCGCGGTGGAACGCAATGCCATGGTCTGGGTTTCACCGAGACCAGGGTGAATGTCGGTCGAGGTCCACCGAACACCCCATTGGTCGTTGGCTCTGCCCATCTGCAGTTCACCGTCGTAGGTCCAGACTCGATCCCGCGGTAGCTGCCACCGGTAGGTGTAGCCGACCGTTGCGGTATCGCCGTTGACCCGTACGGAAGTTGTTGTCGCCTCGAGTGATTCGGCCTGCAGGTTGTCCCAGGTCTCGGCGAGTGCCGCGGCGGCCGCCGACGGTCGATCCGTGTCGGACGCCGCGGTCTCGATTTCGCGGGCGGAAATGGCGGCGAGAAACGCCTGCGCAGCAGGTTCGGGACCGTCCGGACTCGGCGTACACGCCGACGACGACGCCACGATCGCGAGGGCAACCGCAACAGTCGAGATTGCGCGCCGCGCGCGTCGGACATCCGGAAATCTCATCGCACCCATCGTAGTTCGGCTTCTGCGCAACTACAGTCAGCGAATCGCGGTCAGTCGAGAAGAACCGTCGCAAATGTCGCGACCTGAGTCAGTCCGATGCGCGCGTAGGCGCGCCTGGCCGGAATGTTGAAGCTGTTGACATACAGGCTTGCCGTTCGGCCGCTGCGCACGACTGCATCGACGACGCTGGCAGTGCCGGCGGACCCGATCCCGCGTCCCCGATAGAGCGGATGCACCCACACTCCCTGGATCTGGCCCACGGTCGCCGATTGAGATCCGATCTCCGCCTTGTAGATCACCTCGCCGTCTTCGATCCGCGCCCACGCGCGACCGGCGGCGATGAGACTGCCGATTCGACGTCGGTAACCCCGACCACCATCGTTGGCGCGAGGATCGACCCCGACTTCCTCGATGAACATCGCGACCGCAGCCGTGAGATACACCTCGATTTCGTCGGCCCGAACGAGCCGCACACCAGGATCGGGCGCGAAGGTCGAGTACTGCGAGGTGGCGAGCAGCGGTTGCTCGCTGCGCAGTTCACGAGGCGGACCCCAATCCGGTTCCAACATCTCCCACAGCGGCAGCGTCAGCTCAGCCCGTCCGACGAGCGAGGAACACATACGCGGTCCACGGCACGCCCGGTCTGCGAACGAACGCAGATCGTCCACCGAACCTCTCAGCGGGACGAGATTGGCACCGTAGAAACACAGCGACTCGTCCGGACCTCCGCGACTCCACATCTCACCGTGAAACGAGCGCGGGTCGAGACCGTTCTCCTGAACGCGCGCCGCAATCATGCAGGACGCTATGGGATCAGCATCGAGCACGCGCAGCACGTTGGACGTGTCCTTGCCACTCAGAGGCTTCGCACCGAGAAGCTTGAGCACCTGGGGTCACCTCCTGCCCGCCGCATCCACGTGGAGACAGCGTCACCGAGCACAACATCACAGAGCCGAACGTGCGCCGATCGCCGAGTCACCGCTCACAGATTGCCAGACTTTCGAGGCGGCGTCGGGCATTCCTGCCACTTCGCCTCAACCGACCGTGACGACCGGCGCGCCGGGATCGGAACCCTCACCTTCGCCGAACTCCTCGGCGATACGCATCGCTTCCTCGATCAACGTCTCCACGATCTGCGCTTCGGGAACCGTCTTGATGACCTTCCCCTTGACGAATATCTGGCCCTTGCCGTTGCCTGAAGCCACTCCGATGTCGGCGTCTCGCGCTTCGCCGGGACCGTTGACGACGCACCCCATCACGGCCACACGCAAGGGTATGTCCATGCCCTCCAGCCCTGCGGTGACTTCGTCGGCGAGGGTGTAGACGTCCACCTGCGCGCGTCCACATGACGGGCAGGAGACGATCTCGAGTTTGCGTGGACGCAGGTTGAGCGATTGCAGAATCTGATTGCCGACTTTGATCTCCTCGGCCGGCGGAGCCGACAGCGAGACGCGAATGGTGTCGCCGATGCCGCGAGCGAGCAGCGCACCGAAGGCGACCGCCGACTTGATGGTGCCTTGGAACGCGGGGCCGGCCTCGGTGACGCCGAGGTGCAGAGGGTAGTCGCACTGCGCGGCGAGCTGCTCGTATGCAGCGACCATGACAACCGGGTCGTTGTGCTTGACGGAGATCTTGATGTCGCCGAAGCCGTGCTCCTCGAACAGGCCGGCCTCCCACAGTGCCGACTCGACGAGCGCCTCAGGCGTCGCCTTTCCGTACTTGTCCATCATTCGCTTGTCGAGCGACCCCGCATTGACGCCGATGCGAATCGGAATGTTCGCATCACCTGCCGCCTTGGCGACCTCTTTGACTCGGCCGTCGAACTCCTTGATGTTTCCTGGGTTGACGCGCACTGCAGCGCAGCCCGCATCGATCGCGGCGAATATGTACTTCGGTTGGAAGTGAATATCCGCGATGACCGGGATCTGGCTCTTCTTGGCGATGACGGACAAGGCGTCCGCATCCTCCTGGGTGGGGCATGCGACGCGCACGATATCGCAACCGGATGCCGTCAGTTCCGCAATCTGCTGCAGAGTCGCGTTGATGTCGTGAGTCTTGGTCGTGCACATCGACTGCACCGAAATGGGATGGTCACTGCCCACCCCAACCGATCCGACCTGCAGTTGACGCGTCTTCCGGCGGGGTGCGAGTACGGGAACCGGAGGAGCCGGTATTCCCAGTCCGACTGACACAGTCACTTCGTTGCCTTCTTCCCTAGCTATATGCACGAGTCTAGCTAGAACAATTGAATGGGGTTCACGATGTCCGCTGTGAGCGTGAGCAACATGTATGCCCCACCGATCACGATCACCACATATGTCGCGGGCATCAGCTTCATGTAATCGACCGGCCCACCGTTCGGCAGACCACGCCGATTGCGGAAGAAGTTGCGAATCCGCTCGTACATGGTCACCGCCATATGCCCACCGTCCAGCGGCAACAGCGGCAGCAGGTTGAAGATTCCGAGGAAGAAATTCAAACTCGCCAGCAGCAGAATGAACACTGGCCACAAGGACCGCTCTACCAGCTGCCCGCCGATGACACTGGCACCTACCACGCTGATCGGTGTCTCCGGATCGCGCTCACCGCCGGTGACGGAGGTCCAGAGGTCGGCAACCTTGCTCGGCATCTGCACCAGGCGCTCGGCGGTCTCGACGAACATTTCGCCGGTGAAGGCGAAGGAGGCCGGGATGGCCGCGAGCGGGTTGTACTGCGTCGGCAAGAACTGTGCGAGCTGAATTCCAACCGCCCCGACGGTCGCCGATTCTCGCCCGTCCTCCGTACCGTCGGACACCCATCGCTGGACTTGCTGCACCGCCACCGGGAACGTCAGCTGCTCACCGTTCCGCTCCACGACGAAGTCCACTGTCCCCGACAACGGTTGCGTCGCTCGGACGACGTCGGTGAAGTCCGCGGTCGGCGTCCCGTTCACCGAGACGATGACGTCACCCTCCCGAATTCCGGCCTGATACGCCGGGCCGGGGCCATCGCATTCGGGGTACGACAGATCCCTGTTCTGAGTTGCGGTAACACACGGCATCTCACCCACCAGTGCGTTCGTCGGCGGGTTCAGGTTCGGCAGCCCCCAGCCCACGGCCAGGATGAAGATCAGCACGAAGCCCAGGAGAAAGTTCATCCAGATTCCGCCCATCATCACCAGCAGACGCTTCCACGTCTTCTGCCGGTACATGGCACGGTCTATCTCATCCGGTTCGAGAACGTCGATCGCAGTCATTCCGGCGATGTCGCAGAAGCCGCCCGCAGGTATGGCCTTGAGGCCGTACTCGGTTTCGCCTCGCCGGAACGAGAACACCTTGGGGCCGAAGCCGATGAAGAACCGCCGTACCTTCATGCCCGTGGCGCGGGCGGTCCACATGTGACCGGCCTCGTGCAGGGCGATCGACACAGTGATGCCCAGAGCGAAGAGAATGACGCCGAAAGCGAACACCATCGTTGATTCAGTCCTTCTGGTTCAAGAACGAGCGGGCCTGCCTGCGTGCCCAGGAATCGGCTTCGAGTACATCGTCCACGCCGCGGGGGGTGGACGTCCAATCGCCGCTACCTGCGTCGACCACCTGAGCGACGGTCTCGACGATCCGCGGAAAGCTGATACGTCCGGCGAGGAACGCCTCGGCGGCTACCTCGTTGGACGCGTTGTAGACCGCGGTCATACATCCGCCGAGAATTCCGGCTTCGCGGGCCAGCTGGACGGCCGGGAACACTCGATCGTCGAGCGGTTCGAAATCCCAGGTGAAGGACGTGGTGAAGTCGATGGCCCGGGCCGCGTTACGCACTCGGTTCGGCCATGCCAGCGCCAGCGCAATGGGCAGACGCATATCGGGCGGGCTCGCTTGCGCAATCGTGGAACCGTCGAAGAACGTCACCATGGAGTGGACGATGGACTGGCGATGCACAGTGACGTCGATTCGGTCGTACGGAACACCGAACAACAGGTGTGTCTCGATGAGTTCGAGCCCCTTGTTCACCAGGGTGGCCGAGTTCAACGTGTTCATCGGCCCCATCGACCAGGTCGGATGCGCCGCTGCCTGCTCGGGTGTCACAGATTTCAGTTCCACCTCGGACCAGCCTCGGAACGGGCCACCGGATGCCGTGAGGATCAACCGCTCCACTTCCTCGGCGCGGCCACCGCGTAGACACTGATCCAGTGCGGAGTGTTCGGAATCGACCGGAACGATCTGCCCCGGCGCGGCAGCGGAAACGACGAGCTCGCCGCCGGCGACCAGCGACTCCTTGTTCGCCAGAGCCAGGGTGGCGCCCGAGGCGAGCACGGCGAGAGTCGGTTCGAGCCCGCGCGAGCCGACCAGCGCGTTGAGGACGATGTCCGCCTGTACGGATTCGACCAATTCTGTGACTGCCCGATCACCGACCAAGGTGTCGGGCCGATTCAGTTCGGCGCCCGCCGCCGGGTCGGCCACCGCCACTGCAGTGACACCGGTTTCGCGAATCTGTTTGCTCAGTAGGTCGAGGTTGCCTCCGCCCGCTGCGAGCCCGACCACTTCGAACTGCGACGGATTTGCGGCGATGACGTCGAGAGCCTGCGTACCGATGGATCCGGTGCTACCCAGAACGAGCACGCGCTTTCGAGGACGATCCCCCATGGCCGGCGTGTCGATGGCGATCTCGGCGTGTGTTCGATGCTCTGGCACTCGTTCATTGTCCCTGATGGAGTCTGAGAGACAGCTATGTGTCGACGGCCTGCCCGTTTCACGCCGGATGCGGGTGGTTCGCCGCCCAATGTCGGGCGATATCGACGCGTCGCGCGATCCAGACCTTGTCGTGGCTCTGCACGTGGTCGAGGAACCGCTCGAGCGCGGCGATCCGAGCCGGGCGACCCACCAGTCGACAGTGCAGCCCGACCGAGAGCATCTTCGGTGCGCCCGCTACTCCCTCCGCGTACAGGACGTCGAAGGCGTCGCGCAGGTGCGCGAAGAACTCCTCGCCCGTCGAGAATCCGCCCGGCGACGAGAATCGCATGTCGTTGGTGTCCAGCGTGTACGGGACCACGAGGTGCTGCGTCGTTCCGGAACCCACGTCCACCCGTTCCCAGTACGGGAGATCGTCGGCATAGGAGTCGGAATCGTAGAGAAATCCACCGTGCTCGACCACGAGCGATCGCGTGTTCGGCGAGTCACGTCCGGTGTACCAGCCGAGCGGCGCGCTTCCGGTCAACTCCGTCAGAATGGCCACGGCCTCGGCCATGTGGGCACGCTCGACATCCTCGTCGACCATCTGATAATTGAGCCAACGCAACCCGTGCGAGGCGATCTCGTGACCGTGCTCGACGAAAGCAGCCGCGGCTTCAGGGTTGCGTTGCATCGCGCGTGCGACGGCGAAGACCGTCAGAGGCAGACCGCGCCGTGAGAAGACTCTCAGCACTCGCCACACGCCGGCACGCGAGCCGTATTCGTACAGAGATTCCATGCTCTTGTGTCGATTGGGGAAAGACTGAGCACCGATCATCTCCGACAGAAAGGTCTCCGAACCCGCGTCGCCGTCGAGAACATTGTTCTCCGAGCCCTCCTCGTAATTGAGGACGAACTGCAGCGCGATCCGCGCGCCCCCCGGCCACGCCGGATCGGGTGGGATCGCGCCATAGCCGACCAGGTCCCGGGGATAGGCGGACCCTGCGGGACGAGCGGCCGGTGTACGAGGCGCACCTTCGGTGTTCACGCTGAGCAGTCTCCCAGCAACTGCCTGCAGGCGCTCGACTACTTCCCTGACGGGCGCTCGACACACACCGTCGGGGCCCAGCCGACCCTGCTGGCTACGACGGCCGGTCGTATGCAAACATTGTCACCATCGATGCATGCCGTACCGACGGTGTGAACATGACCCGAGAGGATCGACCGGTGGCCCAAACCGAGCTGACCCCCGCTTCGTACGACCCGGTCGAGTACACCCACGAGGACATCGCCGAGGTGCCGTCCGCCGATTGGGGCTGGACCGGGGAATCCCGGCGCGCCATGCGAATCGCCGCACTCGTCGTCGCGGCCTTCCTGCTTTTCATGATGCACGGCAATCACACCGGACTGGTCGAGGACCTCTACCTCATCGGCTTCGCGGTCGTCCTCGTCGGCATCGTGGTGCGCGACATCATCGTCCGACGCAAGCCGCGGTAACGAACGGCCCGAAGCTTCTCGTCAGTTCTCCGCCGCGAGCTGACCGCAGGCGGCGGCAATTTCCTGTCCGCGGGTATCTCGGACGGTGCACGAGACGCCCTGCGCGATCACTCTTCTGACGAATTCACGCTCGACGTCCTTGGGGCTCGCGTCCCATTCACTGCCCGGCGTCGGGTTCAGCGGAATGAGATTGACGTGCACCCGGGAGCCGAGCGCTTTGTGCAGCTTCTTGCCGAGCAGGTCCGCTCGCCACGGCTGATCGTTGACTTCCTTGATCATGGCGTACTCGATCGAGACTCGGCGGCCGGTTCGATCGGCGTAATAGCGGGCCGCTGCCAGAACCTCCGCCACCGACCAACGGTTGTTCACCGGCACAAGAGTGTCGCGTAGTTCGTCGTCGGGAGTATGCAAGGAGACCGCCAACGTCACCGATAGCCCTTCGTCGGCGAGCTTGCGGATCGCCGGTGCCAACCCCACGGTCGACACGGTGACCGAACGCTGTGACAGACCCAGACCGTCCGGTGCGGGTGAGACGATCTTGCGTACCGCCGCGACGACGCGCTTGTAGTTGGCAAGGGGCTCCCCCATCCCCATGAACACCACGTTCGACAACCGTCCTTGACCGCCCGGCACGACACCGTCACGCAGGTCGGCGGCCGCAGAGCGGACCTGATCCACGATCTCGGCGGTGGTGAGGTTCCGGTCGAGTCCGGCCTGACCGGTGGCGCAGAACGGGCACGCCATTCCGCAACCCGCCTGACTGGATATGCACAGCGTCGCTCGATCCGGATAGCGCATGAGCACGCTCTCGAGCAGCGTCCCGTCATTCGCCTTCCACAAGGTCTTGCGTGTATCGCCGTCGTCGCACGAGAGATGCTTGAGCGGGGTGAGCAACGGGGGAAAGAGATCGGCACCGACCTTTTCCCGGGCCGCGGCGGGCAGGTCTGTCATGTTCTTCGTGTCGGCTTCGAGCCTGCCGTAGTAGTGGCGAGCGAGCTGGTCGGCACGGAACGCAGGGAGCCCTAGCTTCTTCACAGCCTCCCTGAGGCCCTCCCGATCAAGATCGGCCAGGTGCCGCGGGGGCATACCGCGACGCTTGTCCGCGAACACCAACGGAAGCGACGGCCTCGTCGTCGTGGGCGTGTTGTCGTCGGCGGTCACATCGGCTGCTGTAGCGGGGTCACTCATAATGCCTACCAGTGTCCCATTAGCAGGCCGTGAGTCCTATTCGTAGACCACGCGGGCGGTCTGGTTTTCACTCCCCCGCATACGGGTAAACACAGGGCACGCTAGATCGGGCTTCGGCATGGAAGGATCGCACAATGACCACTCCGACAGGCGATGGCAAGTACGCGGACCCCACCGGTGAGCCCGTGAGCTCCCGAGATCGATCGGATTCGGACCGAGCACCGTCACCGATCACGACGCCCGATTCCGACGAGCACAGCGCACCCGACCCGGACTCAGTCCACGATGACCGGCTGCCATCCGGGCAGTCGCCCGACGGAATTGCGCACACGAGAGCTGCAGCTCTGTGGACCGGATTGGTCGTCGGCGCGCTCGTTCTGATTCTCTTGCTGGTATTCATTCTGCAGAATCTCGATGCAGTCCCAGTGAACATCTTCATATGGACATTCGACCTGCCTCTCGGCGTGGCGATGCTGCTGGCCGCAATCGCCGGCGCCCTGGTGATGGCCTTGGCAGGCGGGGTTCGCATCCTGCAGATCAGACGCGCAGCGAAACGAAAGTAGTTCACGGATCGATGAACACTATGCACAGAAGCTCGCTGCGCCAGACTGAATCGATCACGATTGCGGTGCCCCACCTCACCGCAAGGAGTTGATGTGACCACTTTCATACAGAATCGAGTGACACCAGCGGTCGCGCCGGACCGCGCACGCTCGTGGCTGCTGGTGCCGGCCACCCGGCCCCAAGCCTTTTCCGCCGCTGTCGACTCCGAGGTCGACGCGGTGATCCTCGACATCGAAGATGCCGTCGCCCCAGCAGCGAAACCGGCTGCGCGTGAGGCTGTCGTGTCCTGGCTCGAGGCCGGGAACACCGCGTGGGTTCGAATAAACGACGCCACCACGTCGTTCTGGGCCGAAGATCTGGCCGCCCTCGCCGGTGTGGGAACCCTCGCCGGCATCATGCTCGCGAAGACCGAGAGCGGAAGTCAGGTCGACGCCACGGCGACGAGGCTTCCTGCAGGCACCCGGATTCTTGCGCTCGTCGAATCCGCGGTGGGCCTCGAAGCCGTCGCCGAGATCGCGCGCGCCGATTCGACCTTTCGGCTCGCTTTCGGCAGCGGCGATTTCCGCCGCGACACCGGAATGAGCGACGAACCACTTGCCATGGCGTATCCACGGTCGCGACTCGTAGTCTCCTCGCGCGCGGCCCGACTCCCGGGCCCGATCGACGGACCGACTCTGACGGCGAACGACGGAATTCTTGCCCGGGACTCGGCGCTGACGGTGTCGATGGGCATGACCGGAAAACTGTGTATGCATGCCGAACAGGCACCCATCGTCAACCGAGAGTTGGCCCCGACACCGAACGACGTCACCTGGGCCCACGAGGTCGTCGAAGAACTCGGTGCAGACGGCGCACACGTCAGGGACGGCAGTGACCTGCCTCGATTGGCCAAGGCTCTGAAAATTCGCGCGGCCGCCGACGTATTCGGAATCCGAGCTGACTAGAGCGACCGAGGTCCGAGCCGGCTCGTCTCGAGCCCGCTGGGCTTGGCTCGCCAGTGCACGCGATACCGCACTCCGAATTCGAGGTTGGGAACACTTCGAGCCGCCCGCTCCGCTGTCCGCCTGGTGAATTCGATTCGCAGCACCGAACGCAGTGTTTTCCGGTCCTCGAAGCGCCATCGAGTATCGACTCTGCGCAACGCGAATCCTTGCGCGTCGAAGAACCCCTCGACGGCCGCGCAGTTGTATTTCGGTAGATCCGCCCGCATCCAATGACCATAGGGCGAAGCGGAAACATCGAGATCAACCACGATCAAGGTCCCACCTGGACGGAGAACTCGCATCGCCTCGGTGATTCCGGCTCCACATCCCGGACCGAAAAAGTACGCGGTGCGGGCGTGCACGATGTCGGCCACGGAGTCTTCGAGTGGGATCTCCTCGGCATGACCTGTGAGCACCTCGACATTGCTCGATCCTGAGACGCGTACTCGCGCGCGGCGGACCATCGGCTCATACGGTTCGATGCCCACCACTCGCCGAGCCGAGGCGGCGAACCCGGGAAGGTGAAAGCCGGTGCCACAGCCGACGTCGACGATGGTTGCGCCATCCCAGGGTGCAATTCGGCGCAGTTCGGCCGGGATCGCGCCATCGACATCCTGCGCTCGGTTCTCTGCCTCGTAGATCTCGGGCCAGTGCCAGATGTTCGGGCTGGGAATGGTCCGGCGATCGGTCACAACAGGATTGCGAAGACCAGCCACGCGACGAACGCCGACGGAAGCAGGGAGTCCAAGCGGTCCATGATGCCGCCGTGGCCCGGCAGCAGCGTACCCATGTCCTTGATCCGCAGATCTCGTTTCACCTGTGACTCGATCAGATCGCCGAGGGTTCCCGACACGACCAGGACGACTCCCAGCAGCACACCGATCAGCGAATTCGCTCCGAGAATGAGCGTGACGGTCAACAGTGAGCCGATCACGCAGAACAACAACGAGCCCGCGAGTCCTTCCCAGGACTTCTTCGGACTGATTGCCGGCGCCATCGGGTGCTTCCCGAACAGCACCCCGGCGACGTACCCGCCCACATCGGAGCAGACCACGGCGATGAGGAAGACGAGCACCCGTTCGGGACCGTTGTCCTCGAGCACCATCAACACGGCAAACGAGGCGAGAAGCGGCAACCAGCATGCCACCAGCACCGTTACCGAGAGTTCGCGCAGATAGTTCTTCGGTGCAGACCGGAGACCCTGCTGTAGCAGCAGCCACACCATGCAGACCAGGACTGTTCCCGCGGTGGCGCTGAGGACACCGGTGGTCCCCCACGGCCAAGCCGACCAAATGATCGCCTGACCACCCAGGATCAGCGGGATACGCGGTACGAGAACAGCCGCTTCGCGGAGACGATCGGCAACCTCGTAGGTGGCGACCGCGAGCGCCACGGACACCACACCGATCCACACCAGGGGCACGAACACCATGATCAGGATCAACGAGATCCCCAACGCAGCGCCCACGGCAATGGCGGCGGGTAGATTTCGACCCGCCTTACCGGGGGGCTTCGCAGCGTGGTCCGGCGCGCCGGGCACCGAACCCGACGTGTCCGGGGTCTGTCCCGGCCCGTCGGCCGCCGAAGGATCGGAACCGGCAGACCCACGTGGCCGATCCGAACCCACCACGACGCCATCTCCTTGCTTTGTCATCTTGTACAACCGAACTCGACCGAGGTCAGACCTCCATCAAGTCGGCTTCCTTGCGCTTGACCAACTCGTCGATCGACGCGGTGTATTTCGCGGTGGTCTTGTCGAGTTCGTTCTCCGCACGCACCACATCGTCCTCGCCCGCTTCGCCGTCCTTCTGGATCCGCTTGAGCTCTTCCATCGTCTTGCGCCGAACGTTGCGGATGGAGATCTTCGCGTCCTCACCCTTGCCCTTCGCCTGCTTGACGAACTCGCGGCGTCGTTCCTCGGTCAACTGAGGCACGCCGATACGAATGAGGTTGCCGTCGTTGGTGGGATTGACACCCAGATCGGAGTTGCGGATCGCAGTCTCGATCGGACCGAGCTGAGAAGCCTCGTACGGCTTGATGACCACCAACCGCGCTTCGGGGACATTGATGCTCGCCAGCTGCGTGATGGGCGTCAGCGCACCGTAGTACTCGACGACGATGCGATTGAACATGCCCGGATTCGCTCGACCGGTCCGGATGGACGAGAGATCATCACGCGCAACGGTGACAGCCTTCTCCATCTTTTCCTCGGCATCGAATAGCGCTTCGTCGATCACGGTCTGTCCTCCATCGTCATCGCTGGAAATCCAGCTTGTCTACCTGTGTTGTCGGCGTCGCTCACGACTGCACCAGAGTTCCGATGTCCTCGCCTGCAACAGCACGCGCTATGTTCCCCTGCGTGAGGAGGTTGAAGACCATGATCGGCATCTGGTTGTCCATGCACAGGCTGAACGCCGTGGCGTCTGCGACCTTCAGGCCCTTCTCGATGACCTGACGATGAGTGATGGTCCGATACATCGTCGCGTCGGGATCGACCCGAGGATCGGCGGAATACACTCCGTCGACGCCCTTGGCCATCAGAAGTACCTCCGCGCCGATCTCGAGCGCGCGCTGCGCCGCCGTGGTGTCAGTGGAGAAGTACGGCATGCCCATGCCTGCACCGAAAATGACGACGCGACCCTTTTCCAGGTGTCTGCGGGCACGCAACGGTAGATACGGCTCTGCAACCTGACCCATCGTGATCGCGGTCTGGACGCGGGTGGCCACCCCCTGCTTCTCCAGGAAGTCCTGCAGAGCAAGGCAGTTCATGACTGTTCCGAGCATGCCCATGTAGTCCGAGCGGGAACGATCCATTCCCCGCTGCTGCAGTTCGGCGCCGCGGAAGAAGTTTCCTCCCCCGATGACGACAGCAACCTGAACCCCGGTCGAGACGACCTCGGCGATCTGTTCGGCAACGTTGTTGACCACGTCAGGATCCAGACCCACCTGGCCTCCGCCGAACATTTCACCACCCAGCTTGAGCATCACACGCTTGAACCCGGGGCGGTCGGTGGCGGGATCGGTCATAGCTCTCCTCGGTTCTCGCCTGTCGATTGCGCACGATAAAGCAAGGTGCACTGATTTCCAACGATAATTCTGCGCACCCACACTCATCCTGCCCTATCGAGGGCGCCGTGGACGACACCACCTTCCATCGCCGTCGGTTCACCGCCCGGCCCCGGATCGAACGGTGCCGTCCGTTCGACTCGGAGTCGAACGGACGGCACCGTCGGTGGTACTACTGCGCGCTACGAACTCAGTTCGCGCCGACCTCGAAGCGAGCGAAACGAGTGATCGTCACACCGGCCTCGTCGAGGATTGCCTTGACGGACTTCTTGGAGTCCTGCACCGAGGACTGCTCGGTCAACACGACGTCCTTGAAGAAGCCGTTGACGCGGCCTTCGATGATCTTCGGCAGCGCCTGCTCGGGCTTGCCTTCCTCGCGTGCAGTCTCCTCGGCGATGCGACGCTCGGACGCGACGGTCTCCTCAGGCACCTCGTCGCGGGTGACGTACTTGGCCTTGAGCGCGGCCACCTGCATTGCAGCACCGCGAGCGGCCTCCGCTGCGGCTTCGCCTTCACCGGTGTACTCGATGAGCACGCCGACTGCCGGCGGGAGGTCTGCGCTGCGCTTGTGCAGGTACGCAGCGACGGGGCCATCGAACGAGACGACACGACGCAATTCCAGCTTCTCGCCGATCTTGGCGGAAAGCTCGTTCAAGGCGACGTCGACACTCTTGCCACCGAGATCGAGCGCCTTGAGGGCATCGACATCGGCCGGCTTGCCCTCGGCTGCAACAACGGCTACCGAGTCTGCGAATGCCTGGAACTCTTCGTTCTTGGCGACGAAGTCGGTCTCGGAGTTGATCTCGAGCAGTACGCCGCCCTTGGCGACGACGAGACCCTCGGCAGTGGAACGCTCGGCACGCTTGCCGACGTCCTTCGCGCCCTTGATGCGAAGCTGCTCGACGGCCTTGTCGAAATCGCCGTCGGTTTCAGCGAGCGCGTTCTTGCAGTCCATCATTCCGGAGCCGGTGAGCTCACGAAGCCGCTTGACGTCAGCGGCGGTGTAGTTCGCCATGTCGGGCGAGCCTCCTCTATGGGTGTCTGTGACTGTGCGTGTCTGTGACCGTGTGTGCCTGTGACCGTGCGTGCGTGTGACCGTGCGTGCGTGCACTGCGAGTCGGACACGAGGCTACGGGAAGCGATGCTCCCTGTACCTGTTCCCGGCATCGGGACTCCGGGCGAACAGCCCTGGCCCCGTGAAGGAGGCCAGGGCTGTTCTCGCGACAAGTCGCCGCACCAACGGTGGTCGGAGCGCGCCCGGGGTCGAGCGCTCTTCGATCAGGGCTGTACTGCGGGAGCTTCCGTTGCTGCGGGGGCTTCCGTTGCTGCAGGTGCATCAGCGGTGCCCTCGCCGAGGGTTTCGGTCAGGTTTGCCTCACCGGCGGCCGGCGCCTCGGTTGCAGCCTCGGTGACCGTCTCGGCGGCGGGCGATGCCTGCGCAAGCTGCTCGAGTTCCCACTCGGCGAGCGGCTCGCCTGCGCCGACCTCGGGCTTTGCATCGGTGCTCGTGTTCAGCCCCGCGCGGGCCTGAACACCCTCGGCCACTGCGGATGCAACGACCTTGGTGAGCAGTGCTGCGGAGCGGATCGCGTCGTCGTTGCCCGGGATCGGGTAATCGACCACGTCGGGATCGCAGTTGGTATCGAGGATCGCGATGACCGGGATCTTCAGCTTGCGAGCCTCGCCGACGGCGATGTGTTCCTTGTTGGTGTCGACGATCCAGATGGCCGACGGAACCTTGGCCATGTCCCGGATGCCACCGAGGGTGCGGTCGAGCTTGGTCATCTCACGCGTGAGCATGAGAATTTCCTTCTTGGTACGTCCCTCGAAGCCACCGGTCTGCTCCATCGCCTCGAGCTCCTTGAGGCGGAGCAGACGCTTGTGGACGGTCTGGAAGTTCGTGAGCATTCCGCCGAGCCAGCGCTGGTTCACGTAGGGCATGCCGACGCGGGTCGCTTCTGCGGCGATCGACTCCTGGGCCTGCTTCTTGGTGCCGACGAAAAGCACGGTGCCACCGTGGGCAACCGTCTCCTTGACGAACTCGTAGGCCTTGTCGATGAAGGTCAGAGTCTGCTGCAAGTCGATGATGTAGATGCCGTTGCGGTCGGTGAAGATGAATCGCTTCATCTTCGGGTTCCAGCGACGGGTTTGGTGTCCGAAGTGTGTGCCGCTATCTAGCAGCTGCTTCATGGTTACTACAGCCATGGCTGAATAACTCGCTTTCGATTGCCGGTTGTCGCAGGGTGTCGTCGACCCCTGCCCTGGCGTCCGCTGGCTGCCGGACCGACTTCGTCAGAAGAGGGACCGCCGGCAACCGGTCACGAAGTACGAGCCCACCGTGGGTGGATACTTCGTTACGCAGACGCGCGAAGTCGACCTATGCAGGCACAGGTCGCTGTCACAGTGTACGACTTCAACGTCGCAGCTCATAACGCGGCCCGATGGTCAAGCCTTTTCATCGCTTGGGGATGAATGGTGCCGCTATCCACAATCGAGGTTCACCTCTGTCGCTGACGACCTCGCGAGGCAACGCTGTCAGTCATGAGAGCTCTGATTCTGCTTCTTGCCACGGTCGCGGTGATTGTGCACGCCGGCGGAGAGGTGCAGGCAGCGCCGTCGTTCGTATGGCCGCTCGATCCCCGCCCCACGGTCGTCAACCCATTCGATCCACCCGAGCACGACTGGCTGCCCGGCCACCGAGGCGTGGACGTTGCCGGGCGCGACGGCCAAGAGGTTCGCGCGGTCGGCGAGGGACTGGTGGTCTTCGCCGGCACCATCGCAGGCAAGCCGGTGGTGTCGGTGGATCATTCCAACGGGCTGCGCAGCACCTACGAACCCGTTGTCGCGACGGTCTCGGCCGGCGAGCGAGTTCGTACGGGCGAACGCATCGGCCAGCTGGTCGCGGGCCACTCCGGCTGCGCGGACGCGTGCCTGCACTGGGGGGTGCGCCGTAGCCGCGTCTATCTCAACCCGCTGGCGCTGGTCGATGCCATGACAATCCGGCTCAAACCGCTCGGGCCCCGGTAGCCGCGTAAAGAGCGGCCGTGGATTCTCTCGAACGCTATCGCCAGCCAGGTCCTGAATGCCGACCGGATGCCGCCGGGAAATCGTCGGCCACCATCGCGGCGAGTTCAACGAACGCCGCCCGCGTCTGCGGCCGGAGAAGTTCGAGATCCACAACGGCGCCCTCCGCCAGATGCTCGTCGAACGGAACAACCAATACCGCTCTGCAACGTTCGAGAAAGTGCTGAGTCAGCAGATTCATGTCGACCGCCGACGAACCTGGCCGAACCGAACTGATGACAACCACCGTGCGTTCGACGAGGTGCCCGTAACCGTGCAGCTGCAACCAATCCAGGGTGGCCGCAGCCGAGCGTGCACCGTCGACAGCCGGTGACGACACCAGAACCAGCGCATTCGCGAGTTGGAGCACTCCGTTCATCGCCGAGTGCATGATGCCGGTGCCGCAGTCGGTGAGTATGAGGTTGTAGTACACCTGCAACATCTCGATGACCGAGCGGTAGTCCTGTTCACCGAACATCTCGGATGCAGCCGGATCACGCTCTCCGGCAAGCACTTCCAAACGACTCGGAGCCTGCGAAGTATGCACTCGAATGTCGGAATAGCGCCGGATATTCGGCGCATCGGCCAACAGATCACGAACGGTCGACGATGTCTGGCGCGGGACCCGTTCACCGAGAGTGCCGAAATCAGGGTTGGCGTCGACAGCGATGACACAGTCCCCGCGCAGCGAAGCGAACGTGGAACCTAGCCCCAGTGTCGTGGTGGTCTTGCCCACACCACCTTTGAGCGACAGAAATGCAATGCGGTAATCACCGAGTACCGGCTGACGGATGCGTTCGACCTGATTGCGGTAGCGCTCCTCGGCCGTGGACTCGCCGGGATTGATCACGCCGCCGGTGAGTCGGTGCACGCCGCGTCGCCACCCCGACGTAGAGGCGCGTTTGGGTCGACGCAACAGACTGTCCGAAGCTAGGTCGGAACTGGTGGGCTGATAACGCGGGTTGTGTATCGGGTCCAGAAACGCAGGCTCGGGTGCGAACTGTCCGTGTCCCGATAGGTTGACCGCCTCGGGGCCCCGACGATTCGACGGAGCCTGCTGCCCGTCCGATTGTTGCCGCTCCGGCACAGAGGCCCAGGGCGGCGTCCATTCCTCGGCGCGCGCGGACGCAGTCGACTCGGAGGGAGCGGAGTATCGCGGCGGTGGCTGCCGGTCCGCTGGACGAGGCGACTGCCACGGCGGTGACTGCCTATCACCGTTCATGGACCCTCCTCCCGGGCGAAGCGGCTCGACACGTACTGGCTCGATTGGTGCCGAGCCGGGCTGCGAGGCCCGGCTCGAACTCTGTTGTGCACGGATCGACCACGCAGCGGCTGAGCCTCGTGGCTGGTCGCGGTCCACGGTCCCCCCGTATCCGGATTCTGGCGTTGATTCTCGGGCTTCGACTTTCTCCGGACCGACAATACTTCGCATGCGGTTTGTTTCGCCACGACGCTACCAAACGATGGTCTGCTCGGATGTGTCATCGCTCACGCTCGGGGATGTGCGCGGTCGTGGACTGCACGCAGCCGGTCCACTGACACGTGGGTGTAGATCTGCGTCGTTGCGAGCGATGAATGACCCAATAGCTCCTGCACGACGCGAAGATCGGCGCCACCTTCGAGCAAGTGGGTCGCGGCGGAATGCCGCAGTCCGTGCGGGCCCATGTCCGGAGCACCGGGTACAGCGGCGAGCGCATCGTGCACGGCGGTCCGGGCTTGTCTCGGGTCGATCCGCCCACCCCGCCGGCCCAGCAGGAGCGCAGGGCCCGATCGATCGGTCGCCAGTTCCGGACGGCCGTGTGCAATCCATGCGTTCAGGGCCGAGACGGCCGGGCCCCCGAACGGCGTCGATCGTTCCTTGTCGCCTTTGCCCGTGACGCGCAGAACCCGACGATCTCGATCGACATCGTCGAGGTCCAGGCCGCACAACTCGCCCACTCGGATCCCGGTTGCGTAAAGCAGTTCGACGATCAACCGATCACGCAGTGCTATCGGCTCGAGTTCCCTTGCCCCCACTTCAGCCCACGTCAGAGCTTCCGCAGCCTGATATTGCTTGAGCACGGACGGCAGCGACCGCCGCGCGGAGGGCCCCACCAGACGCAGCGCCGGATCTCGCTCGACTCGGCCGGTCCGGGTGAGCCAGGCGGTGAACGCTCGCGCCGACGACGTTCGACGCGCCATCGACGTCCGTGCCGAACCATCCCGCGCCTGCTGCGCCAGCCAAGAGCGGAGTATCCGAAGGTCTAGTGCGTCGAGAGAGTCTGCCTCGGTGGCTCCGACGTAGTGCACGAGCAACGACTCGGCGTCCTTGACGTATGCGCGGACCGTGTTGACCGAACGCGACCGGCCCAGCGTGAGGTACTCCGAGTACTCCTCGAGATGCACCGTCAGCGTGGGTGGCAGCGTATCGGTCACGGATGTCAGCCTTGCCTGCCATGGCGTCCCGAGCAACCGGGCGCGCCGACACGGAACGGGTCCGCTGCCGACGCGGGCGGCTTGCTCACGCTTGGACGCTTTCCTCGGCCTGGGCGAGCTCTCGCTTCCATACCCGGAAGCCCTCCTCTGTCCGCCCTCTGCGCCAGTAACCGGAAATCGATGCCCACTCGGCACCGATGCCGCGCTCCTTGCGGATGTAGCGCCGAAGATTGTGCATCACCGCTTGGGCTTCGCCGTGGATGAAGACCTGTGCCTGGCCGGGCAACCACTCTGTGGCTCTGACGGCCTCGATCAGCGGGGCATTGTCGCCCGCCCTGTCGTCGCCGACCTCGTTCGACCCCGCACCGCGGTGGACCCATGTGACATCCACCAGGGCGAGAGTCTCCATGTAGATCTCGTCCTTGCGGTCGGCGACCTCGACGAAGACCTTGGCGATGGCGTCCTCGGGGAGCGCTTCGACGGCTGCACTGATCGCCGGAATGGCCGATTCGTCGCCGGCGAAGAGGTGCCAGTCGGCGTCCGATCGGGGCGAATACGCCCCGTTCGGGCCGTAGAAGTCAATTCTGTCTCCGGTCACCGCGTTCGCCGCCCACGGTCCGGCGATGCCTTCGTCACCGTGCACCACGAAATCGATCGCGATCTCGCGGGCGTCCGGATCCACCGACCTGACGGTGTAGGTTCGCACAACTTCCTCGCCCTCCGACCCGAAGATCAGCTTCACGTAGGAATCTGTGAAGTTCGCCGGTTCGAAATTTTCGAATCCGGGATCGCCGAGGTACACCCGCTGCATGTGCGGTGTCA
Organism: Rhodococcus sp. I2R; assembly: GCF_020889545.1. NCBI lineage: Bacteria > Bacillati > Actinomycetota > Actinomycetes > Mycobacteriales > Nocardiaceae > Rhodococcus > Rhodococcus sp. I2R. The sequence goes on from NZ_JAHUTG010000001.1 coordinate 227,430, forward strand.
GAGCCTCGGTGCGTAGAACCGTCAGCGTCGTTCTGCGTCGTGCCACGTCGGTCAGCCTTCCCAAGCTGTCGGAGCTGTCTTGATCGCTCAGCGAATAAGTGTTACCTAACCAGGCTACCGCCAAGGGTTGTTCTGCAGTTCGTTCCGCCTGTGTGCAGTTGGCGCCCATGTTCATGCCCGGGCCACTCGATACCATCCTGTCTCGTCGCTCGCGACGAATCCTTCGAGCTCGAGCAGTGGCAGCACCGAGCGGACCTTCTCCACCGGTATCGCTGCCTGCTCGGACAATTCCCGGGGAGAGCGTGTACCCGAAGCTGGAAGTGCCTCGTAGACGAGCAGCGCATTCTCCGACAGTGCATCGATATCGCGGAACATCGACGGCCGCCCTTCGCCGACGGCGCCCACCGGGCCTGCCTCGGCGACCACGTCGTGAGCGTCGGCGACCAGACGAGCCTCCCCCTCGCGAATCATGCGGTGGCACCCCTTGGACGAGGCCGACGTGACGGGGCCGGGAACGGCGAGCACCGGTCGACCGAGTTTGTGTGCCCACGCAGCAGTGTTTCGCGCACCACTTCGCCACCCCGCCTCCACCACCACCACTGCGGAACCGAAGGCAGCAACTACTCGGTTGCGCGCGAGAAAGCGATGCTTTGCGGGCGGCGTTCCTGGGGCGTACTCGCTCACGACAGCACCACTGCCGGCGATCCGCTGCAGTAGCCGCGCGTGTCCCGACGGGTAGGCCCGATCGACTCCGCAGGCCAACACCGCCATCGTGCGGGCACCGACGCCGAGTGCTGCACGATGTGCAGCTGCGTCTATCCCGAATGCTGCACCCGATATCACCGTCCACCCGTCGATGGCCAGGTCGCCGGCGATCTCCGCGGTCACGTGTTCGCCGTAGGCGCTCGCCGCGCGAGTTCCGACGATGGCGACTGCCCGTTCCAGCAACTCCGTAAGCGGTGTACCGCCGAGAACCCACAATGCCAACGGTGCGCACTGGTCCGCCCCGTCCGACATACCTGCACCGTCGAACGAAAGAAGTTGCCACACCGGCCATTCCTCGTCATCGGGAGTGACGAGACGCCCACCGAGTGAGGTGATCACTTCGAGATCCGCCGCGGCCGTGTCGATATGCGAGCGCACGAGCAGTCTGTCACCGAGCTCACCACCGGCCACGGCTGCGCACGTTTCCTCCGGCCCAGCCTTCTCCGCATAGTCCGCCAACGCGCGGTGGGGTCCCTGCGCAACGCGAGAGAGATATGCCCATGCCAGCCGCCGAGGATCTTCTGCGCTACTCACATCGTCCCCTTGTCGCGAAAGTCCAGCGCGGCTCCGACCTCGTCGAGCCCGGGTACCACGCCCCCGGCCAGGTCGGCCAGGGTCCAGGAAACGCGCAGCGCTCTGTCTGCGCCGCGCGCGGTGATCGCACCATTGCGGAGCGCGCGCTCGAGAGGACGTAGTGCTGCACTCGAGAGTCGAAACGTCTGGCGCAACGCCGGTCCTGGAACTTCGGCATTGGTCCGCCACCCGTATTCCCGCCAGCGTTCGGCTGCGGCGTCACGGGCACCGGTGACTCGTGCCCGCACGCGTTCGGTGGTCTCGCCGACCTCGTCCGTCAGGGCGCCGGTGGCGGGCGGCGGCATCGCGATCCGCAGATCCACTCGATCGAGCAACGGACCGGACAACCGGCCCAGGTACTTGCGGCGAACAGTTGGGGCACATACACAATCGACATTTCGGGCCGGTGCGCACGGGCAGGGGTTGGCGGCCAGAATCAGCTGGAATCGTGCCGGGTAGCGGGCCACACCGTCTCGACGCGCTATTCGGATCTCTCCGTCCTCGAGCGGGGTTCGCAACGCCTCCAGCACCTTCTGGCTCATTTCCGCGCATTCGTCCAGGAACAACACACCGCGGTGTGCCCGACTCACCGCCCCCGGCTTCGCCATTCCCGTACCACCGCCGACCATCGCGCTGACCGTGGTGGAATGATGCGGGGCAATGAACGGCGGCGACGAGATCAGCGGACGATCACCGGTCAACGTACCGGCGACGGAGTGAATTGCCGTCACTTCCAACGACTCTTCCTCAGTCAACGGCGGCAGAATTCCGGGAAGTCGCTGCGCCAACATCGTTTTGCCGATTCCCGGCGGCCCAGTCAGCATGACGTGATGCGCACCCGCCGCGGCAACCTCGAGCGCCCAGCGCGCCTCGGATTGCCCCACCACATCACGCATGTCCGGGTACGACTCGTCCTGCTGCCTTGACGCCGGGAGCGGATGACTCAGCAGCACTTCCCCCTGTAGCCAGGCCACGACCTCCTTCAGCGAAGTCGCACCCAATACCTCGACGCCTTCCACCAGACCGGCCTCGGCCAGGCCCGTCATCGGAACCACCACCGAAGTCCATCCCGCGCGTTTGCCTGCCAGAACCGCAGGCAGCACGCCGCGCACGCCGCGGATGCGACCGTCGAGCGCCAGTTCACCCAGAAAGAGCGTCTTCTCCAGCGACCTGCGTGGAATCTGCTTGTCTGCGTCCAGCACCGACAACGCGAGGGCCAGATCGTAGACCGAGCCGACTTTCGGCAGTGTTGCCGGTGACAGCGCAAGAATCACCCTCGAATCCGGCCATCGCCGGCCCGAGTTCGTCACCGCCGCCTTCACGCGATCACGAGACTCGTGCAATGCGGTATCCGGCAAGCCCACCAGATGCACGCCGGGCAGTCCGCGGCCGATATCGGCCTCTATCTCGACCACTTGGCCGTCGACCCCGCTGACAGCGACGGAGAACGCACGCCCCAGTGCCATCAGAAGACCCCGCGCAGGTGCGAGACCACCGGATCACCGTCACGCGTCATCAGGATTGCGACCACGTCGAACCTCAGCTGGACCCACGGGCTACCTCGTTCGTCGAGCCATGCCAGCGCCAAACGCCGGATCCTCAACTGCTTGGCGTAGGTCACCGATTCGGCGGGAGTCCCGTACCCGATGCCCGACCGGGTCTTCACCTCGACGAAAACCATGACATCTCCGTCGCGGGCGACGATATCGAGCTCCCCGTATCTGCAGCGCCAATTACGGTCGATGATTTCCATACCGCCGTCGACCAGATGCAGCGCGGCCAAAGCTTCCCCGCGCGCCCCCAACTTCGAATTCGACACCGTCTCCCCCTGTGGTCATCGGATCGCCGAATGGCCAACCGATGTCCCGACGATGCCGCAGGACGTCATTGCACCCGTCGCAAAATCCAGGTCGCAGATCGCCCTGTGGACAAACGCGCTCCCTGTGGATAACCCGACCGCCGCACCACCCCGACGACGCGCCATGTCGGTGCCACCTGCTAGTGCCGGACCGTCTTTCGGGCGCATCTGCGCAACGAAATATGCCCCCGCCGAATCCGGCAGGGGCATATTTCGATGGAACGAACCAAACGGCTCCGCGTCAGTGTGCGGTCCGCCTCAGTGCGCAGCGTCGTACGCGGATTGCACGTCCTGGCTGATCCGTCCGCGCGCACTGACCTCGTAACCGTTCTCACGAGCCCACGTGCGAATATCCTGCAGATCGGTCTTTCCGCGTGACGATCCGGCCGGGCTCTTGCGTGCACGACGCCCCGACACCTTTTCGGCATGCTCGATCCAGAAAGCCAGTTGCTCGTGCAATTCGTTTGCGTGCTTCAGATTCAGATCGATGCGGTACTGGTTTCCATCGATAGCGAATTCGATGGTTTCTCCCTGGCCCTCTTTGATGACGGAACCATCCACATCATCGATCATTTGGACGAGAGTCTTACGCGCCATGGCCGAACCTCTAACGGTGAAGGGATAAACTTATCGAGACTTTTGTACCACCCCGGGACCGTCGACTACAAAGAATCAACGGAATACACAGCTTTGTTTCAGGAATTCAGACAAATTGTTTGCACACCGAACAGCGGAACTGAAACCGTAATGCGTTGCAGCACAGACAACCTGAACCGCAATTGCCGCTCGCGAGTCAAGAACGAAGAATCTGCCACACCACCTGGCCGAGGACCAGGCATATCGCGGCGGCACCGATCAGCTGCGCACATATGACCAGGGTGGTTCGCGAACGCCGGCGACCGAGCAGATAGACCGCACCTGCAATCAGCATCAGCCATACGAGGATCGACACCGGCCTGCGCTACTCGGGCAGTCGAAGGTCGGGCTTGTCCAGTTCTTCGATGTTGACATCCTTGAACGTGATCACGCGTACGTGTTTCACAAAACGGGCCGGACGGTACATATCCCACACCCACGAGTCGGACATACGCAGCTCGAAGTAGATTTCGCCGTCCGCATTGTGCGGAATGAGTTCGACAGAGTTCGCGAGATAGAACCGCCGTTCGGTCTCCACGACGTAGTTGAACTGACCGACGATGTCCCGGTACTCCCGGTACAGCGAGAGTTCCATCTCGGTTTCGTACTTTTCGAGATCCTCGGCACTCATCGGTTTTTTCTCATCCTCCGGTTGCTGTTACGAACCGCAATCATCGCGCACTCCGATCGTCGCAGTCCATTCGGCCCAGCATCGAGACCACCGCATCGGCCTCGCCCGATGCTGCCGCCGAGACATTCGCGTACGACATTCGATGCTCGGAACACGGACCCAGCCGCAACATCGCCTCGGCATGAGCTCGCGTGCTGTAGCCCTTGTGCACCGCGAAACCATAGCCGGGTATCCGCGCGTCCATCTCCACCATCACTCGGTCCCTGGACACTTTCGCAAGCACGCTTGCCGCGGCGATGCACGCCGCTGTTGCGTCGCCGCCGATCACGGGCAAAGACGGGGCAGGCAGACCGGGTACCCGAAATCCGTCTGTCAGCACATAGCCGGGCATCGCGCCCAGGCCCGCTACCGCGCGCCGCATTCCCTCGATATTCGCCACGTGCACACCGATGCGATCGATCTCCTCGGCCTCGATGAACACCACGCTCCAGGCGAGCGCAAGCTTCTGGATCTTCGGGAAGAGTTCTTCTCGACGCTTGTGCGTCAGCTTCTTGGAATCGTCGAGTTCCGCCAACGACGCGTACGGCTTGGGACCGAGAATGCACGCCGCGACGGTGAGCGGTCCGGCGCATGCACCCCGGCCGGCCTCGTCCACGCCTGCTACCGGTCCGAGCCCATTGCGATCGAGCGCGGACTCCATGGTCCGCAGGCCCCCGGATCTGCGGATGATCGGACGTGGCGGCCACGGCGGGCGTTGGCGAGAGCGGCTCGTTCTGGTGTCAGCCATCGAAACTTCGGCCTTCGGTCCTCACTTGCCCTGGATGTCCGGAGAGTCGAGGGTTCCCCAACGCGACGGGGGCAGTGCGATCATGAAGGCTTTGCCGATGACATTGTCGACCGGGACGGTTCCCATCAGCTCATCGGAGACGTGAAAGCGTGAATCGGCGGAATTGCTCCTGTTGTCGCCCATGACCCACAGATTTCCTTCGGGAACAGTCACGGCCGGGAAGCAGCGGCCCGATTTCAGCTCGGTGTCGCATGTGAGTTCTCCGGGCACGAACGGGAAGTCCATCTGCACGTACGGTTCGTCGAGGGGTTGGCCGTCCACGAGAACGCGTCCTTGGTCGTCGCAGCACTCGACGGTCTGACCGCCGGTTGCGATGACGCGCTTGACCAGATCGTTCTCGTCCGGCGCAACGATCCCGATGACCGACCCCACCTCCTGGGCGCCGCGAACGATCGTGTTCGACGAACGGGTGGACACGAAATCGCTGTTCCATGAATCCGGACCGCGAAAGACCACGACGTCTCCGGGTTGCGGGTCCCCGAATCGGTAGCCGATCTTCTCGACGACTATTCGATCACCGGTGCAGCCGACGCAACCGTGCAGCGTTGGTTCCATCGATTCCGATGGGATGAGGTAGACACGCGCGATGAACGTCTGCAGCACGAAGCTCAGGACGAGGGCGACGAGAATCAGGATCGGCAGCTCACGCCAGAAGGATCGCTGTTTCTTCCCGCGATGCGTGTTCTCCGAGTTCTCGCTCGGCGAGCTGTTCGGGCCGTGAGGATCCTGCGGGGAATCTGACACCGCACCAGATTAACCGCATCGGCGACGAGCCATGGACGGAGCGTCGACACGACGCGCCGCGGCAGGCTGGGCACCATGACACACGAAAAGCGCCGTACCGCCTTGCGAGGCGATACGGCGCTGGTCGAACCACTGAATATGTGCAGTCAGCGCTTTTCTTTGATCTTCGCGGCCTTGCCACGGAGGTCGCGCAGGTAGTACAGCTTCGCGCGACGAACGTCGCCGCGTGTGAGTACCTCGAGCTGCGCAATGTTCGGGCTGTGAACCGGGAAGGTTCGCTCGACGCCGACGCCGAACGACACCTTACGAACGGTGAACGTCTCGCGGACGCCACCACCCTGGCGACGGATGACGACGCCCTTGAAGATCTGCACGCGCTCCTTCGAGCCTTCGATAACCTTGACGTGCACGTTGAGCGTGTCGCCGGGACGGAAGTCGGGAACGTCGCTGCGCAGCGACTGCTTGTCCAAGAAGTCCAAAGTGTTCATGTGGTGGGGCCATCCTTGCGTTCTTCGCACGAGTAGAGGAACCGAGCGGCGCCGCGGATTCGCGGCACTCGGACTGGTTCGTACTCCGATCAGGTGTGTGCCCGGAACAGGCAACCCCACCATTGTGCCAGATTGGGGGCGCGGTTACGAAATCACGCGTGCTCGCTGCCTCGAAGGCAACGGCGCCGGAGCAGCCTGCACGGTCCGATCGAGCTCGTTCTCCGTTGCGGCGACGGCACGGTCGATATCCGGCTTGCCCGCGATCAGATCCTGCAGGTAGATCTTCGCGCCGACAACCGGCCGCCGTAGATTCCGCTCGCGCTGCAGCGCCCGGTACATCTTCTTCGGCCGTTTCGTGTATCTCCACCTCGCCCACGGCGCACCCGGCCTGCTCAACCGCACCGCGCCGACGACGAGCAGCGGACCCACGAAGAGCCCGAGCAACCCCGTCCATATCTTCCCTTTGAGTACGACGACCGCGCACAGCCCGAGATGGGCGAGCGCGAGAGCGAGGTAGCCGAAGCGGATGAGCGGTTCGGGGTCTCGACGCATGTCGGTGACTTCGAGCAGCTCGAGCGGATGGAAGCCGAGAAGAAGCAGTCCGGTCCCGGCGACCGCAACGAACACGGCATCCACCGACGCTCGCCCCTGTTCCGACCAGTAGACATCTTCGAGGTAGAAGATCAGCGCGAACTCGTCGAGTACCAACGCGGCCCCGACGCCGAACAGCGCAGCGAGTACCGCCGCCGTCTCGCGGGTTGCGTCCTCGAACACGGCGATGAGCGCAACGCCTGCCACGAGCATCAGGACGACGCCGAACACGACGTGGTGCACGTGATGCCCACCCGGGGTGATGTTGCCGGGCCACCACGAAACCTGCGCCCTGATCATCCTGACGCTCAGGCGAATCAGGACGAAACCGGCGAGAAATCCCAACAGGAAGCACAGCAGTGGTAGCCGTCCTTGCGAAATGATCTCGCGGTTGAACCAGTCCACTTCGGCCCGCCACCCTTCCTCGGCCAAGATTCGCCCGAATCGCTAGCGATTACTTGCTCATCTTGCCCGAGGCCGTGGGTCTACTTCCCGAATCCGGCCTTTCGGAGTGCATCGGCCATCGAGCCGCCCGCAGGCGTGCTTGCCTGACGGCCACCGCGACTGTCCCGACGCTCGGACTGTCGGCGGCGATCCTCGCCACCGCGTCCGGCACCGGCGTCGGGCCTGCTGCCCCGCGGGCCGCCGCCGGACACCGCCGCATCACGTGGTTTGCCCTTCGTGGTGGAGCCGGGTTCGTCGTCGAGTCGCAGACTGAGGCCGATTCGCTGGCGGGGGATATCGACCTCCATGACCTTGACCTTGACGACGTCGCCGGACTTGACGACCTCACGAGGATCCTTGACGAAGCTGTGCGACATGGCGGAGACGTGGACGAGCCCGTCTTGGTGCACGCCGACGTCGACGAATGCGCCGAAGGCCGCGACATTGGTGACCACACCCTCGAGTGTCATGCCCGGCTCGAGGTCGGCGACCTTCTCGATTCCCGCGGCGAATGTCGCCGTCTTGAACTCGGGACGTGGGTCCCGGCCGGGCTTGTCGAGCTCGGCGATGATGTCGGTCACCGTCGGGATCCCGAAGCGCTCGTCGGCGAACTGCTTCGGATTCAAGGTACTGAGCAGGGCACTGTTTCCGATCACTTCGCGTACACCTACACCGGCGGAGTCGACGATCCGGCGAACCACCGGGTACGCCTCCGGATGCACGCTGGACCGGTCGAGTGGGTCGGCACCGCCTGAGATCCGGAGGAACCCCGCACACTGTTCGAATGCCTTGGGGCCGAGGCGGGCGACATCCTTGAGCTCGGACCGGCTACCGAACGGCCCATGCTGGTCGCGATGCGAGACGATGCTCTCGGCGAGCGATCCGGCAATTCCCGACACCCTCGCCAGCAGCGGTACCGAAGCGGTGTTGACGTCGACGCCGACCGCGTTCACCGCGTCCTCGACCACGGCACCGAGCGAACGTGCGAGCAGCGATTCCGATATGTCGTGCTGATACTGGCCGACGCCGATCGACTTCGGATCGATCTTGACCAGTTCCGCGAGCGGGTCCTGGAGACGCCTGGCGATGGAGACGGCACCGCGAATCGACACGTCGAGTTCGGGTAGTTCGCTCGATGCATACGCCGAAGCCGAATACACGGACGCGCCGGCCTCGGAGACGACGATCTTGGTCAGTCCAGCTGCGGGGTACTTGGCGATCAACTCCGCTGCGAGCGAATCGGTTTCCCGGGAGGCCGTGCCGTTGCCGATGGCGATGAGCTGAACAGAGTGTTTGGCAGCAAGGGCCGCAAGGGTTGCGAGGGCCTGATCCCACTTGCCCTGCGGCTTGTGCGGATAGATGGTGTCGTAGTCGACGACCTTTCCGGTCGAATCGACGACGGCCACCTTGGTGCCGGTGCGAAAGCCGGGGTCCAGGCCCATGGTGGCTCTGTTGCCGGCGGGCGCCGCGAGCAACAGATCCTTCAGATTCGTGGCGAACACGTCGACAGCGTCCTTCTCGGCGGACTGCCGCAGCCGCATTCGAACATCGATAGCCATCGTGACCATGAGTTTGGTACGCCACGCCCACCTGACGGTATCGAGCAGCCAGCGGTCCGCGGGGCGACCACGGTCGGCGATGTCGAACTTGGTGGCGATACGACCCTCGTACACCGTCGGCACCCCCCGAGGCGTTTCCTCCTGGTCGGGCTCGAGGCCGAGTGAAAGGACATCCTCCTTCTCGCCACGGAATGCAGCCAGAATGCGGTGCGACGGGAGCGAGGTGAACGGCTCCGAGAACTCGAAGTAGTCGGCGAACTTGGCCCCCTCGTCCTCCTTGCCCTTCCGAACGGTCGAGGTCAGCCGTCCACGCGTCCACATCAGTTCGCGCAGTTCACCGACGAGGTCCGGATCCTCGGCGAACCTTTCCACCAGGATGGCGCGCGCCCCGTCGAGTTGCTCGCTGTCGAAACTCGCGGGGTCGGTGGACGGATCTGAGATGAGCGCGTCGGCGACGGGTTCATGTCCGGCCTCACGGGCGATCTGCGCTTTGGTGCGCCGCTTGGGCTTGAACGGGAGATAGATGTCCTCGACGCGCGCCTTTGTCTCGGCGAGCATCAGGGACTGCTCCAGCGCCTCGTCCAGCTTGCCCTGCGACCGAATCGACTCGATCACCGCATCGCGTCGCTCGTCGAGCTCGCGCAGGTACCGCAGGCGTTCCTCGAGTTGACGCAGCTGCGCGTCGTCGAGCATGCCGGTGACTTCCTTGCGATACCGGGCGATGAACGGGACGGTGGAACCTCCGTCCAAGAGGTCCACGGCCGCGGCCACCTGACCCTCACGAACGTCGAGTTCCTCGGCTATGCGCTTGTTCACAGTTTTCAGAGCAATCGTCACGGCGCACGACCCTACAGCTACCCTGGGACAGGTAGTTCAGGGACCAGTGTGGGAGACCTACAGATGTCCAGGCCGCTCAAGGTTTTGGCTGTTTCGAGCGCGGCCTTGGTCGTGTCTGTTGGGCTGCTGATTCAATCGGGGTGTTCCATCCCCGAGGAGTCACCGGCTTCCAAGTCGACGACTTCGACCGTGTCCTCACCCTTCCCTGATATCGAGACCGTCGACGGCCTCGCTCTCGAAGCACGTATACCCGAGGCACTCTCGTCCGCAGCTGGGCGCGGAGCGGATGTTCGCTTCGCGCTTCTGGACCGCCGGACCGGCGCATACTTCGCCAGTGGCGATACCGATCAGCTCGAAACAGCTTCTGTATCGAAGCTCTTCATCGTCGATGATGTGCTGCGTGGGGCCGAGCTGACGCAGACCTCGGTGGCCGCGGACGACCTCGCGTCGATCACGACGATGCTGACTTCCTCGGACGACAGCGCGGCGACCTACCTCTGGTCGAAGTACGGCGGAAGTGACATCGTCGAACGCGTCGCCCAGCGGTACGGGCTGGCGTTCACCACAGCTCCGTGGGATGGGCAGTGGTGGAACACAACCACATCGGCCGGCGACATCGTGGCGTACTACAACAGACTGCTCGACGGCAGAGGCGGCTTATCGCCCGCATCGACAGCAGTGATGCTCGGATTGCTGCGCGAGTCCGCGCCGGTGGCGACGGACGGGTATCTACAACACTTCGGAATTGTGGACGGTCTTCCCAGCGAAGCGATTCGCGCGGTCAAGCAGGGGTGGATGTGCTGCATCGTGGGCCGTTGGCTCCACCTCTCGACCGGCACGGTGGGTGTCGACAACAGATACGTGATCGCGATTCTGTCACGCGAAGAGATCCAATACGACGATGGCGTCGAGCGATATCCGGACACCTCGGTCTTCGACGTCAGCGATGACAGCAGCGCCCGCCACGCAAGGGACACGGTAACCGGCTTCGTGAACATGCTCTTTCCCGACGGACGCATCGACTAGCGGGTCCGCAGAAGGGCGACTAGCCGTTGAGCAGATCGGGACGACGTTCGGCTGTACGCCGCATACCTTGTTCTCGGCGCCAGGCAGCGATCCGTCCGTGATCGCCCGAGAGCAACACCTCCGGTACGTCGAGCCCGCGCCAACTCACCGGTCGCGTATAGCTGGGGCCTTCGAGAACGCCATCGGAGAACGAATCCTCCTCGTGCGATCTCTGGTTGCCCAGAACACCGGGCAGCAAGCGAACGACTGCCTCGGTCATCACCAGCACCGCGGCCTCACCGCCGATCAGCACGTAATCACCGATGCTGACTTCTTCGACTCGTACTCGTCTCGCTGCGTCGTCGAACACGCGCTGGTCGATTCCCTCATATCGCCCGCACGCGAACACCAAATGCCGTTCCTGCGACCAGCGCTCGGCAGTGCGCTGCGTGAACGGCACTCCGGCGGGAGTGGGTACCACCAGAACCGACTCGTCGGTGAGAACGTCGTCGAGGGCATCGCCCCATACCGTCGGCTTCATGACCATCCCAGGCCCGCCGCCGTACGGAGAATCGTCCACTGCCTTGTGTACATCGTGAGTCCAGGACCGCAGGTCGTGCACACCCACTCTCACGAGACCTCGGTCGATTGCCCTGCCGAGCAGGGCCGTGCGAAGTGGTGCGAGGTACTCGGGAAAAATCGTGATGACGTCGAGGTTCACTGCTACTCCGGGTCCAGCAGACCTTCGGGCGGATCGATCTCGACCACTCCGTCGGCCGGCGACACCGACGTGACGATCGCGGCCACGAACGGAATCAGAATCTCGGTTCGGCTACCGTCGGCCGGGCGGACGGAGAGCAACTCCCCCGCTGCCGAGTGGAGTACCTCGTGAACGGTTCCGACGACGGTGCCGTCGGACAGCCGGACGGAGAGACCTTCGAGTTCGTGATCGTAGAACTCGTCCGGGTCATCGGACGGGGACAGATCGGCCGAGTCGACGAGGAACAGTGTTCCGCGTAGCGCGTCGGCCGCACCTCTGTCCTCGATGCCACGCAAACGCAGCAGAAGCCGCCCGGAGTGCTCCCGGGCGGCTTCCACCGTATAAGCGATCGTGTCGGTACGGGCCTTTTCCTGGCGCGAAGCCTGACGCGGGGACTTTCGTCCACGCAGCACCGATCCGACGGCGAACCGATCCTCGGGCTCGTCGGTGCGAACGTCTACGACCACTTCACCTTTGATGCCGTGCGACTTGGCAACACGACCGATCACAAGCTCCATCGGTGCTATCGATCGGTATCGACGACATCGACGCGAATGCCGCGTCCGCCGATTCCGGAGACGAGCGTCCGCAGCGCCGTGGCCGTGCGTCCACCGCGGCCGATGACCCTACCGAGATCGTCGGGGTGCACGTGTACCTCGACGGTGCGTCCGCGACGGCCGGTGCTCATCTCGACGCGGACGGCGTCAGGATTGGCGACGATGCCGCGAACAAGGTGTTCGACGGCATCGGCGACAACGGCACTCACTTCTCAGTAGCCTCGGCGGCCGGCGCCTCGGCCGTTTCGGTTGCAGCTGCATCATCAGACTTGGGAGCGTCAGCCTTGGGGGCGTCGGCCTCGTCGGCCTTGGCCGACTTCTTCTTCTTGGCGGTGGTGGCGTCGCCGAGTGGCTCGGCATCGGCCTGAGCCAGCGCAGCGTTGAACAGATCCAGCTTGGACGGCTTGGGCTCGGCCACGCGGAGGGTGCCCTCGGTGCCGGGGAGTCCCTTGAACTTCTGCCAGTCACCGGTGATCTTGAGCAAAGCCTCGACGGGCTCGGTCGGCTGCGCGCCGACACCCAGCCAGTACTGCGCACGCTCGGAATCGATGTCGATGATGCTCGGATCCTGCTTGGGCTCGTACTTGCCGATGGTCTCGATTGCGCGGCCGTTGCGGCGGGTGCGCGAATCGGAGATCACTACGCGGTAGTGGGGGGTGCGGATCTTGCCGATACGCATGAGCTTGATCTTGACAGCCATGAAGAATAGAGCCTTTCGAGTGGTCACGGCGCAATTCGGCGGTGCGCATGGGGTGCGCACCCGGTTTTGCGTTGATGGGTGTTGTGACCGCCGTTCGGTACGTAACCGGTGGACGGGCGAACAGCAGCCTATTGTGCCAGACGAAGCCGCAGAGCAGTTAATCGCCCGCTCGCAATCCGCTCAGGCAACGGTGAGGATTGCCAGCGCCGGGAGCGTGTTGTTCACCGAATGCGCGATGGCCGAGGCAGCCACCGACCCCGACCTCATCCGAGCGATTCCGATCGCGAGACCGCCCCATATCAGAATCACGAGCCGCCAGCTTTCGCGATGCCACAGCGCGAACAGGACTGCGGTGACGATGAGTACGACCCACCGGTTGCCGAGCCAAGCGAATCGGACTGGCGCGACTCTGCGTTCGAGCGCCCCCCACACCATGCCTCGGAACATCACTTCCTCGCAGAACGGTGCGCCCATCCAGATCCACAGAACGAGTACGACTTTCCACGGCATCGGGATGTCGAACAGTTCACTCAGTGGCGCTTGATCCGCGAGATCGCTGTTCGCCAGCACCACCAGGGCCAGCACGATCCCTCCCCCCAGTGCCGCAGCGCCCCAAGCGAATCCGGATCTGAGTTGTCCACCGAACTCCGACAGTGATGTCGGAAAACCGAAATCGACGATCGGCCCGTTTCCGCGGTAGGTGCTGACCACGAATGCCAGGGACATGGCGGCGACGCTCGGCACCATGATCGCGAACACGAACACGGCGGGAGCGTCGGTGTCGACGACGAACGGCAGCACGAGAAATCCTGCGAGATTGACCAGCAGGACTGCTGCAGCGGCAGGTATCCCCCACCGCTGACCGGGACGACGGCGGGCCGCAGCTTGCTCGGCTCGCCAATATGATTGCGAAAGACCATGATCCTGGTGGTGCACGGGGTTCATCGGCGGCATTGCGGCCCAACTAGGCAGAGCCTCATCCGGCTCGAAGTCCGATGATGCGTTCACACCGCCCTCGGTATCGGCCTACCGCGCAGTACGACGATGTCGGGCGCCGACAGCACATCCGGGCCGCCGCGAGGATCCGTCGAGTAAACGAGCAGATCCGCGGGCGCGTCGTGCTCGAGTCCCGGCCAGCCGAGCCACGTCCTGGCCGTCCAACTCGCCGCACCCAACGCCTCGGTGCGCGTCATCCCTGTGCCGACGAGAGCCTCGACCTCGTCCGCGATGCGGCCGTGCCGAATCGAACCGCCTGCGTCCGTTCCCGCGAAGATCGGCACACCGGCATCGTGCGCCCTGCCGATCGTCTCCCCGACGCGACTGTGCAGAGCGCGCATATGCCGCGCATAGACCGGATACTTCGTTGCCGACGCGGCGATGTCGGGGAAGGTCTCGATGTTGACGAGCGTCGGCACCAAAGCGGTACCGTTCTCGACCATCATCTGGACTGTGTCGTCGGTGAGGCCGGTCCCGTGCTCGATGCAGTCGATGCCTGCCCCGATGAGCCCCGGCAGCGCATCCTCCCCGAAGACGTGGGCGGTGACACGGGCCCCCTCGGCGTGTGCCGCGTCGATTGCGTCCTTCAAGATGCGTTCGTCCCACAGCGGAGCAAGGTCACCGACGGACCGGTCGATCCAGTCTCCGACGAGCTTGACCCATCCGTCTCCGAGGCGCGCCTGCTGGGCCACGGCTTCCGGGAGCTGCGAGTCGTCCTCGATGTCGATTGCCAGGCCCGGGATGTAGCGTTTCGGGGACGCGATGTGTCTGCCTGCCCGGATGATGCGCGGCAAATCCGCGTAGTCGTCGAGCTCGCGTGTATCGATGGGCGAACCGGCATCGCGTAGCAGCAGCGCTCCGACGTCGCGTTCGGTTCTCGCCTGCTCGATGGCTCCGGGTAGATCCTCGTGTCCACCGCCGTACCGGATTCCGACGTGACAGTGCGCGTCGACCAGCCCGGGCAGAACCCAACCGTCCTCGCACAGGGTGGTCGCGCCGAGGATGGGATCGAGAGAGATCTTCCCGTCATGGATCCACAGCTCGATCGGATCCTCACCGGGAAGCCGCCGACCTCGGATCCGGAACGCGGACACCAGCAGCCCTATTTCTTGGGCAACTTCAGCTGCGACAGGTCGATTCCCTCGAGACCCGGAGGAATCTGGTCGAGTCCCTTCGGCATACCCGACAGGTCGGGCATGCCAGCGGGCATACCTCCCGGCATGCCTGGGAATCCACCGCGGATCTTGGGCTGGGTCGGCCCACGGCCACCCTTCTTCCCCTTCTTGCCCTTCTTGCTGCGAACCTGCTTGCGCGCGCCCGGCATTCCCATTCGGCCCGCCATCGCGGACATCATCTTCCGAGCCTCGAAGAATCGGTCCACCAACTGATTGACGTCGGACACTTTCACACCCGACCCGTTGGCGATACGCAGTCGGCGTGAGGCGTTGATGATCTTGGGATCGTTGCGTTCCTGCGGAGTCATGCCTCGGATGATGGCCTGCACCCGATCCAACTGCTTCTCGTCTACGTTGGCGAGTTCCTTCATCTGTCCGGCACCGGGGAGCATGCCGAGCAGATTGCCGATCGGACCCATCTTCCGGACTGCCATCATCTGTTCGAGGAAGTCGTCGAGGGTGAGCTGACCGGATCCGATCTTGTTGGCTGTGGCCTCGGCTTGTTCGGCGTCGAAGTGCTGCTCGGCCTGCTCGATGAGGCTCAGCACGTCACCCATACCGAGGATGCGACTGGCCATCCGGTCGGGGTGGAAGACATCGAAGTCCTCGAGTTTTTCGCCGGTCGAGGCGAACATGATCGGAGCGCCGGTGACCTCACGCACGCTCAGCGCGGCACCACCGCGGGCGTCACCGTCCAGCTTGGTGAGGACGACGCCGGTGAAACCGACTCCGTCACGGAACGCCTGTGCCGTGCTGACGGCGTCCTGGCCGACCATGGCGTCGAGGACGAACAGTGTTTCGTCTGGGTCGACCGCGTCACGGATGCCCGCGGCCTGCTCCATCAGTTCGGTGTCGATACCGAGACGACCAGCGGTGTCGACGACGACAACGTCGTACTGCTTGCTTCGCGCCTCGTCCAGTCCGGCCCGTGCGACCTCGATGGGATCGGCTGCCGTGACGCCGAGTGCGTTGTCTCCGCCGCCGATCGAGGTCCCGGGGTGCGGTGCGAACACTGCAGCACCCGCTCGCTCGCCGACGATCTGCAGCTGACTGACCGCGCCGGGACGCTGTAGGTCACACGCCACCAGAAGCGGTGTGTGCCCCTGGTCCTTGAGCCATTTCGCGAGCTTGCCGGCCAGCGTCGTCTTGCCCGAGCCCTGCAGTCCGGCGAGCATGATGACGGTAGGAGGGTTCTTCGCGAAAGTCAGGCGACGCGTTTCACCGCCGAGGATGCCGACCAGTTCTTCGTTGACGATCTTGACGACCTGTTGGGCCGGGTTGAGCGCGGCCGAGACCTCGGCGCCCTTGGCCCGTGTCTTGATGCGGGTGATGAACTCGCGCACCACGGGCAGGGCGACGTCCGCTTCGAGGAGCGCAAGTCTGATCTCACGTGCCGTCGCGTCGATGTCGGCACCGGAGAGACGCCCCTTGCCACGCAGGTCCTTGAGGGTCCCGGTCAACCTGTCGGAAAGGGATTCGAACACCGATTGCACTCCTGAGCCGATAGAAAGAAAGAGCCTGTTGGTCGAGCGATACGTGGCTCCAGACTAGCGCTCGCCGCGATCAGGCGTGGACAGCGCGTGCACCGGGCGGTGGCTCGGCCCGGTGTGGTCAGGCGTTGCGCGCGGAATCGTTCCAGGTCACCGCTACTCCTCGTGTCGCCAGCCAGGCAGCTGGATCGACCTTCACTCCGGACGGGTCGTGGACCTCGAAGTGCAGGTGTGGCCCGGTGGAATGCCCGCGATTACCGACAGTGGCGATACGTTGCCCCGCGGAAACGGTTTCCCCCTCCGTGACGGAAAACGTGTCGACGTGCCCGTACACAGTTTCGGTCCCGTCGACGTGACGGACCTTGACCCACAGACCGAACCCGGTGGCCGGACCCGCAGCGGTAACCACCCCGTCTGCAGCCGCGAGCACGGGCGTGCCGATGGGCGCCGCGATGTCGGTCCCGCTGTGGTGAGTACCCCACCGCTGTCCGAAGGAGGACGTCAGCGTTCCCGAGACCGGTTGCACCGCACGCAGCCCGATCGGCTGCATATCCTGCTCTCCGACCTGGGGCAGACCGAAGTCCGGTAGCTCGGGAAGCGTGGGCCACGGTGGGAGATCGAGATTCTCCGGCAATACGAGGCCATCCGGCACCTCGAAGTGCGGCATTTCGAAGCCCGCGGGTATCAGGTGTTCGGGGATGCCGAACGGGGTGCTCGCGGCGGGCGCCTCGGGCGCGGGAAGAGGCGCTGCGGTCGCAGTGCCGGTTCCGAGCGACGTCGCGCCGGCGACGATGGCTCCGGTGGCCACCACCACGGTGGCTGTCTTCAAGCCCGAGTCCTTCGTATCCTCCTTCGCTCGATGACGCCCGCGCGGGGTGTCGGTTTCTGCGTCGGCTGGAACGTAGATGTTCGACCGGCGGTGGGCTCCCACAGTCAGTACCTCGTCAATTCTCACGAACGGTGAAGACGAACCGTCGCGGCCGTTTTACGGATGGATTCGCTCTGGCTCAGGTGTCGTCGCTGTGGGGATCAAGGTAACAAAACGACATCGTTTCGAATGACAGTGGCCCAATCTTGATGACACTTCACAGTCGTCGGTTCGTTCTCACCCGCTGAAACCGTTCGGCGACTAGGTTCCTTCCGGCTTCTCCGGCGGCTTGGGCGGTTCAGGCGCGGGCACCACATCGAGCAGTGCACGTTCGATTTCCTCCCTGGTGGCACGACTGTCGGAGCCGGTCAGGTCGATACAGAAGGCGTCGACGACGGAGGTTCCCAGCGTCGCGACCCTCGCCCACCGGATGTCCGCACCGATGGCTTCCAAGGCGGTGGCCAACCGACACAACAATCCGAGTCGGTCCTCCGCCCGTAGCTCGAGCACCACCTGTCCCGGATCGGTTCCGTCGAACCACAGCACCCGGGGAGGCGCCAGTGCATACGTGACAGGAACCGAAGGCTCGCCCGCCTCCTCGTCGGCTTTGCCGTCCCTCGAGCTCTCGCTGCGGGAAGCGGCGTCGAACGGAGACTCGTCGAGAGGCGTCTCGTCGACAGGCGCAGGACGCGAGCTCTTCTCCTTGGCGTCCAACATCGCGACGAGATTCAGTTCGCCGGCTCGCGCCCTGATGATCTCCTGTCTCAGCAAACCGGCTTGCGGCGGCGTTCCGAACAGAGGCGCCACCACGAACGAGTTCACCGCAGAACCGTCGTGACTGCCGAGAGAGGCCGACAGCACGCGAAGCGACTGCAGTGCCAGCACACCGGCAGCATCGGAAAGCAGGCCACGGGTGTCCGGTGCAACCACCGTGACGACGTAGGTGTGAGACCCGTTGGTCTGCTGCAGATCCACGTGCACGCCGCCCTTCTCGGCGAGTGCGATGTGGGCGGGGTCCAGTGGGTCCGGGACGGGCAGGTTGTCCCCTGCCATCACCATGCGGCACCGGCGGACGAGTTCCCGGATGAGCGAGGCCTTCCAGTCGCCCCACACCCCCGGCCCCGTCGCGAGCGAGTCCGCCTCGGCGAGGGCGTGCAGCAACTCCAGCAGCACGGTGTCGGCACCGAGTGCCTTCACCACCGTCTCCACCGTGACCGGATCGTCGAGATCACGTCGTGTCGCGGTGTCCGGTAGCAGCAGGTGATAGCGGACCATCGAACTGAGAAGAGCGACGTCGGACGGCCACAGTCCTAGCCTGTTTCCTATCTGAGTTGCCAACTCTGCGCCGACGACACTGTGATCCCCGCCGCGACCTTTACCGATGTCGTGCACGAGGGCACCGAGAACGAGCAGGTCCGGCCGCGCCACGCGCGTCGTGAGGGCACTCGCGTAGGCGGCCGTTTCCACCAGGTGTCGGTCCACCGTCCACGTGTGGACTGCGTCCCGAGGCGGTAGGTCGCGAACGGCCCCCCACTCGGGCATGAGTCGACCCCACAGTCCGGTGCGGTCGAGCGCCTCGATGGCGGCTATCGCCCGACGTCCAGAACCCAACAGCACCAGCAGGTCGTTGAGTGCCTCCTTCGGCCACGGTTCGCGTAGCTCGGGCGCACTGTCGGACAAACGGTTGAGCGTCGACGCCGACATCGGCATACCTGTCTGAGCCGAAGCTGCGGCAACCCGCATGATCAGACCGGGATCCTTGTTCGGCCGAGCGTCACGAGCGAGCACCACTTCGCCACCGTGCTCGACGACGCCCTCGTCCAGAGGTCGACGAACGGGTGCTCGACGGAGTCTCGAAAGACCGCGGCGGGGCAACGAGTTGCCCGCCGTTCGCAATCCGACGTCGACGGAATAGCTGATCGTGCGCGCCGAGTCGCTGAGCACACGAGCCAGGTCGAATCGGTCACCGATCCGCAAGGCTGCACCGATTTCGTCTGCATCCTGCGCGCGGAGCTGGTCACGGGCACGCCCTGCTACCCGATGCAGTTCGGTACGTACATCGAGCAGACGGCCGTGCGCAAACGCGAGACCACCACCGGGCGATTCGGGGCCGAGCCCGGGCATCCCGTCGGTCAGCTGGGCGATGGAGAGCGCGTCGAGCAGTTGGACATCGCGCAGCCCTCCTCGTCCGCTCTTGAGGTCGGGTTCGGCGCGATGGGCGATCTCGCCGCTGCGGGCCCACCTCGATCGGGTCTGTGCGATGAGATCGTCGAAACGCGACCTGATGCTGGTACGCCACTCACGGCGAACTCCGCCGATCAGGAGGTTGCTCAGCTCGACGTCACCCGCGATGTGACGAGCCTCGAGCATTCCCAGAGCGGCCGTGAGATCGGTGGATGCGACGTGAAGTGCCTGTGGGACCGTGCGGACGCTGTGATCGAGCTTGATGTGCGCGTCCCAGAGGGGGTACCAGAGTGCGTCGGCGACGCTTGCGACGATCTCGGAGTCCATGTCGTCGTGCAACAGGATCAGGTCGAGATCCGAGTACGGAAGCAACTCACGTCTCGCCAGCCCGCCCACAGCAACGATAGCGAATCCCGAGTCGGGCTTGATGCCGAGTTCGGCGCCCTTGGTAGTGAGCCAGAATTCGTGCAAGTCGACAAGTGCCCTGCGAAGCGAGGGCGCGTCGAGTCGGCGGTTGCGTGCACCACCGTCGAGCAACTGCTTCCTGGCACGTGCCAGGTCGGCTGCGGCATCGTTGTTCTTCGCGCCGGAGCCCATGGTGTTTCGAGATGTCGAGTTCGAGCCCATGTTCTTGGTGCCCTTCGAGGCCGAAGGCCCCGATCCTCCAGCTTTTGCTGAAGAATCGGGGCCGCCTGCGCCCGACCCGTGTGGGTCAGAGTGCATCTGCGCCGCGTTCTCCGGTACGAACTCGGATGACCGAGTCGACCGGCGAAACCCAGACCTTGCCGTCACCGATCTTGCCGGTTCGCGCGGCCTCGACGATTACCTCGACGACCTTTTCCACTGCCGCGTCGTCGACGACGACCTCGACTCGAACCTTGGGTACGAAATCTACGGAGTACTCGGCGCCGCGGTAGACCTCCGTGTGCCCCTTCTGTCGTCCGTATCCCTGAACCTCACTGACCGTCATGCCAAGCACGCCGGCCTGTTCGAGGGCCGTCTTGACGTCCTCCAACGTGAACGGTTTGACGATTGCCGTGATCAGCTTCATATCTTGCTTCCCTTCGCCTGCTCTGGAGTGCCCGATTGCGTTCAGAGCGATCCCTCGCCCCTATCTTTACCCTGTCAGGCGAAGTCGTACGCAGTCTCCGCGTGCTCGGCTTCGTCGATGCCGTTGGCCTCTTCCTCGTCCGATACGCGCCATCCGAGCGGCTTGAGTGCCAGCGCGATTACGACGGTGACAATCGCGGTGAAGATCAGCGCGAACAGTGCGATGACGATCTGAACGACCAACTGCTTGTAGTCGCCACCGTAGAACAACCCGGTCTCGGAGCCGAGGAAGCCGATGGCAATTGTGCCCCACAGGCCGGCTACGAGGTGCACGCCGACCACGTCGAGCGAGTCGTCGTATCCGAACTTGAACTTGAGCCCGACCGCGAGTGCGGACAGGACACCGGCGATGACACCGAGAATCATCGAACCAACCGGAGTGAGCGAACCTGCAGCCGGGGTGATGGCGACAAGTCCGGCGACGATTCCGGAAGCGGCTCCGAGGCTGGTGGCGTGCCCGTCGCGAATGCGCTCTGTGATCAGCCAGCCTGCGATTGCGGCGGCAGTGGCGGCCGTGGTGTTGACCCAGGCGAGGCCCGCAGCACCGTCGGCCGCGAACGCCGAACCCGCGTTGAAGCCGAACCAGCCGAACCAGAGCAGTGCTGCGCCGAGCATGACGAACGGAAGGTTGTGCGGCCGGAATGCCACCTTGCCGAAGCCTGCGCGTTTGCCGATGATCACGGCCAGGACGAGTGCGGCGATACCTGCGTTGATATGCACGACGGTGCCACCGGCGAAGTCGATGGGTGCGACCGAGGCAACCAGCCCGCCATCACCATCGTCAGTCGTGCCGAAGATCTTCGCGGCCAGACCGTCCTCGGAACCGGAGAGCAGACCGCCACCCCAGACCATGTGAGCCAGTGGGAAGTACGCCAGCGTGACCCAGATGCCGGCGAACACCAGCCAGGTTCCGTACTTGACGCGACCGGCGAGCGAACCGGAAATGAGTGCGACTGTGATGATCGCGAACGTGACCTGGAAAGCGACATCGATGACATTGGCGTAGCCGAAGGCTCCGGCAATGAAGTTGCCGTCCGCGTCGGTGATCGTGTCCTTCAGACCGAAGAACTCGAAGGGATTGGCGAACAGTCCACCGATGTCCTCGGTGCCGTACGACATCGACCATCCCCACAGGACATAGATGATGGACACAACCATCATTGCCCCGAACGACATCATCATCATGTTCAGGACGGACTTCTGCTGCGACATACCGCCGTAGAAGAACGCCAGGCCTGGCGTCATCAGCAATACCAGCGATGCTGCCATCAGCATCCACGCGGCGTTGCCGGAGTTGGCCAACATATCCTCGGGACTCACGTACACCCTCCATTCTCCTGCGCACCGGTTGTTGCGCCGTGAACAAAGGGTCGTGTCACAAAGTTTCAGCCATGACACTCAGGTGTTTCGCCCGTGTGAACGCATTACCCGAAACTGTTGCGAGCAGGTTTCGTCCAGGCATTTCGCCTTTTTGCCGGCTTCGTTTCAAGCCCATGGAAGCTGTGTCCGGTATGTCCAGACCGACGATTTTTCGGTACTCAGCCGAGCAAAGCATCCACGAAAGCACCCGGCTCGAAGGGCGCCAAATCGTCCGCTCCTTCACCGAGACCGACCAGCTTGACCGGAACACCGAGCTCGCGCTGAACCTGGAAAACGATGCCACCCTTGGCGGTGCCGTCCAGCTTGGTGAGCACGACTCCGGTGATGTCGACGACCTCGGCGAAAACGCGTGCCTGGGTCAAGCCGTTCTGGCCCACCGTCGCGTCGAGAACGAGCAACACGTCGTCCACGCGGGCTCGCTTCTCGATGACGCGCTTGACTTTGCCGAGCTCGTCCATCAGTCCCGACTTGGTGTGCAACCTGCCCGCTGTGTCCACCAGGACGACGTCGACACCCTGTTCGATCCCCTTGGTGACCGCGTCGTATGCCACAGCCGCCGGATCAGCGTTCTCCTTGCCGCGCACCACGTCGGCTCCGACGCGCTCTCCCCATGTCTGGAGCTGGTCTGCGGCCGCAGCTCGGAAGGTGTCCGCGGCGCCCAGCAGCACACGGCGACCGTCGGCGACGAGCACGCGCGCCAGTTTGCCGGTGGTGGTCGTCTTACCGGTGCCGTTGACGCCGACGACCAGCAACACCGCGGGAGTCCCCTCGTGCGGAAGCGCCTTGATGGAACGATCGAACTCCGGGTGCAGTTGATCGACCAGTATTTCGCGCAGCAGCGCTCGCGCGTCGGCCTCGGTGCGCACACTTCTGGCCGCCATCTGCTCGCGCAGTGTCGTCATGATCTCCGCAGTCGTGGACGAGCCGAGGTCGGCAATCAGGAGAGTGTCCTCGACCTCCTCCCAGGAGTCCTCGTCCAAGTCGCCGCCGCCGAGCAGGCCGAGCAGGCTCTTGCCCACCGCCGACTGCGAGCGCGACAGTCGACCCCGCAAGCGATCGAGCCGACCGTCGGTGGGCTCGATCTCGTCCAGCACGGGCGCCGTGGATACCGGCTCCGGTGCAGGCTCCGGTATCGGCGCGGGTGCAGGTTCCGGTTCAGGTGTCGGCTCGGGTTCCGGAGCCGGAACCGGTATCGCCGGGGGCGCCGGCGTCGGTTCGGGCTCGGGCGTCGGTTCGGGCGTCGGACGGGGCTTGGGAGCGAGCTCGGGCTCTACCGTTGCGGCACCCTGACTGAAGGAGAATCCCCCTCCTGCCTTGTAGCCGCCGGAACGATCCTTGAGTCCCTCTTCGATTCTGTCCGTCTCGGGCGCCTTCAGTGACACGCGTCGACGACGGAGGAGAACGAACCCGGCGACGAGTACGACGACGAGCACGGCCAGAACGGCCGCAAGGATGATCCAGGCTTGGGTACTCACGAGATCCATCCTGTCAGGACCGCCCGCAGCCCCCGCGGTCACCCTGGCCGGACCGGGCGAGCACCCGTCGGCATCGACATCTCAGTCCTCGACGGTCGCGCTACCGATGGTCTCGACCCGGTTTCGGTCGCGGTCGAGGCGCTGCGAGATGACGGTCGTGATGCCGTCGCCACGCATCGACACACCGTAAAGCGCGTCGGCGACCTCCATGGTCGGCTTCTGGTGGGTGATCACGATCAGCTGCGATTTTTCGCGTAGCTGTTCGAAAAGCCCGATCAGCCGCCTGAGGTTTGTATCGTCCAGGGCCGCCTCGACCTCGTCCATGACGTAGAACGGAGAGGGGCGAGCACGAAAGATTGCGACGAGCATCGCCACCGCGGTCAGTGACTTCTCGCCACCCGAGAGCAAGGACAGGCGCTTGACTTTCTTGCCCGGCGGCCGTGCTTCGACCTCGATACCGGTGGTCAACATGTCGCCGGGGTCGGTGAGTATCAGCCGACCTTCGCCGCCGGGGAAGAGCTTGGCGAAGACCTGGGTGAATTCACGCTCGACGTCGAGCCAGGCTTCGGTGAAGACCTGCAGGATTCGTTCGTCCACATCGGCGACGACCTCGAGCAGATCCTTGCGGGCGGATTTCACATCTTCGAGCTGAGTCGAGAGAAAGTTGTATCGCTCCTCGAGCGCCGCGAATTCCTCCAGCGCGAGCGGGTTGACCTTGCCCAGCGTCGCGAGATCTCGTTCGGCCCGTTTCGCTCGCTTTTCCTGGGTGGATCGATCGAACGGCATGGGTGCGGGGGCGATCACCTGTTCGCCGCGCTCCTTGGCAGCTTCGTACTCCGACATTTCAAGTTCGCTCGGCGGCAATGCGATATCGGGACCGTATTCGGCGATCAAGTCGTCGAGACCGATACCGTGCTGCTCGAGAATCGTCGTTTCGAGCTGCTCTATCCGCAGCGCAGCCTGAGCCCGCGCGACCTCGTCGCGGTGAACGGCGTCGGTGATCGAGGCCAGCTGCGCGGCAAGTGCCCTGACCTGCTCTTTCACCCGATCGAGTTCAGCGTTGGTGTTCGAACGCTGTTCGGAGAGTTCATCGCGACGGGCGGCAGCGGCCGACACGACCGAGGCCAACCGCACCGCGATGCGCTCGCCTGCCGATACGACCGATTCGGCGACTGCTGCTGCGTGCCGACGCGCGACCATCTCACGTTCGGCTCTGACACGCGCCTCGCGCTCGGCTCGGGCAGCTCGTCGAAGCGAATCGGCGCGGCCACGAAGTGCGTGTGCACGCTCCTCCGCAGTGCGCACGTTCAGCCGCGCCTCCACCTCGACCGAACGCACCTCCGCCAGCGCGGCAGCGGCGCTCTCGCGGGCGAGAGTCGAGTCCTCAGGGTCCGAGGCGCCGCCGGACCCTGATTGTTCGTCCTCGGCCAATCTCAACCGTTCCTGTAGATCGGCGAGAGCGGCGAGAGCTTCTTCTCGTCCGTGCTCGGCCGCGGTGCGTTGCTCGCTCAGTCGGCTCGATTCGGCGTGCGCCGAGCGCGCCAGTTGCCCCAAGCGTCCCAACTGCTCGTACACCGCCGACATGGCGGCGTCGGATTCGTTGAGCGCGGCCAGCGCTTGTTCGGCGGATTCGCGGCGATCGTGCTGCTCGGCGAGAGCACCGGACAACGCTGCTTCCAACTCCGAGGCTCGGCGCTCGGCAGCGGCTAGTTCGACGGTGGAGGTATCGATCGCAGCCTGCACCTCGAGAGTGCTCGGTCGACGGTCGGACCCGCCGGACAACCACCCCGCGTCGACGTAGTCGCCGGCTGTGGTGACCGCCCGCACGCCCGGGGTCGATCGAACGAGCGACTGCGCGTCGTCGAGCGAGTCGACGATGACGATGTCGCCCAACAGGGCATGCATCGAAGCTGACAGAGACTGCGGAAACTCCACCACGTCGACGGCCCAGCGGGCCCTCTCCGGGAGCACGACCGTCCGCGATCGCACAGCCGCCTCATCGCCTGAATCGTCGAACACGATCGCCGCTCGGCCACCGTCGGCGTCGCGGAGCGCACGCACTGCTTGGCGGGCACTGGCGAACGACTCGGCGTGTGCAGCGTCCGCTGCAGGCCCCATGGCCACGGCTACGGCAACGTCGAAGCCGACGGCCACAGTAATCTGCTCGGCAACCAACCCGGACACCCCGGCGACGTTGTTCTCCAGAAGCCAACCCGCCCCGTCCTTGCGCTCGAGGCCCATCGTCAACGCTTCGATGCGCGCCTGGAACGAAGCCACCTTCTTGCCCGCGACCCGCTCCTCGCTCTGCAGTTCGCTCACGCGCGCATCCGCACTGCGCAGCGCCGCCACCGCGCGTTCGTAATGTGTGTCGAGGCTCAGTTCGCTCGCATCCAAGCCCGAGATCTGGTCCTGGACGCTCTCGAATTCCGCCTGCGCGACGTCACCGCGCTCCCGTGCTTCCTCGATCGCGACGGACAACCGCGCAACTTCCGCGTCCACGGACTCGACCTTGGTTCGGTACGTGTCGACCTGGCCGGAGAGGCGCGCAAACCCCTCACGGCGATCGGCCACAGCTCGCACAGCCGCCATGTGGGCGCGCTCCGCTTCCGCGGCCGCAGCCTCCCGCTCGACCAACTTCTCACGCGCCACCTCGAGGGTTTCGCGTGCCATCTCTACCGCCTCGACGAGTTCCGCTTCCTCCTCGGCGACGCGCTCGGCTTGCTGTTCCAGCTCATCGGGGTCCTGGCCACGGCCACCGGACGGCGCTGTGTCGAGGTGACGCGCCCGTTCCCTACCGATTCGTACGGTCGCGTTGACGCGTTCGGCGAGCGCGGACAGCGCAAACCAGGTCTGCGCTGCCGCCTCGGCACTCGGCGTCAGCCTTGCCACGGAGTGTTCCAGCTCCCCGAGAGCGACGTTTCCGGCCGCCAACGCATCCTGCACAGCGGCGTACTGTTCGCGCGCGGCAGCCTCGTCCTGCGTCTGGCTGGCGAACTCCTCGCGCCGTGTGACCAAATCGTCGGCAGCGAGACGGAGTCGGGCGTCGCGAAGATCTGCCTGCACGGTTTGCGCACGTCGCGCCACCTCTGCCTGCCTGCCGAGCGGTTTGAGTTGGCGCCGCAGTTCGGTGGTGAGATCGGTCAACCGCGCCAGGTTGGCCTGCATCGCATCGAGTTTGCGTACCGCCTTCTCCTTGCGCTTCCGATGCTTGAGGACACCCGCAGCTTCCTCGATGAAGGCACGTCGATCCTCCGGACGCGATTCGAGGATGGCTGCGAGCCTCCCCTGCCCGACGATGACGTGCATCTCACGACCGATGCCTGAATCGCTGAGCAACTCCTGTACATCCATGAGCCGACACGAGCTGCCGTTGATCTCGTACTCTCCGGCACCGTCGCGGAACATCCGACGAGTGATCGACACCTCGCTGTAGTCGATCGGCAGCGCGCCGTCCGAGTTGTCGATCGTCAACGTCACCTCGGCCCGTCCGAGGGGGGCACGGCCCGACGTCCCCGCGAAAATGACGTCTTCCATTTTTCCGCCACGCAGCGCTTTCGCGCCCTGCTCCCCCATAACCCAGGTGAGGGCGTCGACGACGTTCGACTTGCCCGAGCCGTTCGGCCCGACGACGCAGGTGATACCTGGCTCGAATCGAAGAGTCGTCGCCGATGCAAAGGACTTGAAGCCCTTCAGCGTCAGACTCTTGAGATGCATGGCCGTTCAGAGTACCGGGTGTACGGCCGCGTACTGCGCGCACACTCGCTTCAACGCTCGACGAATCCGGAGAGTCCGCCGCGTGGACGATCCCAACTCTCGACGACGAGCGTCACCGAACCCGGCGTGGTTCCTCCGCGCAACAATTCCAACAGCTTTTCGAGCCGGTCCCTGGCGCCTTCGGCGACTACCAGCACACGCCCGTCGGGGTGATTGGTGGCCGATCCTAGAAGGCCGAGTTCCAATGCGCGAGAACGTGTCCACCATCGAAAGCCGACACCCTGCACCTGCCCGTGGACCCAGGCCGTCAAACGCTCGTCTGTCATGGCGGGCTCAACTTCCGCACGGTGCCGTCGAAGCTGGTGGCGTACAGCGACTCGCGATCCCATCCGATGCCGCCGAATGCGACGGAGGTGGTCAAGGGCATCCCGGTGCCGATCACGCACCAGGAAGCGGATTCGGGATCGATGCGAAGTACGCGGCCCGCCAGGTTCTGCGAGAGGTAGATCTGGCCGTCCGCTCCGACAGTCATGTCGTCCGAGGCGGTGACAGGACCGAATCCGTCCACCGGAATCCTGCGAGCGGGGCCGTCGAGGTCACGCACATCGAGCACCGATATCTCGAGTTCGGGCTCGAAAGTATTGGCGACGTACAAGGTTTCGCCGTCGATCGCGATGCCGTTCGCAGTTCCGAGATCGTTGCGTATCACCGATGGCTCATGTGGGGCCTCGGCACCCACCGACGTGAGACCCGTTGCGCTACCGAGGTTTCGAGTCGCAAATAGTTCACCGCTCGCTGCCCGCGCAAGACCGTTGGGCATCACCAAGCCGCGCGCGTAGGTGGACCGAACACCGGACACGAGATCGAGAGCGTCGACGGTTCCATCAGGAGTGCCGAAAAGCCCTGCAGCAGTGCCGTTTCCCGTTGTGAAGTACATCGTGTCACCGTCGACGACGATGCCGCCCGGCGAGGACACGTCCGCAACCGCGACTGTTCGTGCGGTGTCGGGCGTCATCCGCGCGATAGCGCCCGGTCCGAGAGGCGAGGTCTGCGAGAGATACATCGATCCACTGTCGTCGAACGCGATGTTCTCGAGCATCCCGAATCCCGACGCGACGGTGGTCACACTCCATGGGACACAACTCGGCGTCGCCGACGCACTCGGCACACCCACGAGTAGCCCCGGGGGCACTGCTGCAGTCACGACGGTCGCGAGGACCGACCAGACCCTCACCTCAGCCGTCCACGGCAATGTCGAGGCCGACCTTGGTTCCTGCCTTCAAGGTGCGCCCCACGGTGCACACCTTGTCGACTGCGCGTTCGACGACAGTGAGAAGCCGTTCTTGCGCGTCCGCATCGAGCTCGCTCAAGTCGATTCTCAACACCTCGGCGAGTGCAGGGTAGAGCTCGTTCTCACGATCCGCCGCTCCGGAGACCTCGATGGTGGCGTCGTAGTTGTCCCCGAGCCGACGCGAGAGCGGAAGGTCCGAGCTCATCCCTGTGCAGGCCGCGAGCGCGATCTTGAGCAATTCCCCGGGAGTGAAGACGCCGTCGACCGACTCGGATCCGATGAGTACTTCGGCTCCGCGTGAACTCTTGCCGATGTAGCGGCGGGTTCCGGTGCGTTCCACCCAGAGCTTCGTCGAAGGGCTCTGGTCAGTCGGGGTGCTCTCGTCGGTCATGATCGGATTCTAGAGACTCGCGTGTTCGGGCAATGGGTCAGGATCGGGATATTCGAGGTCGAGGTTGGCACCTGGGGCAGCTGTACGAGGACCGGTTCATGAATTTCTCCCGCCGGATGGGGCTGCCGCAACGCGAACACGGCAGGCCCTCCTGCCCGTAGGCGTCGAGCGACCGGTCGAAGTAGCCGGATTCTCCGTTGACGTTGACGTACAGCGCGTCGAACGACGTGCCACCCTGCGCCAGGGCCTCGCCCATGACGGCATGCACTGCCGTCAACAGCCGACGAAGTGCCGGCCTCGAGAGCGTCTCAGCGATGCGATTGCCGTGAATCTTCGCGCGCCAGAGAGCTTCGTCGGCGTAGATGTTGCCGACCCCGGACAACACCGTCTGATCGAGTAGAGCTCGCTTGATCTCGGTGTGCTTGGCGCGCAGCATGTTCACCACCGTCTCGGCGTCGAACAGCGGGTCGACTGGATCGCGTGCGATGTGGGCTACGGGCTCCGGCACCGACTCACCGTCGACGGTGAGCAACGGCGCTAGGGCCCACCCCCCGAACGTCCGCTGATCGACGAAACGCAGGTCCGCGCCGTTGTCCAACCGCGCACGGATGCGTAGATGCTTCTCGTCCGGCACGGTCGGCGGCTGCACCAGCATCTGACCGCTCATCCCAAGATGGACCACGATGGCACGGTCACGAGATTCGAGCGGGAGCCACAGATATTTTCCGCGCCGCTGGGCCGCCGCGATGGTGCAACCACGTAGCTGCCCTTCGAGGTCTTTGCCACCGGCGATGTGTCGCCGCACGGCCCGAGGATGAAGCACCTCGACGGACTCGATCGTGGTTCCGACGATGTGCGACTCGAGACCCAGGCGAACCACCTCGACTTCGGGAAGCTCAGGCATCCACGCTGCCGGTAGGCGAGAGCGCATTCCAGGCGGTACTCGCGGCCTTTTGCTCGGCTTCCTTCTTCGACCGACCGATCCCCACGCCCAGAGCACGTCCGCTGACCACCACGGTCGCGGTGAACTCCTTGTCGTGGTCCGGCCCGGTGGACGAGATCTCGTATGCGGGCACGCCGAGCGACTTCACTGCCGTCAGTTCTTGCAGGCTCGTCTTCCAGTCCAAGCCCGCCCCCAGACGCGGAGCGCGGTCCAGCAGATCGTCGAACAAGGCGAGCACGACGTGGCGAGCGGTGTCGATCCCGTGCTGCAGATGGATCGCGCCCAGCAGCGACTCCATACCGTCGGCCAGGATGCTCGGCTTATCGCGTCCCCCGGTCTGCTCCTCGCCCTTACCCAGGAGCAGATGCCTACCTAGTCCGCCCTCACCGAGTCCGCGCGCCACTTCGGCCAGGGCGTGCATGTTGACCACACTTGCGCGGATCTTCGCGAGCTCGCCCTCCGACTTGGTCGGGTGTACTACGTAGAGGCGTTCGGTGATGGTGAGCCCGAGAACAGAATCGCCCAGAAATTCCAGACGCTCGTTGGTGGGAAGTCCGCCCCGCTCGTACGCGTAGGAGCGATGCGTCAGCGCCAGGGTGAGGAGCGGATCCTCCAGCTCAACGCCGAGAGCGGCGAGGAGCGACGTTCTGTCGTCCCCGCCGCTGTCGGCTGCACTGCTGTTTTTTGCACTGCTGTATTTGGAAGCAGGAGTGCTCTTGTTCGTCACTGTGTGTCCGCTACCGGAACTGATCGGAAGATCAGACTGCAGCAGTGACCTGACGGCCCTTGTAGGTGCCGCACGAGGGGCACGCAATGTGGGGCAGCGTCTTCTCGCCGCAGCCACGGTTGGGGCACGTTACGAGAGTGGGCGCAGTGGTTTTCCACTGTGCACGCCGCGACCTCGTGTTGGAACGCGACATTTTGCGCTTCGGGACAGCCACTTCTACTTCTCCTCGGCTTCGTTGTTCACAAGTTTGTTGCTCGGTTCTGATTCCACGCCAAATTTGGCTGCAAGACCAGCCCAGCGAGGATCCAGTATGTCATGACCATGGCCGGATTCGGCAATCGCCAGGCGAACGCCACATTCGGGGCACAATCCCTCGCAGTCTTCACGGCACAGAGGGTGGAGCGGGAGCTCCAGTCCGACGGCGTCCACGAGGACTGGTTCGAGGTCGATGCAATCGTCGACGATACGGTGAATCTCGTCCTCGTCGGTGGTCTCTTCCGTGACGCTCGCGGGGTAGGCGAACAGCTCGGTGAGATACACATCCACCGCTCCGCTCACCGGCTCGAGACACCGCGTGCACTCCCCCGACGTGGCGGCCTGCACGCTGCCGGTCACCAGCACGCCCTCCGAAACCGCTTCGAGTCGAAGATCGAGTTCCACGGGCGAGCCGGTTTCGATTCCGATCGCGTCGAGACCTATACGCGAAGGTGCCGCCACCGTCCGCTGGACCTGCTTCATCGAACCGGGCCGACGGCCCAGGGTGTCGATGTACAGAACGAAACCCGTTTCCGACTCGGGACGGGGGGTACTGCGACGGGTAGACACAACTGTTCTTTCTGCTCGATGACGAAATGCGATCATGGTCGAACCCTGAAGGTTCTTGCCAAGGTCAACCACTCAACGATACGCATCCGCGCATATGTGAGCAAATCCCTGTCGGCGGCTATCGACGGAAGCGACCCGCGTCCTCGCCCGATTCGGATCCGTAGTCGGGCACGCCCGAACCGGTTCTGAGCTGCTGACGCCCACGCCCCACAGATCGAATCGTGCCCGACAGAAACTCCTCGAACTCCGCGAGCTTGGTGTCGACGTAGACGTCGCACTCACCTCGCATGCGATCCGATTCCGCGTGCGCGGCGTCGATGACCCGGGCAGACTCCGCGCGTGCAGCCTGAACCACCTCGGTCTGCGCGACCAGCCTGGCCTGCTCCTCGACACCATCTGCAATCGACCGGTCGTAGGACGTTTGTCCGGCTTCGACCATACGATCGGCTTCGCTCCGAGCTCTCGTGGTCAATGCCTCGTACTCCAGCCGACCCGCTTCCACCGCTCGTTCGGCGGAATCGGTTGCGTCGTCGACGAGCTGATCGGCGTGCGCCTTCGCCTCCGCCACCATGCGGTCGGCTTGCGCCTTCGCATCGGCCAGGATTCGGTCGGCGGAGTCGCGCGCATTCTCTACGGTGTCCTGCGCCTCGGCATTCGCGGAGGTGACGGTCTTGTCGGCAGTCGCCCTGGCGTCACCGACCAGTTTGTCCCTGTGGTCGAGCACATCCTGTGCGTCGTCCAGCTCGCCCGGGATCGAATCTCGGACGTCGTCCAGCAGTTCCAGTACGTCGCCACGAGGTACGACGCAGCCCGCTGTCATCGGGACACCGCGCGCCTCCTCGACAATGGCAACGAGCTCGTCGAGAGCCTCGAATACGCGGTACACCGGTAACCCCAATCGTCGAACCTACGAAGTAATGCTGGCTTACCCAGTTTGCCTGGTGATCGGCGTCCGTGCGTGACCGGCGGACCTCGGTGTGTCGCTGCATGCGACACACCTGGCCGACTACTCGGCCTTGCGTTCTGCGATCCGCGCGAGCAGGCGCCCGTGAACGCATGCGGGAACCATGTCTTCGACATCGCCTCCGAACGTCGCGACCTCCTTCACCAGCGAGCTCGACAGGAAGCTGTACGTCGGGTTCGCCGGTACGAAGAGCGTGTCGACGCCGGAGAGCTTCTGGTTCATCTGAGCCATCTGCAACTCGTAGTCGAAGTCGTTCGCCCCCCGCAAACCTTTGACGATGGCGGCAAAGCCCACCTGCTTCGCATAGTCCACGAGCAGACCGTGCCACGAGGAGATGCGAACGTTGGGCAGATGGGACGTTGCCTCGCCCAGCATGTCGATTCGCTCGTCCACGGTGAACAGCCCGCGCTTGCTCTTGTTGATCATCACCGTGACGATGATCTCGTCGAACTGCGCTGCCGCCCTGCTGATGACGTCGAGATGACCTCTGGTCACGGGGTCGAAGGATCCAGGACAGAGTGCTCCAGTCATGGCTGCACGCTATCACCGGCACCCGTCCGTTCGGGCCGGTCAGATATCGGTATTCTGCGACACGAGCTCGGCGATCTCGATTCGGGTCTCGCCGTATTTCTTGACCTTTGCCGGCGTCAGACCTTCGGGCCACACCGTTTCCGGCGATCGGGCCGACCGTTCCAGGACAACGACCGCATCCGGTGCCAGCCAGCCACCCGAAACCAATGCCGTCAGCATCTGGTGCACCGCCAACTCCGTCACCGCGTACGGCGGATCGGCGAGTACGAGGTCGTACTCGGTCTCCGCCGCACCCGCCAACACCGCTGCCACCGGAGCGCACCGCACCGACGCCCCGGGCACACCGACCGTCGCAACGTTCTCTCGCGCCACCGCAGCCGCTCGCGCGTCGGATTCGACGAGTAGCACCGACGCCGCTCCCCGCGAAAGCGCCTCCAGACCAAGCGCTCCCGAGCCCGCGTACAGGTCGAGCACTGCTGTACCGTCCAGGTCCAACCGAGCCTGTAGCGCACTGAACACCGCCTCGCGGACACGTTCGGATGTCGGACGTGTGCCGCGAGGCGGAACCTTCAGCTTTCGGCCTCCCGCGATACCGGCGACGATGCGTGTCATTTACGCAATTTTACTCATCGCCGCTCAGGACTGGTTCTCGGTCGATTCGCCGCCAATCACCACGAGCAGGTCACCGCCCTCGACCTGCTGGACCGCGCCGATGGCGAGGCGCGAGATCGTGCCACCCTTGGGTGCGGTGATCGCAGCTTCCATCTTCATCGCCTCGATCGTCGCAACGACGTCTCCGGCCGCAACCTTGTCGCCTTCGGCCACCGACAGCGTGACGACGCCGGCGAACGGTGCCGGCAGGTGCCCGGGGTTCGTGCGATCGGCTTTCTCCACTGTCGGTGCTTCATTGGCGATCGATCGATCTCGGACCGATACCGGCCGGAGCTGGCCGTTGAGAATGCACATCACCGTACGCATTCCGCGCTCGTCGGCGTCGGAGATCGCCTCCAACCCGATCAGCAGCTCGACCCCCTTCTCGAGCTTGACTCGGTGCTCGTCGCCCTGGCGCAGACCGTAGAAGAACTGATTGGCCGAGAGCCGGGAAGTATCGCCGTACTTCTCTCGGTGTTCTGCCAGTTCCGCGGTGGGTCCCGGAAACAGTAGGCGGTTGAGCGCATCTCGACGTTGCGACGATGTTCCGTCGAGCGCTTTCTCGTCGTCCGAGGACAGCTCCGCTTCCGGTTTGGCCTCGCCGCGTCCCTCCAGGGCCCTGGTGCGAAGTGGCTCCGGCCATCCGCCCGCCGGAGTGCCCAGTTCGCCCCGCAGGAAGCCGATGACCGAATCGGGGATGTCGAACTTGGCTGGATTCTCTGCGAACTCCTCGGCGGACGCTCCGGCACCCACCAGCGAGAGCGCCAGATCGCCGACTACCTTCGACGAGGGAGTCACCTTCACCAAGCGCCCCAGCATCCGGTCTGCTGCAGCGTAGTTCGCCTCGACGGTCTCGAATTGGTCCTCCAGACCCAACGCGATCGCCTGTTGGCGCAGATTGGACAGCTGCCCGCCGGGAATCTCGTGCGTGTAAACCCGGCCGGTTGGAGCTGGGATACCGGATTCGAACGGCGCGTAGACCTTTCGCATCGCCTCCCAGTACGGTTCGAGATCGCAGACAGCCTGCAGATCGAGGCCGGTGTCCCGCTCGGTGTGCGCCGCGGCGGCGACGATAGCCGAGAGCGCGGGCTGGCTCGTCGTGCCCGCCATCGGCGCGCTCGCACCGTCGACGGCGTCGGCGCCGGCCTCCCACGCCGCAAGGTACGTCGCCAACTGACCACCCGGAGTGTCGTGCGTGTGCACGTGCACCGGGAGATCGAAGTTGCTTCGCAGTGCCGTCACCAGCGTTTTCGCAGCCGGAGCGCGAAGCAGACCAGCCATGTCCTTGATCGCCAGCACATGTGCGCCCGCGTCGACGATCTGCTCGGCGAGCCCGAGGTAGTAATCGAGGGTGTACAGCTTCTCGTTCGGATTGCTCAGGTCCCCGGTGTAGCTCATCGCGACCTCGGCGATCGCAGTACCCGTTTCCCGAACCGCGTCGATCGCGGGGCGCATCTGATCGACATTGTTGAGGGCGTCGAAGATGCGAAATATGTCGATACCCGTGTCGGTCGCCTCGGCGACGAAACTGCGGGTGACCTTCTCCGGGTAAGGGGTGTAGCCGACGGTGTTGCGGCCTCGGAGCAGCATCTGCAACGCGACGTTCGGTACGGCTTCACGGAGCGCGGCAAGGCGTTCCCACGGATCCTCGTGCAGGAACCGCAGAGCCACATCGTATGTCGCGCCGCCCCACGCCTCGATCGACAGCAACTCGGGCGTCGTCCGTGCCACGTAGGGTGCGACCATCAGTAGACCGGAAGTGCGAACGCGGGTGGCCAGCAACGATTGATGCGCGTCGCGGAAAGTCGTGTCGGTGACCGCGAGGGCCTTCTGATTGCGGAGATCGCGGGCGAACCCTTCCGGGCCGAGCGCGAGAAGACGTTGACGACTGCCGTCGGGAATCGGCGCAGAGAAGTCGACGGGAGGTAGCTTGTCCTGCGGGTACACCGTGGACGGGCGTTCCCCGTGCGGCTTGTTCACCGTGACATCGGCCAAGTAGGTCAGAATCTTGGTGCCGCGGTCTCCAGAGCTCCGTGACGTCA
The DNA here is from genome assembly GCF_020889545.1 of Rhodococcus sp. I2R. Taxonomy (NCBI): domain Bacteria; kingdom Bacillati; phylum Actinomycetota; class Actinomycetes; order Mycobacteriales; family Nocardiaceae; genus Rhodococcus; species Rhodococcus sp. I2R. The sequence continues at coordinate 263,182 of NZ_JAHUTG010000001.1, forward strand.
GCAGCTCAGGGCGTTCCTCGATGAACGAGGTCGTCACCCGTCCCTGCGTGAAGTCCGGATCGACAAGAACCGCCTGTAGGAACGGAATATTGGTGGCCACGCCCCGAATACGGAACTCGGCGACGGCTCGGCGTGCGCGCGCGACAGCAGTGTCGAAATCACGTCCGCGGCAGGTCAACTTCACCAGCATCGAGTCGAAGTAGGCACCCACCTCCGCGCCGAGCGTCGTGCCGCCGTCGAGACGAACACCCGCACCGCCCGGGGTTCGGTAGGCGGTGATCCGGCCGGTGTCGGGCCGGAATCCGTTGGCCGGGTCCTCGGTGGTGATGCGACACTGCAGCGCCGCACCCCGAAGCACGATGTTGTCCTGGCTCAACCCCAGATCTGCCAACGTTTCGCCCGAGGCGATTCGCAGCTGCGACTGAACCAGGTCGACATCGGTAACCTCCTCGGTAACCGTGTGCTCGACCTGGATGCGCGGATTCATCTCGATGAAGACGTGGTTGCCTCGCGTGTCGAGGAGGAACTCGACGGTACCCGCGCACGAGTAGCCGATCTCCTTCGCGAAGGCGACAGCGTCGGCGCAGATCTTCTCCCGCACGCCCTCCGGAAGATTCGGCGCCGGAGCGAGCTCGATCACCTTCTGGTGGCGACGCTGGACCGAGCAGTCACGCTCGAACAGGTGCACCACATTGCCCTGCCCATCGGCCAGGATCTGCACCTCGATGTGCCGCGGGTCGATTACGGCCTGCTCCAGGAAGACCGTCGAGTCGCCGAACGCGGACTCGGCCTCACGCGCAGCCGCTTCGATCGACTCACGCAATTGCGCGGGTTCGGCGACACGGCGCATACCGCGGCCGCCGCCACCGGCAACCGCTTTGACGAACAACGGAAACGTCATCGACTCGGACGCGGCCACCAGTTCTTCGATATCGCTCGACGGCTCCGACGAAGCCAGCACCGGCAGACCGGCACGTTTGGCCGCCGCGATCGCGCGCGCTTTGTTTCCTGTCAGCTGCAGAACATCGGCGGACGGACCGACGAACGTGACACCGGCCTCGGCGCACGCGGCCGCCAGCTCCGGATTCTCCGACAGGAAGCCGTACCCGGGATAGACCGCGTCGGCCCCCGACCGCTTCGCCGCAGCGACGATCTCCGCGACAGAAAGGTATGCCCGCACGGGGTGGCCCTTCTCGCCGATCTCGTAGGCCTCGTCGGCCTTGGTCCGATGGACAGAGTTGCGGTCCTCGAACGGAAAGACGGCCACGGTTGCGGCGCCCAACTCGTATGAGGCGCGGAACGCGCGGATGGCGATCTCACCGCGATTGGCAACCAACACTTTGGAAAACATTCGCCAAACCTACCGCCGAACGGGTTGCTCGTTGCGGTCACTGTCCCGAAATGTGAGACTCAACGACCGAATTCTTGTTCTGAAACGGTTTAGTTGTTACGTACTCGTAGGTCAGGACTTCTCCAGATACTCGGCTCGGTCCGAACGCCACGCCGATTTCATCATCGTCGCGATTCCTGGGTGGCTCGACATTTCGGGATCGATCTCGAACAGTCGACGAGCACACAGGTGGGCATCGGCGATGATCGGTTCGTCGTCGATGAGCGAGAGCAAACGCATACTGCTCACCGTTCCGGACTGCGCCGCCCCGAGGACGTCGCCCTCTCGCCGGGTTCTGAGATCGAGCGTGGCCAACTCGAAGCCGTCGTTGGTCGCGGCGACCGCTTCCAGCCGCGCAAACGAGGGTCCATTCGAACTCAGCTGACTGATCATGATGCACAGTCCCTGGTGCCCACCTCGCCCGATGCGACCGCGGAGCTGATGCAGCTGGCTGATGCCGAACCGATCGGCATCGATGATGACCATGACCGTGGCGTTGGGAACGTCGACGCCCACCTCGACCACCGTCGTGCACACCAGGACGTCGATGGCGCCGGCATTGAAGTCCTGCATCGACGCGTCCTTCTCGTCCGGATGCATTCGCCCATGGAGGAGTCCGACCCGTACATCTGCGAGCGGACCTGCGCTGAGCATCTCGAACATCTCGAGCGCCGCCTTGGTTTCGGGCAGGTTCTTCTCGTCGTCGTGGGCCGCGGTGCGGGTACGCGGCTTCTTCTTCTCCTCGTCATCGTCCCCGCCTATCCGGGAACACACGACGTAGGCCTGCCGACCTGCGGCGACCTCCTCGCGGATGCGCGCCCAGGCGCGGTCGACCCAGCCGGGCTTGTCCCGCGCCGACACCACCTTGCTGATGATGGGGGCACGCCCGCGCGGCAGTTCGGTGAGCGTCGAGGTTTCGAGATCGCCCAAAGAAGCCATCGCGATGGTGCGTGGAATCGGCGTCGCAGTCATGACGAGGAGGTGCGGACTCGTTCCGTCTCGCGCTTTCGATCGCAGCGCATCTCGTTGCTCGACGCCGAATCGATGCTGTTCGTCGACGACAACCATGCCGAGATCGAAGAATTCGACGCGGTCCTGGATGAGTGCGTGCGTGCCGATCACGATGCCGGCGTCGCCGGTGACCGCATCGAGCAGCGCTGCCCTCTTCGCTGCGGTACCCATCGACCCGGTCAACAGTGTGACCTTCGTGGCCAGGTCGTCGGCGCCGAGCTCGCCGGCGCCGGCAAGTGTTCCCAGCATCGCCGAAATGGAGCGTGCATGCTGCGCGGCCAGAACCTCGGTCGGGGCGAGCAGAGCGCACTGGTGGCCTGCATCGATGACCTGCAGCATGGCGCGCAGGGCGACGATGGTCTTGCCGGAGCCGACCTCACCCTGCAGTAGCCGCGACATCGGATGCCCGCGAGTGAGATCGGCCGAGATTTCCTCGGCCACCACCATCTGCCCGGCAGTGAGTGTGAAGGGTAGACGTCGTTCGAATTCGGCGGCGATGCCGTCCGGACGCGGAGGGCACGACGGTGCGCTCCGCGTCGAGACGTCCCGCCGGCGCGATGCGAGCACCAGTTGAACGGCGAGCGCCTCGTCGAACTTGAGCCGAGCGCGCGCCTGCTCCTTCTGTTCGATCGATTCCGGAAAGTGGATCCAATGCAATGCGTTGTCGAGTGAGACCAGTCCACGCTCGGCGAGAACGTCGGCCGGCACCGGATCGGTGATGGCGTCGAGCTGGTCCAGCACTTGACGGACCCCACGCATGAAGGTCCAGCTCTCCACGTCCTTCGACGCCGGATACAGCGGCACATAGGCGCGGTCGAACACCGACATGTCGACACTGCCGGTCGCGCCGACGGAGCCCCGGGCGACACCTGCCAGTGCGCCGCCACCGACAATTCGACCGGACGGCACGATCGCGCCGTCGTCCTCGTCCCCGCCGAGAATCACGTAACCGGGGTGGGTGAGGTTCCAGCGACGGCCGAAGTACTTGACCTTGCCCGAGAACATTCCGCGTTTGCCGGGGGTGAGTACGCGCTTGAGCTTGTGCGGGCTGAAGAACGTCGCCTCGATCTGCTGTCCCTCCGCCGCCAGCGACAGTGCGAGGTACTGCCCCTTCCTCGACTTCATGTCTTTCACCGTGGCGGACGAGATGGTCGCCACGATCGTGATGTGCTCACCCTCGGCAGGTTCCTTCTCTGTCAGCTCCGCGCCCTGCGTCATATAGCGGTGCGGGTAGTACCGCAGCAGATCCTCGACGGTGTGGATACCGAACTGCTCGGCCAGCGGCTCCGACACCTTCTTACCGAGAGCGAAGTCGAGTCGATCCGATACGGCGACCATCTTTGTGCCTGCCCTCTCGTGAAGTCTCGTCGCGCTACGACAGTTACTCGACACCCAGCTGGACGGCGTCGCCTGGCTGGCCACCGTCGTAGACCAAGACCTCGACTTCCGGGTGACGTTCGGCGACGTAGAGCGCAAGCCGCCCCGCCACGTCCAGTTCGTCACGGCTGTGTGTTCCGCCGACGCGGGTGCTCGATGCGTGTTCTCCACGCAACATCGTCACCATCTCACCACCCACCGACAGCAGTTGGTCGAGCAGGTCACATCCCGCCGCGAACACATCCGGCCCGATCACCACGACCTCCCGACCGACCAGTCCGAGACCGTCGCCGGGTTCGCACGTTCCGACCCACGTGAGTGATCGCTCCTCCGCCACTCGCAGTGAGGCCCACCGGGTACCGGCGGCGGCCTCGGACATCGCGAACGCGTCGTCGACCGCTGCGCGTGTCGGATCGTGCACTGCCAACGCTGCCAGACCCTGCACCATCGACGACGATGGCAACATCAGGACGTCTTTGCCCGCGGTCCGCGAGGCGATGGACACCGACACGAGCTCGTGCGCCGACAGTGCACCGTTGGGTAGCACCAGCACCTCGGTGTGCTCCGAGGCGACGATCGCCGCACACAGCTCGGCCGTACCGACGTCTGTGGTGTCGCATCTGAGTACGGTGGCGCCTTCGCCGAGGTAGAGGTACTCGGCACCGTCGCCTGCCACCACGGCCAGAATGTCTCGCTCGGCGACCTCGCTGCTCGGCGACGTCGCCGCCTGCGGGGCACAGTCCTCGTCGGCGGCGAACGCCGAAATACGCACGTCGTGAATTCGACCGATGTCGAGGCCCGCCTCGACTGCCAATCCGGCATTGATCGTGTGTACGTGCGCCGACCACGTGCCGGCGCCGTCACCCGCAACGACCACAGAGTCACCGAGATCGGACAGCACGCGGCGCAGAGTGACGACATCGCTGTCATCGACCGAGGTGATCCGGAAGAGGACCTCGTAGCCGAGCACGCCTCCCGCGTCCGAGGAGGTCGAGCCGGCCGACCTCACCCCGACCCGCGGCGCTTCCGCACGAACGATGGACGAGCTGGTACGAACCCCCGGTCCGACGCTCCGGTGGTAGCGGGGGCGATTCGGAGAAGATCCGGTGACCACGAAGCACAACGCGTCGAGCATGACGAGAAGACCGAGAGCTCCCGCGTCGACCACACCCGCGGCGTCGAGAACCGGCAACTGTGTGCGTGTGCGCCCCAGGGCATCGGCGGCGGCCTCGACCGCACATGTGACGACAACCGGGAGATCAGCCTCGGGGCCCAGAGCGCCGACGGCCACCGCTGCTTCCTCGACGACGGTCACGATCGTTCCCTCGACGGGAACACTGATGACCTCGCGCACCAGCGCCGATGCCCTACCAAGAAGGCTCGCGACGGCGGGACCGTCGAGGACACCGTGGGCGGATTGCTCGTCGAGTGCGCGCATCACCTGCGAGATGATCACCCCTGAGTTGCCACGGGCACCCGCTGTCGCGCCGCGGGCAAGGGCCGCCGTCAGGGTGGTCAGATCAGCGTCCGGACCTGCACCGCGCATACTTTCGACGGCGGCACGGACAGTGAAGACGAGGTTGGTTCCGGTGTCGGAGTCCGGTATCGGGAAGACATTGAGTTCGTTGATCTCGTCGCAACGGTCGGTGAGACGATCTACGCAGCGGTAAACCCATTGCCGAATCTCGTCCGGACCGAGGATGCTCGCATCCGGAGCGCGATGTGGTCGCCATCGCGGTGGTGACGCAGCCTCGGTTCCATCATCGACCGCCTCGCCCATGCTCGCAGGCTCCCCATTCCCTCGCGCCAGTTCGGCCAGCCTAGACTGCTCCCTGTCCGGACGCCGCTCGGCCTTCCTGTCAGGTGGCGGTTTGGTGAATTCGGGGTGCGCCGCTATTCTTGCAGGGTTGCCCGATGAGGCGCGGCGCAGATTGTGTGTCGCTCTCCCCCGAGCAACCGCCCTCATGTTAACGATCAATCATCTATCAAGGAGTTCGCGACTATGGCTGCCGTCTGCGACGTATGCGCCAAAGGGCCCGGCTTCGGTAAGTCGGTCTCGCACTCGCACCGACGGACCAACCGTCGTTGGAACCCGAACATTCAGACCGTTCACGCTCAGGTTGCCCCCGGCAACTCCAAGCGCATGAACGTCTGCACCTCATGCCTGAAGGCCGGCAAGGTGGTTCGGGGCTGACCGAAGCCCCCCCCAAGATCGACTTGTGCCCCGCGGCCTGTGCCGCGGGGCACAGTTGTTTCCGGGCACAGTCATTTCTGGGCGAGGACGCAAGTTACAGTGCGGGTGTGAGCAATTTCGAGAGTACGGGTTCCGTCGAACTCGTCGACGGCGTCCTGAAAATCATCGTGGCAACCGAAGCTGCCGGCACCTCGCTGAGCGGCGCCGGAATGAGAGAGGGCACGGCCGCCCTGCACTCGCTGAACACCGGCGAACTGCAAGCCGGGTGCATCCTCCTCGCCGGTTCGGGCGCGAATTTCTGCGCGGGCGGCAACGTACGCGCATTCGCGGGTGCGCCCGACCGGGGGCAGTACGTTCGCGACGTCGCCGACGAGTTCCACGGATTCGTCTCCGCACTCGCCGCAGCCACAGTTCCGGTCGTGGCGGCAGTTCATGGATGGGCGGCCGGGGCAGGAATGAGCCTGGTCTGCCATTCGGACGTGGCGATCGGTGGACGCGGAACCAAACTCCGCCCGGCGTATCCCGGCATCGGGTTCACTCCCGACGGCGGCTTGACCTGGACGCTCCCTCGAATCGTCGGTTCGGCGCGTGCTCGCGACATCTTGCTCAACGACTCGATCCTCAACAGCGAGGAAGCAGTGCGCCTCGGCCTTCTGAGCAGGCTGGTCGAAGACGAGATCATCGCGACCGAGGCCGAGCGTCTCGCTCGAACGTTCGCCGCCGGACCGACCTCGGCTTACCAGGGCGCGAAAGCGTTGCTCTTCGCGTCGGAGACCCGCACTCTCGCCGAGCAACTGGAGGCCGAAGCTGTCTCCATCGCCGAGGCGGCCAACGGTCCCACCGGCCGAGAAGGTGTCGATGCATTCGTAGAGAAGCGTCGCCCAGATTTCTCCTAAGAACTCGGCACGGCTATGGCAAGCGCCAGCTGACGGGTTCGTGACCCTCGGCGACGAGTAGTTCGTTCGCGCGGCTGAACGGCGCGGAGCCGAAGAAGCCGCGCGAGGCCGATAGTGGTGACGGGTGAGCCGACTCGATGCACGACGTCGCTCCCAGCATCGGCTTCACAGTCGCAGCATCACGGCCCCAGAGGATTGCCACCAATCCGGCCGAGTGCTCCTCTGTGCGTCGTTCGACCAACGCTCTGATGGCTCGCTCCGTCACCACCTCCCACCCCTTTTTCCGATGTGACCCGGACAGTCCGGGTTGCACGGTGAGCACGCGATTGAGTAGCAGTACACCCTGATCGGCCCAGGGCGAAAGGTCGCCGTTCTCGGGCGTCGGGTAGCCCAGGTCGTCGCAATACTCTTTGAAGATGTTTGCCAGGCTTCGCGGAACCGGCGACACGTGCGGCGCGACCGAGAAGCTGAGGCCGACAGCATGCCCCGGCGTGGGGTACGGATCCTGCCCGAGGATCAGGACGCGAACCTCGGAGAAGGGGCGAGTGAAGGCACGCAGAACGTTCTCCCCGGAGGGAAGATAGTCACGCCCGTCGGCGAGTTCGGCGCGCAGCATCTCGCCCATCGCAGCTATCTGCTCTTCGACGGGCTTCAACGCTGCGGCCCAACCGCTTTCGACGATATTCTCCAGGGGTTGCGCTCTCATGCCGTGACCCTTTCGTACTCGTAGCTCATCTGCTGCAACATAGCCGAGCTACTGAAAACTGGTCCATCCCGCGGGCCCGCTGTAGGACCGACTGTCGACGGTCACCGTGGGTGCGCCTCGAGCGTCCGTCGTTCGGCCGATCACGGTCCACCCGTCCGGAAGATCAGCTGCGGACGCGAATGTTCCGGCCAGTGCGTGATCTTCACCGCCCGTCAACATCCACGACAACGGTGACACACCCAGTTCTTCTGCAGCCGAGTTCATTTCGTCGCTGATGCTGAAACTTCCACTGTCGAGGTCGATGTCGACCGAAGACGCCACCGCGATGTGACCCAGATCTGCGAGAAGTCCGTCCGAGACGTCGGTGAGGGAGGTGGCACCGGCAAGCGCAGCCTGAACACCCTGCTCGTACTCCGGCCTCGGCACCCGGTGCGCGCCCACGAGCTTCGGGTGCCCCGATATGCCGGACTGCAGGACGGCAAGACCTCCCGCCGACCACCCCAGCACACCGGCCACCGCCACCACGTCACCTGCTCTCGCTCCCGATCGCAGAACCGGGCCTCGGCCGTCGAGGGCACCCAATGCGGTGACCGAAATCACGAGGGCCGTCGACTCGACGAGATCCCCGCCGACCACGGACGCGCCGGCCCTGCCCGCCTCACGCCACATACCCTCGAAGATGCCGTCGGTGACGTTCACGGGAGTGTCGGCCGGGCAGCCGAGTGCCACGACGAACCCGGTACACCGAGCCCCCATCGCCGCGATGTCCGCGCCGTTCTGCGCGATCGCTTTGCGACCGATGTCGACCGGGCTGGACCAATCGAGGCGAAAATGCCTGCCGTGCACCAACATATCTGTCGTCACCACAACGCGCCCGTCCGGCGCAGCAACAAGAGCGGCATCGTCACCGGGGCCGAGGATCGTGTTTTCCGACTGAGTCCGGCCCTTCGTGGCACGGTCGATCACGCCGAACTCACCGACTTCACCGACGGTGAGACTGGACGGTGGAATACGGTTCTCGCCAGCGTCGATGATCGTCCTCTTTCTCTCGCGATGTCTGTAGCTCGTTCTCGCGCGGACCGTCGCATATGTCTGCGGTACCTTTTACCGGCAACAGAGCAGACAGGGAAAGACTCGATCACGAGCGAGAACCTCCGCGAGACTACCTTCGGGGGTTGCGCGAGGATCCGGAAAGGGGCCTTACGATGCAGGCATTCGTCCTCGTGCAGACCGAGGTGGGCCGCGCGATGCTGGTAGCGGCAGCGCTGAGCGAGGTCGACGGCGTGGAGTCGGCCGAGGCGGTGCTCGGCCCCTACGACGTGGTGGTACGAGTCAACGGTGCAGACAGATCCGCGATCGCCGAGATCATCGGGCGGGTACAGAAGACCGATTCGATCACCCGCACGCTCACGTGCGAGATCGCCGAGCCCCCCGCTGCCGCGGACCGTTGATCGAGACTTCACACTGAACATCGATGAGTAACGATCGCGAACCGAACACCCCAGAGATCACCCGGCCGGACTCCGCCGAGGCCCCGGAGGCCCCGGAAGCCCCGGAGGCCCCGGAGGCCCCGGAGGCCGATGATGCCCAGGAGAGGCGGCATCCCGCGGTAATCGCGACTGCTCTCGCGCTGCCTATTGCCTTGCTCATCGGCGTCATCGTCGCTGCGGTCACGGTAATCGGCGAATCGACGCGGCCGCCCGAGGCCCTTGGCCCGGTGGATGCGCCTGCGGCCGACACTGCCGACTGTTCGGCCGTCCTCGCCGGGTTGCCCGACGAGCTGGGTGACTACTCTCGCGCCGAGCTGATCGAACCTGCTCCGGTCGGGGTGCGCGCCTGGGCTCCCGACGACGCCACAGCCGATGCAATCGTGCTCCGCTGCGGCCTGCCTCGGCCGATAGGTTTCGACGTGGCTTCGGCGCTTCAGGTGATCAATGGGGTGCAGTGGTTCGAAGTATCCGGTGCGGATTCCGGTATCGACGCCAGCACCTGGTACACAGTCGATCGCCCCGTCTACGTGGCGTTGACTGTGCCTGGCGGCTCAGGTCCGACACCCCTGCAGGATGCGTCCGATGCGATTTCGGCATCGCTGCCGCAGACGCCTCTCGACCCCGCACCCCTGCAGTAGCGCCGGTCCGCTTATCGGAGCCCGGTGCCGCGGGCGATGGCTGTCTCGATGAGCGTGTCGATCAACGTTCGGTAATCGACGCCCGCCGCGTCCCACATCTTCGGGAACATGGAGATCGAGGTGAAGCCGGGCATGGTGTTGATCTCGTTGATCACCGGTCCGTCTTCGGTGACGAACAGGTCCACGCGCGCGAGCCCCTGGCAGTCGAGTGCGTGGAACGCATCGACTGCGATACGCCGGATATCCTCGCTCACGTTCGCCGACAGCGCTGCCGGGACATCGAATTCGCATACGTCGTCGAGATACTTGCTGTCGAAATCGTAGAATGTGTGATCGTCCGCTGGGGCGTCCGGCATGCGGATCTCCGCGACCACGCTGGCTCGGACGGATCCATCTGGGAACTCGAGCACTCCGCACTCGACCTCGCGCCCGTGTATCGCGCCTTCCACGATCACCTTGGGATCGTGCTGCCGAGCGTGGTCCACCGCACGCGACAGCTGATCCCAGCTGGTGATACGCGTAATGCCGATCGACGAGCCTCCGCGCGCTGGTTTGACGAAGGCCGGAAGGCCGAGGAAGTCCTGCTGTTCGGCCGTCAGCGCATCGACTCCCCGCCGAAGCACAACCTGACGGCCGACCGGAAGTCCTTCGGCGGCCAACAACTTCTTTGTGAACTCCTTGTCCATGCCCGCGGCACTGGCGAGCACGCCCGGGCCGACGTAGGGCACACCTGCCAGTTCGAGCAGACCCTGGAGCGTGCCGTCCTCGCCGTATGGGCCGTGGAGAAGCGGAAACACGACGTCGACAGAGGCGAGGACCGTTCCGGCGTCGCTGCCGTCGAGCGAGACGAGCGCGCCGGCTCGAGTCGGGTCCGCCGACAGTGTCAACGCGGTCGAGTTCTTGTCGACGCTGGGCAGCACTCGACCGGTGATAGCGAGTTCGTCCAGATCGGCGGCTCCGAGAACCCATGCGCCCTCGGAAGTGATACCGACGGGCACCACGTCGTAGCGCTCCGAGTCGATGTGCTTCAGCACACTTCCTGCAGAAACGCAGGAGACAGAATGCTCGTTGCTTTTTCCGCCGAAGATGACGGCGACTTTGGTGCGCGTTTGACTCACGGTGCTCAACCGTACCGTGAGGCTCCGTTCGGTCTACTCGGGCTTGATTCTCCGCCCCAGCAGATGCCCGACGGCGTCCGGTACGGACAGTCCTTCGTGGCATACACGGTGCACAGCATCGGTCAGCGGCATCTCCACGTCGTAGCTCTCGGCCAGTGCGCGCACCGATGTGCACGACTTGACGCCTTCGGCGACCTGACCGTGCGCTGCTTCCTGGGCGCTCTCGAGCGAACCGCCCGAACCGAGACGTTCACCGAAGGTACGGTTTCGTGAGAGCGGCGAGGTACAGGTCGCGACCAGATCACCGACACCGGCAAGTCCGGCCAGCGTTGCGGGCTTGGCGCCGAGGGCAGTACCGAGTCGAATGATCTCGGCGAGTCCCCTCGTCATGATCGAGGCCAACGTGTTGTCCCCGTATCCGACGCCGCTGGCCATTCCACATGCCAGCGCGATCACATTCTTGCAGGCGCCACCGATCTCACAACCGATGACGTCGGAGTTGGTATACGGCCGAAAGTATCCTGTAGCACAACTCTTTTGAACCTCGAGTGCGCGCCTGGAATCCGAGCAGGCGATGACGGTCGCCGCCGGCTGACCCTCGGCGATCGGACGCGCGAGGTTCGGCCCGGACAGCGATGCGATCCGACTGGGGTCGGCACCGGTGACCTGTCCGATCACCTGGCTCATGCGCAGCAGCGTCCCGGTTTCGATGCCCTTGGCGAGGCTCAGCAGCGTCGCGTCACGAGGAATGAATTCAGTCCATTCGATGAGATTGGCCCGGAGCGACTGAGACGGTACGGCGAGGACAACGATGTCGGCGTCGGCGAGAGCACGCTCCGGATCGCTGGTCGCCGAAATCGTCGGTGGGAGCGAAATGCCCGGCAGATAGTCCGGGTTCTCGTGCCGATCGGAGATGGCCTCGGCGAGTTCGGCGCGCCGAGCCCACATCGTCACGTCGGTTCCTGCTTCCGCCAACACCTTGGCGAACGCCGTTCCCCACGATCCGGAACCGAGTACCGCTGCTTTGGTCATCGAAAGCCACCTTCTTGGGTCTGTGAGTGATCACGCCTGCCGCTCGGCACCGTACCGCCGCCCCACACTAACGTTCGGCGACCGGTGGCGAGGTCGAACGGCAGCTGATCGACGGTCGCTGGCAGGATCAATGGTCATGAGTACCGCGCACGTGGTGATCGCTGTGAAGGATCTCGCCGCCGCCAAGACACGCTTGGCCGATGCATTCGCCGACGCCGATCGTGCACGCCTGGTCGTTGCCATGTTCCGCGACACCGTCGTTGCAGCGTGGGCAGTCGAGGCCGTCGGCGCCGTCACCGTCGTAACACCGGATTCCGCGGTCTCCGACGCCGCCGCCGAACTCGGCGCGCGTGTCATCCAGGAGCCGTGCGACAGGTCGCCGCAGGACTCGGTGGCACGATTGAACTCGGCATTCACCGCGGCGGCGTCCCTTGTACGCGACGAGGGAGACGATGACATCATCGCGTTGCAGGCAGACCTGCCCGCATTGCGTAGCCGAGAGCTGGCCCAGGCCTACCAACTCGCACCGGCAGAGACACGATCGGTGGTGAGCGACCATCACGGGACGGGCACCGCCGCACTCATCCTGAAAGGACACACCGAGGAGTTCGCACCGCTGTTCGGACCTGCTTCCGCCCGACGTCACCGGGAGTCGGGAGCGAACGACCTGGACGGTTTCTGGCCCGGGCTCCGACTCGATGTCGACACCATCGACGATGTACGAGCTGCGCACGCGCTGGGTGTCGGCGACGCCACCGCCGCTGTTCTCCGCTCGCTCGGCTGGTGACCGGATCCGCGCGAGCGACCAGCGCGAGACGATTCTCCGATCCGAGTTTCAGCGACCGCGCAAATGGGGGATGATCAGGACGTGAGCAACAGCGAATCCAAGGCCCCCGACGTCGGATCGATTGCCCAGCACAACGGCAGCGACGGCAACCCGGCCACCTCCCCGTCCGTACTCGGCAGCGCAAGCAGTCCCACTGCCCTCCCCGCTGCGACCGAACCCCACGCCCCTGATGCGCGCGGAGCATTGCCTGAAAACCGTTACCTCAATCGCGAATTGAGCTGGCTGGACTTCAATTCACGTGTCCTCGCGCTCGCCGAGGATGCCTCACTCCCCCTCTTGGAGCGAGCCAAGTTCCTCGCCATATTCGCCTCGAACCTCGACGAGTTCTACATGGTCCGAGTCGCCGGACTCAAGCGCCGCGACGAAACAGGACTCTCGGTTCGTTCCGCCGACGGTCTCACCCCGCGCGAACAGCTGGTCCTGATCGGGGAGCGCACTCAGGAACTGGCCCGACGACACGCCCGGGTGCTGCTCGATTCGATCCTGCCTGAACTCACCGCTGTCGGAATCGAGATCATCCGGTGGTCCGATCTCGACGCCGATGAACGAGAGCGACTTTCGGCCTACTTCCACGAACAGGTCTTTCCGGTTCTCACTCCCCTGGCAGTGGATCCGGCTCATCCGTTCCCATACATCAGCGGGCTCAGCCTCAATCTTGCTGTGACGGTGAAGGATTACGCCACCTCGGGTGAGCACTTCGCCCGAGTCAAGGTGCCGGACAACGTCGACCGCTTCGTGCGGGTTCGGCGCGGCGACGGGAGCCACCGGATCGATGCGTTCCTGTCGATGGAGGAAGTGATCTCGGCGCACCTCGATGTGCTCTTCCCAGGCATGGACGTCGTGGAGAGCCACGCCTTCCGCATCACCCGCAACGCAGACTTCGAGGTGGAAGAGGACCGCGACGAGGACCTCCTTCAAGCTCTCGAACGGGAGTTGGCGCGCCGACGCTTCGGATCGCCCGTCAGGTTGGAAATCGCCGACGACATGACCGAGCACATGTTGGAGTTGTTGCTGCGTGAACTCGACGTCGACCCGAGCGATGTCATCCAGGTTCCAGGTTTGTTGGACCTGTCCTGCTTGTGGCAGGTCTACGGCGTAGACCGTCCCGCCCTCAAGGACGCCCCTTTCGTGCCCGCCACGCATCCGGCGTTCGGCGAACGTGAAACCCCGAAGAGCGTGTTCTCGACGCTGCGCGACGGAGATGTACTCGTTCACCATCCTTACGATTCGTTCTCCACCAGCGTGCAGCGCTTCATCGAACAGGCGGCGGCCGACCCGCAAGTCCTGGCGATCAAACAGACCCTGTACCGAACGTCCGGTGACTCCCCGATCGTCAACGCCCTCGTAGATGCTGCCGGCGCGGGCAAGCAGGTTGTCGCTCTCGTGGAGATCAAGGCTCGCTTCGACGAGCAGGCCAACATCGAATGGGCACGCAAGCTGGAGAAGGCCGGCGTGCACGTCGTCTACGGCCTGGTTGGACTGAAGACCCACTGCAAGACCTGCCTGGTGGTACGCCGAGAAGGGTCGGTCATCAGGCGGTACTGCCACATCGGCACCGGAAACTACAACCCCAAGACAGCACGGATCTACGAGGACGTCGGCTTGCTGACCTCCTCGCCGGAGATCGGTGCCGACTTGACCGACTTGTTCAACTCGCTCACCGGGTATTCGCGCAAGACCAGTTATCGCAACCTTCTGGTCGCGCCCTACGGTGTGCGACGAGGAATCGTCGAGCGCATCGAAGGCGAGGTCGAGCATCAGCAAGCCGGCCGGCCCGCCGGGATCCGTCTCAAGGCCAATGCACTCGTCGACGAACAGGTCATCGATGCGCTCTACCGGGCATCGGCGGCAGGGGTGCCCGTCGAAATCGTCGTTCGAGGCATTTGTGCTCTCAAGCCCGGCGTGCCCGGTCTGAGCGAAAACATCGAGGTGCGTTCGATTCTCGGTCGCTTCCTGGAACACTCCCGAGTGCTGCACTTCCGAGGCGCGGGTGAGTTCTGGATCGGAAGTGCGGACATGATGCACCGAAATCTCGACCGCCGCGTCGAGGTCATGGCGCAGGTGAAGGATCCACGACTGACCGACCAGCTCGACGACATCTTCGAATCCGCACTCGACCCGACCACCCGCTGCTGGATCCTGCGCGCAGATGGTGGTTGGGCCGCATCGCCGGCCCAGGGCGAGAGCGTCCGCGAACATCAGGTGGAGCTGATGCGTAGCCGTCGGAGCCAGGGCTCCTGATGTCCCGCAGTAAACCGTTGCGAGCAAACATATTCGCAGCTGGCGCCGTCCTGTGGCGCAAGTCCAGCGACGATCCGGGCG
The DNA here is from genome assembly GCF_020889545.1 of Rhodococcus sp. I2R. Classification (NCBI taxonomy): domain Bacteria; kingdom Bacillati; phylum Actinomycetota; class Actinomycetes; order Mycobacteriales; family Nocardiaceae; genus Rhodococcus; species Rhodococcus sp. I2R. The sequence continues at coordinate 278,203 of NZ_JAHUTG010000001.1, forward strand.
GCATCGAGGTCGCTCTGGTTCATCGACCGAAATACGACGATTGGTCGTTTCCCAAAGGGAAGATCGATCCCGGTGAGACCGTCGTCGAAGCCGCCGTTCGGGAAGTTACCGAGGAAACAGGGTTCGAAGCCACACTCGGACGCCACCTGGCCAAGGTGACCTACCCGGTCCCCGGTCATCAGAAGGTGAAGAAGGTCGATTACTGGGCAGCAGAGGCCAAGGACGGGAAGTTCGAGCCCAACGAAGAGGTGGACGTACTACGTTGGGTCTCCCCTGACGAGGCAGCGGACCAGCTGTCGTATCGAATGGACCACAAGGTACTCGATCGATTCACCCAACATCCGGCGCACACCCAGACTGTGCTACTCGTTCGGCACGCCAGGGCCGGTCAACGTTCGCGATACAAAGGCGACGATGCCCTTCGTCCGCTCGATGCAGTCGGGCGAACTCAAGCGGTTGCGCTCGTGCCGCAACTGCTGGCGTTCGGGGCGGAGTCGATACACGCCGCAAACCGTCGCCGATGCATTCAGACGGTTCAGCCGTTGGCAGAGACCATTTCGGAGCAGATCACGCTCGAACCGATGCTCTCCGAGGAAGGGTACTGGGACGACCCGGAAGCAGGTCGACAGCGAGCGGTAGATATCGCTTCTGCAGGCGGCGTTCGCACGATCTGCAGTCAAGGCAAAGTCATTCCCGACCTGTTGCAGTGGTGGGCAGGCAAGGACGGTGTGACGCTGCCACCGAATCGAAATCGCAAGGGCAGTGTGTGGGTGCTGTCACTGGTGGGTGGAACCCTCGTCGCCGCAGACCATATTGCCAGTCCCCTACCACCGCGTTCCGGCGGCTGACTGAAGCTTGGCACTCCGGTTCGGAACGGTGCGCAAAAACTCAGGGCCCCGGCGAATATCGCCGGGGCCCTGAGTTCGCTCGGTGCGCAGTGCTATCTGCGCAGCGAGCTACTTGCGCGCGGTGCGCTTGGCCGGAGCCTTCTTTGCGGTGGTCTTCTTTGCCGCGGTCTTGGCCGGAGCCTTCTTGGCCGCAGCCGCAGTGGTCTTCTTCGCTGCAGTCTTGGCCGGAGCCTTCTTGGCCGCAGCCGCAGTGGTCTTCTTCGCTGCAGTCTTGGCCGGAGCCTTCTTCGCGGCGGTCTTGCGCGCCGTGGTTTTCGCGGGCGCGGCCTTCTTGGCTGCGGTCTTCGCCGGAGCAGCCTTGCGTGCCGTGGTCTTTGCCAGCGCTGCCTTCTTCGCCGCGGCCGTCGTCTTACGTGCAGTTGTCTTGACGGCGGCCTTCTTCGCAGCCGTCTTCTTCGCGGCAGCAGTCTTCTTCGCCGGAGTCGACGCAGACCCTCGCTTGACGGCAGGGCCGGTGGCGGGGAGCTTCTGGCCGCCGGCGATGACAGCCTTGAACTGTGCACCGGGGCGGAATGCGGGGACATTGGTCGGCTTTACCCGAACGGTCTCGCCGGTACGGGGATTGCGCGCGACGCGAGCTGCACGACGACGCTGCTCGAAAACGCCGAATCCGGTAATGGTGACGCTTTCGCCGCGGTGGACTGCGCGCACGATGGTGTCGACGATGTTCTCGACAGCCTCTGTGGCGCTCCGCCTGTCAGACCCCAACTTCTCGGTCAGGGCGTCGATCAGCTCTGCCTTGTTCATGGATTTCCTCCGCAATATTGTGGCCCATCGTCGGACCGACTACTACAACGGTAAACCCCCAGGCGTCAAGAGTCTATGAGCCACGCCAATTCTCATCCGGCGTGGCGGAATGATTTACCGCCACAATGCGTGTCGGAGGGCCGAAATCGTCACCCGTCGGAGGGCTCTTCGATCCGCGCCGGAAGCGTTGCAGGTTTCCATGACGGCCTTGACCTTTCATACTCCGCAATGGCGTCTACCTGGCGTAATGTCAATCCGATGTCGTCGAGACCTTCCAGCAGACGCCATCTCGTGTAGTCATCAATGGCAAAGCGCACCACCAAGGTTCCAGCGGTCACGGTCTTCTCGGCGAGATCGACGATTATTTCGAGACCGGGCTGCTCTTCGAGCGCCTTCCAGATCAATTCGACGTCGCTCTGATCCACTTCCGCTGCCAGCAATCCCGCCTTTCCGGCGTTGCCGCGGAAAATATCGGCGAACCGGGAAGCGATCACGACACGAAATCCGAAATCCGACAGCGCCCACACCGCGTGCTCGCGTGAGGAGCCGGTTCCGAAATCCGGTCCGGCGACGAGTACCGAACCCTTGTCGTAGGGCGCGACGTTGAGCACGAATTCCGGGTCGTTTCGCCAAGCCGAAAACAGCCCGTCCTCGAATCCGGTGCGCGTCACCCTTTTCAGATACGCGGACGGAATGATCTGATCGGTGTCGACGTTCGACCGACGCAGCGGTACGCCGATCCCCTTGTGCCTAGTGAATGGTTCCATCGAAAACTCTCCTACGATTGACAGGTACCGATACGTCTTCGGACTTCGGGACGGACTACGTGCGCGAAGTTCAGTCCAGGTCGGCGGGAGAGGACAGTGTCCCCCGTACCGCCGTAGCGGCCGCGACCAACGGCGAAACCAGATGTGTCCTACTGCCCTTACCCTGTCGTCCTTCGAAATTCCGGTTCGAGGTCGACGCCGACCGTTCCCCCACCGCAAGTTGATCGGGGTTCATGCCCAGGCACATCGAGCAGCCCGCCTGCCGCCACTCCGCTCCCGCGGCAGTGAAGATCTCACCGAGTCCTTCTTTCTCGGCCTGTGCACGCACGCGCATCGAACCCGGGACGATCAGCATGCGAACACTGTCCGCAACCTTCCTGCCGTCCAGAACCTCCGCGACCGCACGCAGATCCTCGATCCGTCCGTTGGTGCACGAGCCGACGAAAACCGTGTCGACTGCGATCTCGCGCAGTGCCGTCCCAGGCTCGAGGTCCATGTACTGCAGCGCCTTCTCGGCGGAGGTTCGCTCGCTTTCGTCGACGATGTCCGCCGGATTCGGCACCCGATCTCCGAGTGGGGCCCCCTGCCCCGGGTTGGTTCCCCACGTGACGAACGGAGTCAACGCGGACGCGTCGATACGAACTTCGTTGTCGAACACCGCATCGGGATCGGTCTTCAATTCCTCCCAGGCCGCCACTGCCGCGTCCCAGTCGGCGCCGCGCGGAGCGTGCGGCCTGCCCTTGATGTACTCGTACGTAATCTCGTCGGGCGCGATCATTCCCGCGCGTGCACCCGCCTCGATCGACATATTGCAGATCGTCATTCGAGCCTCCATGGACAGCTTCCGAATGGCCTCCCCGCGGTACTCGAGAACGTAGCCCTGCCCGCCACCGGTTCCGATCTTCGCGATGACGGCCAGGATGAGGTCCTTGCTGCTGACTCCCGGTGCGAGTTCGCCGTCGACTGTGATCGCCATGGTCTTGAACGGACGCAACGACAACGTCTGCGTTGCCATCACGTGCTCGACTTCACTGGTGCCGATACCCATCGCCAGCGCCCCGAACGCGCCGTGGGTGGAGGTATGACTGTCGCCACAGACCACCGTCATGCCGGGCTGGGTGAGACCGAGTTGCGGGCCGATGATGTGGACGATCCCCTGATCGAGATCCCCCATGGGGTACAGCCGAACTCCGAATTCCGCGCAATTGCGCCGAAGTGTGTCCACCTGAGTACGCGAAACCAAATCTTCGATGGGCGAGAAGATGTCAGCTGTGGGTACGTTGTGGTCCTCGGTCGCGATCGTCAGATCCGGTCGGCGGAGCGGTCGATCCGCAAGACGCAGGCCATCGAATGCCTGCGGGCTGGTGACCTCATGCACGAGGTGCAGATCTATGAAGATGAGATCAGGTTCGCGCGCCCCACCTTCGCCACCACCGCGAACCACGACGTGCTGATCCCAGACTTTCTCAGCCAGAGTGCGTGCTGTGCCGGCCATGCTTCATCACCAACCATTCTTCGAGTGCGTCGCGCCGGTGGACTACGGGCTGGCCCACGTCGCGTCATGTCGTCGATACCGGTCTACCCCGAAGCGGCGCGCACGCCCTAACGTGCGTTCCCACTATGCGAGACGTTAATATCGACCTATGAGACAGCATAGCGGCATCGGCGTCCTCGACAAAGCGATGGGTGTTCTGTACGCGGTTGCCGAAGAACCCTGCACTCTCAGTGATCTCTGCGAACGCACCGGCCTGCCGCGTGCGACAGCGCACCGGTTGGCCGTCGGCCTCGAGATCCACCGACTGCTCACCCGCGATACCGGCGGCGTGTGGCGCCCCGGGCCTGGCCTGGCCGAGCTCGCCGCGAGCGCCTCCGACACCCTGGTCGACGCTGCGGCGGCAGTTCTACCGCGGTTACGCGAGATCACCGGAGAAAGCGTCCAGGTCTATCGCTGCGAGGGCACCGTCCGCGTGTGCGTCGCCTCGATGGAACCACCCGCGGGGCTTCGTGACACGGTGCTCGTAGGGGCCCGCTTGCCCATGACTGCCGGCTCCGGGGCCAAGGTCCTGCTCGCGTGGGCCGACCCACAGACTCAGCATGCACTGCTGCCGGATGCAGAATTCGGGGAACGGGCTCTGGCCGAAGTTCGTCGCCGCGGATGGGCGCAGAGTGCCGGTGAACGCGAACCCGGCGTCGCCAGCGTCGCAGCGCCCGTACGCGACGCTGTCGGTAAAGTAGTTGCGGCCGTATCTGTTTCCGGTCCGATAGACCGCATCGGCCGGAGACCAGGGGCACGGTGGGCCGCCGACTTGCTCGCCGCCGCCGAAGCAATCCACAAGCGCCTCTGAGATCCACAACGTAGCCGTGAAGGTGGCGCAGTCACCATATCGGCCGAAGTTCTGCTAGAGAGTAGAGCGTGGGAACCAACCAGCGCGCACAGATCACCATGACAGACGCCGAAACGACGACGTTTCTCGAACGCAGCCGCATCGCGAATCTCGCGACGCTGGGACGCGACGGCACACCTCACCTCGTGGCCATGTGGTACGGACTGATCGACGGAGAAATCTGGTTCGAGACCAAGGCGAAGTCGCAAAAGGCAGTCAACCTGCGCAGGGATCCGAGACTGACTGTGCTCATCGAGGACGGCCACACCTACGACACGCTTCGCGGGGTGTCCATCGAGGGTCACGCGGAGATCGTCGACGATGCGGAATCGATCTCGAAAGTCGGCATCAGTGTATGGGAGCGGTATACCGGCCCGTACTCCGAAGAAGTCAAGCCACTCGTGGATCAGATGATGAACAAGAGAATTGCGGTGCGCGTCGCCGTGGATCGCGTCAGATCATGGGACCACCGCAAGCTCGGCCTGCCCGCGATGCCACTGTCCGGCACCACAGCGCGTTACCTCTAGCAGTAGGCCACCGAAAGCACACCGAAAAACCGGGTGATGCAATTTCGCAGGTGAGGTACGTTTTATTCGTCACCGACGTGCGAGGAGCGATCATGACCCCAACCAGCAAGAACCCAACCAGCAAGAACCCGCCGAGCGACGACGATATGAAGAAGAAGTTCCGCGAGGCACTCGACAAGAAGAACCACAGGGCCACGCCGACCACCGAACACAAGGACGGCGGTCCGAAAGTGAACAACGTTCACGGGCCGGCCGATCACCAGAAAATGTTTCGGCGCAAGAGCGTCTGAGCAAGGCCACGGTACGAACAGAAAAGCACCCTCCAGCCAAATGGCTTGGAGGGTGCTTTGTTTTGTAGCCCCGACGGGATTCGAACCCGCGCTACCGCCTTGAGAGGGCGGCGTCCTAGGCCGCTAGACGACGGGGCCAGGAACTTTCATGGTAGCTGCGCTACCTGCACTGCTTTCTACCTGCACTGCTTGCTTCGATGAGAAGCTCGGTCAGCTTAACCGACCCGCGTTCGGCAACAAAATCGCTGCCGCTCGCTTGCTGGGGTACCAGGACTCGAACCTAGAATGGCGGTACCAGAAACCGCTGTGTTGCCAATTACACCATACCCCAATGGCTTTGTTCGAGATCCACATCTCATCCGATGTGGACCGCGTTTCGGGCCGGGATAGAGACTATCAAACGACACCGGTGTTTCTCCAAATCGCCTGGTCAAGCGCTATGGAGAACGCTGTTCCTCGTCCGGGCGAGGGCCATCGAACGTCACTTCTATTTCCTCGAACCCCTTGCTGCGCTGCGCCTCGGCCTGCCCGGTGTACGTGAGCTCGTCACCCTCGGTCAGTTCCACGTCGTCTGTGAACGGCGTGAGCAACGACCTCGGGTAGAGCTTCCTGACTCTGACGGCGTTGATTTCGACCGAGATCACGACGACCGCAGCCGCGATGTACATGAAGGCCAACACCCCGAGTACCACCGCAAACACTCCGTTGGTGATCGACGCGCGCGTGACGACGTACTTGATGTAGGCGCCGCCGAAGGCCTGCAACAATTGCCACACCACACCGGCCACCATCGCGCCCGGCAGGACGTCGGTGAGGGACAGCGCTCGCTCGGTGGCAAGCCGGAAGGCGACCGTGAACACCGCGGTGTTCAGCAGGACCATCGCCACGAACACGACGACGCCCGTGACGGGACCGAAGTACCCCGCCGAGCTGACGACGTTCACCGCGGTGATCGCGAGGACCGCCAGTCCGACGGTGCTGAGCAGAGCGAGACCGCGTACTCGCGCGAAGATGGGATCCGGTCTCAGATTCTTCGGAATCGCCCACGCAATGTTGGTGGCATTCTGAAGGGCCACGGCGACTCCGAGGCCGCCGTACAGGGACCCGAGAAACCCCACGATCAACCCGATGACTCCGCCGCCGATGTTCTGCGGCTCACCCAGATCCGTTCCGAGAATCGGGATCTGCTCGAGCGCCGACTCCAGGATTTCCTGCTGCAGTTCGGGATTGCCCGCGAGGACGAGGCCGAGAATCGTCGAGCCCAGCAGCAACAGCGGGAACAGCGACACGAAGGCGTAGTAGGCGATCAGGGCGGCAAGATAGCCGCCCTGATCGTCGACGAACTTGTAGATCACGGCGATGGGAAAGCCGAGCGCAGGATGCCTGCGCTGGGTCCGGTCCAACCAGCCGGAGAAACTCATCGGGCTTCGGCTGTCAGCCGATGGTGGCGCGCGCAGCGCGCAGCCGAGCCAGTGTCTTCTCCCGACCAAGCAGTTCCATCGATTCGTACAACGGCGGGCTGACGTGTGATCCGGTCACTGCCACTCGTACGGGTGCGAACGCCTTGCGCGGTTTGAGCTCCATTCGCTCTACCAAGGCGGCCTTGAGCGCTTCTTCCAGATCGGCGGTGCGCCACTGCGCCAGCTCGGTCAGCGCCTCGATCGTGGCGTCGAGAACCGGGCCCGCGTCGGCGCCCAGGTTCTTCGACGCGGCGGCCGGATCGATTTCGAAGTCGGCGTCGTCGACGTACAGGAACTTCAGCAAGTCCCATGCATCGGCCAAGACCACGATTCGCGTCTGCACGAGATCCGCCGCAACCGCGAACTTCGTCTCGTCGATCTCGGCCGACAGATGACCATGCTCGGTGAGAAATGCGCGGAGCCGCCCAGCGAAGTCTTCCGACGACAGCAACCGAATGTGCTCGGCGTTGATGGCGTCGGCCTTCTTCTGGTCGAAACGCGCAGGGTTCGAGTTGACCGAGGAGATCTCGAACGCGGCCACCATTTGATCGAGAGTGAAGACATCGTGGTCGTCCGAGATGCCCCACCCGAGCAACGCCAGGTAGTTGAGCAATCCCTCGGGTACGAACCCTCGGTCGCGGTGGATGAACAGATTCGACTCGGGGTCACGCTTGGAGAGCTTCTTGTTGCCCTGACCCATCACGAACGGCAGATGCCCGAACTCCGGCGCACGCTCGGCGACACCGATCCGCACGAGAGCCTCGTACAGTGCCAGTTGCCTCGGCGTGGAGGAAAGCAGATCCTCACCGCGCAGCACGTGCGTGATCTTCATCAAGGCATCGTCGACAGGATTGACCAAGGTGTACAACGGAATTCCGTTGCCGCGAGTCAAGGCGAAGTCCGGCACGGTGCCGGCCTTGAAGGTGGTTTCGCCGCGCACCAAGTCGGTCCAGGTCAGGTCGTGATCCGGCATACGCAGGCGGACAACGGGCTTGCGACCCTCGTCCAGGAAGGCCTGCTTCTGCGCATCGGTCAAATCGCGGTCGAAGTTGTCGTAGCCCAGCTTCGGGTCACGCCCTGCGGCGCGGTGCCGCGCTTCCACCTCCTCAGGCGTGGAGAAAGACTCGTAGGCCTCCCCGGCCTCGCGCAGCTTCCGAACGACCTCGAGATGCTGATCGCGCCGAAGGGACTGACGGTAGGGCTCGTACGGGCCACCGACCTCGGGGCCCTCGTCCCAGGACAGACCCAGCCACCGCAACGCGTCGAGGATGGCGGCGTAGGACTCCTCGGAGTCTCGGGCTGCGTCGGTGTCCTCGATGCGGAAGACGAAACTCCCGCCGTGATGGCGGGCGAACGCCCAGTTGAACAGCGCCGTGCGGATCAAACCGACGTGCGGCGTTCCGGTCGGCGACGGACAGAATCGGACTCGTACTTCGGTGGAGGTCATGTCTCACTCATCGTCGAGGGGTTGAATTCGCCTTGGGTCGTGCTCAGCTTTGTGCGGCGCTCTACTTCTTTGCGGCGACCGGGTTCGTGAGGGTTCCGATACCTTCTACGGTGACGGACACCGACTGGCCCGACGTGATCGGACCGACGCCCTCGGGGGTACCGGTGAGAATGACGTCGCCGGGGAGCAAGGTCATCACCGCCGAGACCCACTCGATGATGTCGGGGATGTCGTGCAGCAGCAGCGAGGTTCGACTGCGCTGCTTGACCTCACCGTCCACCTCGGTCCTGATCTCGACATCCGAGGGATCGAGGGCGGTCTCGATCCAGGGCCCGAGCGGACAGAACGTGTCGTGCCCCTTCGCCCTCGTCCACTGTCCGTCCTGCCGCTGATGATCGCGCGCGGAGACATCGTTGGCGACCGTGTATCCGAGCACCACATCGAGCGCCTTCGACGCAGGAACATCCTTGCAGGGCCGTCCGATGATCACGGCGAGCTCGCCCTCGTAGTGCACCTCGGAGGAGGTGGGGGGCAGCACGATCGGGGCGCCGGGACCGACGATCGATGTGTTCGGCTTGAGGAAGATGACCGGCGAGTCCGGGGCTTCGCTACCCATCTCAGCGGCGTGCGCGGCATAGTTCTTGCCGATTGCAATCACTTTGCTCGCGAGAATGGGCGCGAGCAGACGTACGTCGGCGAGTGGCCACGACCGACCGGTGAACGTCGGTGTGCCGAAGGGATGTTCGGCAATCTCCCGCGCCGTCCGCTCTTCACCCTCCCCCTCGATACTCACGAATGCCACACCATCAGGACTTGCAATTCGACCCAGACGCATGTCGGAAGTCTATCGACCTTCGACGCGCAGTGACGACGGCCGTCCTCACCCGCGACGGCGAAGGTGTGTAAAGTTCGCTTCGATGTTCATATTACAAGATTCAGTGTTCACTATGTGAGATCGGAATGGAATGACCACCGCAAACCATGTGCAACGCACCGGTGGCGCACGCAAGTGGGTCATGCTCGCTCTCGGGATGCTCGCGCAGACTGCGGGCGCTGTCTTCATCAACGGCGCCGCCTTTCTCATTCCCGCCTTGCTCGACGACCGCGGTCTCAGCCTTGCTGCCGCAGGACTTCTCGTCGCTATGCCGACAGTCGGAATCATGCTCACACTCATCGCCTGGGGAATGCTGGTGGACCGGATCGGTGAGCGCCTCGTCCTGTGCATCGGGCTGGCACTGACAGCCGCCGCCAGCGCCACCGCCGTCTTCACCACCTCGTTGCCTCTGCTGGGCCTGTGCCTGCTGATCGGCGGAATGGCTGCAGCAAGCGCGAACAGCGCCAGCGGACGCGTGGTCGTGGGATGGTTTCCGCCGCAACGCCGCGGTCTCGCCATGGGGATACGCCAAATGTCCGTACCGCTCGGTGTGGCCATCGCCGCGATGACGGTGCCCCCTATCGCCCGAGATCACGGGGTATCCGCGGCGCTGCTCGTGCCGGCATCGATCTGCGCCGTCGGTGCACTGCTGTGCCTCGGGGTGCTCGACCCCGCGCGGCCCGACCGTGCTGCGGCCGAACACATGGGCTTGCTCAGCAATCCCTACCGCGCCGGATCACAGCTGTGGCGAATTCATTCGACGTCGATTCTGCTCGTCGTTCCGCAGTACGTCGTATGGACCTACGCGCTGGTCTGGCTCATGACCGACCGCGCATGGTCGGCGGCGTCCGCAGGAATTCTCGTCACCGTCACACAGATCCTCGGGGCCCTGGGGCGCATGGGGGTTGGCGCGCTGTCCGACAGGGTCGGCAGTCGTATGCGCCCGCTGCGCTGGGTGTCGGCCACGGCTGCGCTGAGCATGCTCGGATTGGCCCTGACGGACTGGCTGGACTCACCACTGTCCGTCGCGTTTCTGATCGCAGCGTCCATTGCCACGGTTGCGCCGAACGGGCTCGCGTTCACTGCAGTCGCCGAGTTCTCCGGCCCCTACTGGAGCGGACGTGCACTCGGGGTTCAGAACACCGGCCAGTATGTCGCCGCGTCGCTGGTACCACCGGGATTCGGTGTGCTGGCAGCGGTGAGTTTCCCGGTGGCCTTCCTCGTATCGGCGGTGTTCCCCGCCCTCGCCATGCCGGTGATCCCGGACGATCACCGATCGCCCGGGTAAGACGGTCACCCCGCGGTGACCGAATGTCACAGTTGGTCACTCTGAGTGACCAACTGTGACATTCGCTCCATACAACGCGCCGAAAAGACCCCTACAGCCTTGCGGCAATCCGATCGCCGACAGCGCTGGTGCTCGCAACACCCGCTCCGCGGTCGACGAGGTCCGCGGCAACGGCAGCCTCGACGCGCTCCGCGTTCGCCGTGTCACCGAGATGCGCGAGCAGCAACGACACCGACAGGATCGCCGCTGTCGGGTCGGCCTTGCCTTGGCCCGCGATGTCCGGCGCACTGCCGTGGACCGGCTCGAACATGCTCGGGTTGGTCCGCGTGGCATCGATGTTGCCGCTGGCTGCCAGACCGATCCCGCCGCTCACCGCCGCGGAGAGGTCGGTGACGATATCGCCGAACAAGTTGTCGGTGACGATGACGTCGAAACGACCGGGATCGGTGACGAGGTGGATCATCGCGGCGTCGATGTGCTGGTAGGCCACCTCGACATCCGGAAATTCCTTCGACACGGCGTCGACCGTGCGCGACCAGAGGCTGCCGGCGAAGGTCAACACATTGGTCTTGTGCAGCAGGGTGACGTGCTTACGCCGACCCATTGCCCGTGCGAACCCGTCCCGGACGACCCGTTCCACTCCGTAGCGCGTGTTGACGCTCACTTCGGTGGCCACCTCGTGGGGGGTGTTCACCCGCAGCGCGCCTCCGTTTCCGGTGTACGGCCCCTCGGTTCCTTCCCGAACCACAACGACATCGATGTCCTTGTTCCCATCGAGCGGGCCGACGACCCCTGGGTACAGCTTCGCCGGCCTGAGGTTGATGTGGTGATCGAGCTCGAACCGCGCACGCAGCAAGAGTCCACGTTCGAGGATCCCGCTCGGCACGGACGGATCGCCGATCGCGCCGAGCAGGATGGCGTCGTGCCCACGGATCTCGTCGAGCACCGAGTCCGGGAGAAGCTCACCGGTGGCGTTGTAGCGGCGCGCACCGAGGTCGTACTCGGTCTTCTCGACCCCGGGAACGACGATATCGAGCACTTTGAGTGCCTCGTCGACGACCTCTGGGCCGATTCCATCTCCGGCGATGACGGCGAGCTTCATGGACTCCTCGTTCTTCTCAGGCGCTTGCTTGGACGGTGACGCGATCAGGACAGGTCGACGAGCTCGATCGTCGACGCGCCCACCGACTCGGCGATGCTCGCCCTCAATTCGGCCGAAACATCTTTGTCGACGCGCAGCAGAATGGTCGCGCCGCTGCCCTCGGAGTCCTGACTGAGTGCAGCTGCCTGGATGTCGATTCCGGCGTCACCGAGCAGCGTGCCGATACGGCCGAGGCTTCCGGGCTGGTCGGCGTAGTTGACGATGAGGTTCTTGCCCTCGGCGCGGAGCTCGAAGTTGCGGCCGTTGATGTTGACGATCTTCTCGACCTGCTGCGTACCGGTGAGCGTGCCCGCGACATTGAGCACCGAGCCGTCTCCGTAGACAGCGCGCACGTCGACGACGCTACGGTGATTCTCGCTCTCGCTGGCCTTCGTCACCTCGGCGCTGACACCCCGCTCCTGCGCGAGCGACGGCGCGTTGACGAAGGTCACCGAATCCTCGATGACAGCAGAGAACAATCCGCGCAACGCCGAGAGCCCCAGGATCTCGACCTCTTCGGCAGCGAGTTCTCCGCGAACATCGACCGACAGGGACGTAGGGAGCTCGTCCGACAGCGCGCCCAGGAGCACGCCCTGCTTGCGGACGATCTCGAGCCAAGGCGAGACCTCTTCGCCGACGGCCCCGCCCTTGACGTTGACTGCGTCGGGAACGAATTCGCCTGCCAGAGCCAGCAGAACGGACTTCGCGACATCGGTGCCGGCCCGGTCCTGCGCTTCGGTGGTGGAGGCGCCGAGGTGCGGGGTGACGACGACCTGCGGGAGCTCGAAGAGCGGGCTGTCGGTGCAGGGTTCGGTGGCATACACATCGATGCCAGCTGCGAACACGTGACCGCTGACAATCGCGTCGGCGAGGGCTTGCTCGTCCACCAGGCCACCGCGTGCGGCGTTGACGACGATGACGCCCGGCTTGGTTTTGGCCAGCGCTTCTTTGCCGATGATGCCCTTGGTCTCGGGCGTCTTGGGCAGGTGGACGGAGAACATGTCGGCGCGAGTCAACAGTTCGTCGAGAGTTACCAGCTCGATTCCGAGCTGCGCGGCGCGGGCGGCGGAGACGTAGGGGTCGTAGGCGATGACGTGGGTCTCGAACGCGGCGACACGCTGCGCGAACAGCTGTCCGATGCGGCCGAGGCCCACGACACCGACCGTCTTGCCGAACAACTCGACGCCGTTGAACTTGCTGCGCTTCCACTCGTGCTGACGGAGGGTGGCGTCGGCCGCGGGGATCTGCCGGGCCGCGGCGAGCAGCAGCGTGACGGCGTGTTCTGCCGCGGTGTGAATGTTCGAGGTCGGCGCGTTCACGACGAGTACTCCGCGCTCGGTGGCGGCGGGCACGTCGACGTTGTCCAGGCCGACGCCCGCACGCGCGACGATCTTCAGTTTGGTTCCGGCTGCGAGGACCTCGGCGTCGACCGTGGTGGCCGAGCGAACGAGGATGGCGTCGGCTTCTGGAACAGCGGCCAACAGAGCCGGGCGGTCCGGGCCGTCGACCCAACGGACCTCGACGCCGTCGCCGAGTGCCTCGACTGTGGACTGCGCAAGTTTGTCGGCGATCAGAACGACAGGACGGCCTGGCTGGCTCACGTGGAAAACTCCCTATGTAGGTCGTGATGAATCTTTGGGCGAGCTGAAGTGCATGTGTGCAGGACGAGTTTAGGCGTCGCCTTGCGACCGAAGGGCACCCGACCCGCGCCTGGCAGCGCGTGCCGGGCGCCCTTCGGTGGTACTACCGACGATTCGCCGGAATCAAGCCGTTTCGGTGATCGGCCGGTCGACCCAGCTCATCAGGTCGCGCAGCTTCTTGCCTGTGACCTCGATGGGGTGCTCAGCGTTCTCCTTGCGCAGGCCTTCGAGTTCGGTGTTTCCGTTCTCGACGTTGGCGACGAGACGGCGGGTGAACTCACCGGACTGGATGTCGGCGAGAATCGCCTTCATACGCTCCTTGGTGCCGGCGTCGATCACGCGCGGCCCGGACAGGTAACCGCCGAACTCTGCGGTGTCGGACACCGAGTAGTTCATGCGGGCGATGCCGCCCTCGTACATGAGGTCGACGATGAGCTTGAGCTCGTGCAGCACCTCGAAGTACGCCATCTCGGGGGCGTAGCCGGCCTCGACCATGACCTCGAAGCCCGTCTTGACGAGCTCCTCGGTGCCGCCGCACAGCACGGCCTGCTCGCCGAAGAGATCGGTCTCGGTCTCTTCCTTGAAGGTGGTCTTGATGACGCCTGCGCGCGTTCCACCGATGCCCTTGGCCCAGGACAGCGCGAGCGCCTGACCCTCACCCTTGGGATCCTGATCGACGGCGATGAGGGCGGGGACGCCCTTGCCGTCGACGAACTGACGACGCACCAGGTGGCCCGGCCCCTTGGGCGCGACCATCGCGACGGTGACGAACTCCGGAGCCTTGATCAGGTCGAAGTGGATGTTGAGTCCGTGTCCGAAGAAGAGCGCGTCGCCGTCCTTCAGGTTCGGCTCGATCTCCTCGGTGAAGATCGCTGCCTGCGCGGTGTCGGGTGCGAGCACCATGATGACGTCGGCCCAGGCCGACACCTCGGCCGGAGTTCCGACCGTCAGGCCCTGCTCCTGTGCCTTGGCGCGGGACTTGCTGCCTTCCTTGAGGCCGATCCGGACCTCGACGCCAGAATCGCGCAGGCTCAGCGAGTGCGCGTGGCCCTGGCTTCCGTAGCCGATGACGGCGACCTTGCGGCCCTGGATGATCGACAGATCAGCATCGTCGTCGTAGAACATCTCGACTGCCACTGGTTAGTACCTTTCCTCTGGGGTCTGTTCAACTCTTCGGCGGCGCGCTGGCGCGACGCCGTCATCGCGGGCGTCTCGCTAGCGAGACGCCGTGATCGATTTGGGTCCACGTCCGACGGCAACGACTCCCGACTGGACAATTTCTCGAATTCCGTAGGGATCCAACATTTTCAACAGCGCATCGAGTTTCGACCGTGTTCCCGTCGCCTCGACGGTGACAGCCTCGGGCGAGACATCGATGACCTTGGCGCGGAAAAGATTGACGGTCTCGATGACCTCGCTGCGCACGCTCGAGTCTGCACGAACCTTGATGAGCAGGAGCTCACGAGCAACCGACGAGTCGTCGTCCTGCTCGACGATCTTGATGACGTTGATGAGCTTGTTGAGCTGCTTCGTCACCTGTTCGAGTGGGAACTCGTCGACGGTCACGACGATCGTCATGCGTGAGATCCCGGGAATCTCGGTGCCGCCGACGGCAAGCGAGGAGATGTTGAAGCCGCGCCGCGAGAATAGTGCGGCGACACGGGCCAGCACACCTGGCTTGTCCTCGACGAGAACGCTGAGGGTATGGCTGGTGCTCACTTGTCGGCGCCTTTCGCCTCGTCGGTACCGGCGTGCTCGCCGAGTGCCTGCTCGCGTTCCATCGACTCTGCGATACCGGGCACGTGGCCGTCGGCCTCGTCATCGTCGAACAGCGGGCGGATTCCGCGCGCAGCCATGATTTCGTCGTTTCCGGTGCCCGCGGCAACCATCGGCCACACCTGAGCATCCGCACCGACGATGAAGTCGATGACAACCGGACGGTCATTGATGGCACGAGCCTCGGCGATCACCGCATCGACGTCTTCCTCGCGTTCGCAGCGCAGGCCGACGCAACCCAAGGCCTCGGCCAACTTCACGAAATCGGGGATCCGGACGGCACCGTGGGTGCCGAGGTTGGTGTTGGAGTAACGCTCCTCGTAGAACAGTGTCTGCCACTGCCGAACCATGCCGAGGTTGCCGTTGTTGATCAGCGCGACCTTGATCGGGATGCCCTCGACAGCACACGTCGCGAGTTCCTGATTGGTCATCTGGAAGCACCCGTCACCGTCGATCGCCCACACCTCAGCGTCGGGCAGACCCATCTTCGCACCCATCGCGGCGGGCACCGCGTAACCCATGGTGCCCAGACCGCCGGAGTTGAGCCACGTCCGCGGCTTCTCGTAGTCGATGAACTGTGCGGCCCACATCTGGTGCTGGCCGACGCCGGCACAGTAGATCGCGTCGGGTCCGGCGAACTTTCCGACCGAGGAGATGACGAACTCGGGTGACATGCTGCCGTCGCTGGGACGGTCGTAGCTGAGCGGGTAGGTCCTGCGAATGCCGTTCAGATACACCCACCAGTCCTCCAAATCGAGGGTGGTGCCGGTGGCGCGGTCGGCGCGGATGGCTTCGATCAGTTCGGTGATGACCTCTTTGCAGTCACCGACGATCGGGACGTCCGCATACCTGTTCTTGCCGATCTCTGCCGGATCGATGTCCGCGTGAATCACCTTGGCACCCGGCGCGAACGAGGACAGCTGACCGGTGACACGGTCGTCGAACCGCGCGCCGAGGGTGATGAGGAGATCGCTTCGTTGCAGGCTGGCAACTGCGGCGACCGTTCCGTGCATTCCGGGCATGCCCAGGTTCAAGTTGTGACTGTCAGGGAAGGCGCCGCGAGCCATCAGCGTCGTGACGACGGGGATTCCGGTGAGCTCGGCCAGCTCCATCAGCTCGGCCGAGGCGTTCGACTTGATGACGCCGCCACCGACGTAGAGCACAGGCTGCTTGGCGTCGGCGATGTAGCGCGCTGCTTCACGAACCTGCTTGCCGTGCGGCTTCGTCACCGGCCGGTAGCCGGGCAGGCGCATCTCCGGCGGCCACGAGAACGTGGTCTGCGCCTGCAGCACGTCCTTCGGGATGTCGACGAGGACGGCGCCGGGCCGACCCGAGGAGGCGAGGTAGAAGGCCTCTGCCATGATTCGCGGGATGTCGGCGCCGTCGGTGATCAGGAAGTTGTGCTTGGTGATCGGCATCGTGATGCCGGAGATGTCGGCTTCCTGGAAGCCGTCGGTGCCGATCAAGCTGCGAGCGACCTGGCCGGTGATCGCGACGACCGGGACCGAGTCCATCTGCGCGTCGGCGAGCGGGGTGACGAGGTTGGTGGCACCGGGACCCGACGTTGCCATGCAGACGCCGACGCGTCCGGTTGCCTGCGCGTAGCCGGTGGCGGCGTGACCTGCACCCTGCTCGTGGCGCACTAGGACGTGCCGGACCTTCTTCGAGTCGAAGAGTGGGTCGTACACCGGGAGCACGGCTCCACCCGGAATGCCGAATACCGTGTCGACCTCGAGCTCTTCGAGAGCCCGGACGACGGACTGTGCGCCGGTCACCTTTTCGGGGGCGACATGGCGACGCGACCCGTCGATGGTGACTGCGGCCGTTGTCTCCGGCACGGACGAGCTGTTGGCTGCCCCCGACTTACGTGTCGCGGGCCCTGGGCGTGCGGTTGGTGCGCTCACTGCTGCTTCCTCAGGATTTTCGGTTGCTGGACGATCTCTGGGCAAGAAAAAACCCCCGTCAGCCGAGGCTGGACGAGGGTGGCGCGTCGATGCGAGTAGGGATTAACCGGCTCAGGCGACGACGCGCCGGCCGATTACGAGTATCCATGTTCGCTTCACGCGCTCGACGTTAGGCGCGCAGGTAGCGAACAGTCAAACTCCTCACGACGCAATCCCATTATGTGAGATCACGTAGATGCAATGCGAAGATGAAGGGGTGTCACCTTCGCAGCAGTCCGAACCACCGGACACATCATCCCATACTCCCGCTCCGTCTCCGCAGGTCATCCGTCTCCCCCGGTTGGCGCTGGTCGGCGTGGGGATGCTCCTGTTCGGAGTGTCCTTCGCCGCGGCCAGCTGGCCACTGGCCCTCGGGTGGCTGTTCGCCCTCCCCGTCGTCGCGGCCGTCTGGGTACTTCGCGTGCGCACGGTGGTGAGCACGGACGGGCTCGCCATGCGCCGCTTCGTGGGCTCCGATTTCGTGTCCTGGGACAACGTTCGCGGAATCCACTTCCCGGACCGACGGTGGGCACGAGTGGTCCTCGAGGACGACTCGGAGAAGTCCCTGCCGCTGGTGCGGTTCGATCGCCTACCTCAGCTGGCGGCCGCGAGTGGCGGACGCATCACCGACCCCTATGCGGCCGCCGCGGCTGACGTGGCTGACGTGGCAGTGGCCGAGGAACGGGACGAGGAACGGGACGAGGAACCCACGCCGCACACTGAGAACTCGTAGCGCGGGAGTAACCTTTTCCGCGCGACAATCGCACACGCCGAATCGAGGAACTTACACATGCCGCCGCTACGGTCACGAGTCACCACTGTCGGACGAGGCGCTGCCGGCGCACGCTCGCTCTGGCGCGCAACCGGAATGACCGATTCCGACTTCGGCAAACCGATTGTCGCGATCGCGAATTCGTACACCCAGTTCGTCCCCGGTCACGTGCATCTGAAGAACGTCGGCGAGATCGTTGCCGATGCCGTCCGCGCCGCAGGCGGCGTTCCCCGTGAATTCCACACGATCGCCGTCGACGACGGGATCGCAATGGGCCACGGCGGCATGCTCTACTCGCTGCCCAGTCGCGAAATCATCGCCGACTCCGTCGAATACATGGCCAATGCCCATACCGCCGACGCCCTGGTCTGCATTTCCAACTGCGACAAGATCACACCCGGAATGCTCAATGCGGCCATGCGGCTCAACATTCCGTCCGTCTTCGTCTCGGGCGGGCCGATGGAAGCAGGCAAGGCTGTTGTCGTCGGTGGCGTCGCGCAGGCACCGACCGACCTCATCACCGCGATCTCGGCGAGTGCGAACGACGCAGTGTCCGAGGACGGACTGGACGAGGTCGAGCGCAGCGCGTGCCCGACGTGCGGATCATGTTCGGGCATGTTCACCGCCAACTCCATGAACTGCCTCACCGAGGCTCTCGGCTTGGCGCTGCCCGGCAACGGCTCTACGCTCGCCACCCACAAGGCCAGGTACGCGCTGTTCCAGCGTGCGGGTACCACCGTCGTCGAGGCAGCACTCAAGTACTACCGCGACGAGGACGAGTCCGTTCTACCGCGCAACATCGCGACGCCTGCCGCCTTCCGCAACGCGATGGCACTCGATGTGGCCATGGGTGGTTCCACCAACACCGTGCTGCACACCCTCGCAGCCGCGCAGGAGGGCGAGGTCGACTTCGATCTCGACACCATCGACGCCATCAGCCGTAAGGTGCCGTGCCTGTCCAAGGTCTCTCCCAACTCGGATTACCACATGGAAGATGTGCACCGGGCCGGCGGAATCCCGGCTCTGCTCGGCGAGCTTCGTCGTGCGAATCTGCTGGAAACCGACGTGTCGACCGTGCACACGAAGAGCTTCGACGAGTGGCTGGACACGTGGGACATTCGCTCCGGCAAGGCCTCGGACGAAGCACTCGAGCTCTTCTACGCTGCTCCCGGCGGAGTTCGCACCATCGAACCGTTCTCGACGGAAAACCGGTGGTCCTCGCTCGACACCGACGCCGCCGGAGGTTGCATCCGCGACAAGGAACACGCGTACACCGTCGAGGGCGGCCTGGTTGTGCTGCGCGGGAACATCGCACTCGACGGAGCGATTCTCAAGACGGCAGGAATCGACGAGGATCTGTTCAGCTTTCAGGGCCCGGCGCTCGTGGTCGAGTCACAGGAAGAGGCCGTCTCGGCGATTCTGCAGAAGAAGATCAAGGCGGGCGACGTGCTCGTCGTGCGCTACGAGGGGCCCAAGGGCGGCCCCGGCATGCAGGAGATGTTGCACCCGACCGCGTTCCTCAAAGGCGCTGGTCTCGGGAAGGTCTGCGCCTTGATCACCGACGGTCGATTCTCCGGCGGAACATCGGGACTGTCCATCGGCCACATCTCCCCCGAGGCCGCCGCGGGCGGAGTCATCGGTCTCGTCGAGAACGGTGATCAGGTCCGCATCGATGTCGCTTCGCGCACACTCGAGATCCTCGTCGACGACGCGACCCTGCAGACCCGTCGCGCAAAGATGGATGCCTCCGAGCGGCCCTGGCAGCCGGTGGATCGTCAGCGCACGGTCACCACGGCGCTGCGCGCCTACGCTGCCCTGGCCACCTCGGCAGACAAGGGCGCAGTGCGCTACGTGCCCTGAGGCGGCTTCGCCGCATGTGCGTGGAAATACGTGCTCTGGCACGTATTTCCACGCACATGACGCGGAGCGTCCTACTGGACCAACGGATTGGCGCCGTTGAGGAAGATCCACATGCATACTCCGCCTGCAATACCGGCGGCGAGCGCGAGGAACGAACCGTAGCTCGGGCGGGTCGCCCAGCCTCGGCGCCCGTCGAACGCGATCTTGCCGGGACCGGTCAGGATGATCGCAGCAGCCGCGACGGCCAACAATGTCTCGTACTCGATGCCGTCAGGGGCGAAGAACTGCAAGCCCGGTTCGGCCGCCTGCTTGAAGCACCATGCGTTGATGATGACGGCCAGCACGGCAGCGCCGGCGAACGGAGTTGCCAGTCCCATGATCAGCAGCGCACCGCCTGCGGTCTCACCGACGGCTCCGGCTATAGCGAGCAGATTTGCCTGCTCGTAGCCAGATTCCTCGAGCAACGATCGGAAACCGTCGAGACCGGGGCCGTTCCAGATGCCGGTGAGCTTCTGCAGGCCGTGCACGAGAAAGATCCCACCAACGACCAGTCGTAGCAAGAACAGCCCTACATCGGTGGTGCCGCGACGTGCCGGAACCTCCACGGTTTCGGTGCGTATCACCGGTTCGGGCGCATCTACTGTCGCCGAGGTTGCCGCGGCGGACGCCGGGGCCCCGGTCTTCAGATGGTCGGAGTCCAAGAACTCGGTGGGCTGATCGGAATAGGCGCCGCGGCTGTCGGGCGCGATGGGCTCATCGAACTGCGACGGCCGGTACGACGGGATCTGCTCCGTCGGGTACGAGCCCGAACCGGCTCGCCCGAAGTCGAGTTCATCCTCGGTCTTCGGCTGCAGCTGCTCGGTCGGCTGGTCGTACGGACTCGATGCGGGTTCGTAGCTGGGATCGGGTTGTTCAGGGTCTCGAGGCTTGTCGGTCACAATGTCAACAGTATGGCGAAGACGTGTTCATTCGGCTGCATTGAATTTTGGCGCGGCGCGGGAGAGACATACACCGAATGGCGAACCCCGGCGCGCTTTCCGTAACGTCGGAGTACATGAAGCCGGTGCGAGGGTCCTGGAGAACTGCAACCGTAGGTGCCGCACTCGGCCTGACAGTGTTGCTGACCGGGAGTTGCGCACGCTTCGACGATTCGACCACAACGCCGTTCAGCCCCGAACCGTCGTTCGGCGCAGCGGAAATCGCGCCACGCGACCCCGATGCGGCACCGACGACCACACCCGAGGACCTGGACAGGCCGGATGGGCCGTGTATCGACCCGGACCCCAACGTGGTCGCGACCTGCCTCGACACCACCGGCGGGCTGGTGATGCTTCCGGACGGGATGTCCGCCTTGGTGGCCGAGCGCCGCACCGGCCGCATCATGCAGGTCGCGCCAGGGCAGACGCCCGTCGAGGTCGCCACCATCGATGTCGATGCAGGCGCGGACGGCGGGCTACTCGACCTCGCGTTGTCCCCCAGTTATCGCGAGGACGGACTCCTCTACGCCTACATCACCACCGCCTCGGACAATCGCGTCGTCCGCATCGCCCCCGGTGACACACCCAAGAACATCCTCACCGGCATTCCGAAGGGCACCCAGGGCAATCGCGGCGCACTCGACTTCTACAGCCCGAACCAACTTCTGGTGCTCACCGGGGATGCGGGCAGTCCGGATTCGGCCACGGATCCTTCCTCCCTGGCCGGCAAACTCCTCCGAGTCGAGTCGCTCGTACCCGCGCAGAGCGGACCTGCACCGCAAGTCGCCCTGAGTGGAATCGGCACGGCCGGTGACGTCTGCATCGATCCGACGGGTGGCATCTGGGTCACCGATCGCACAGCGGTGGAAGATCGTCTACAGCGCATCGACCCGCTCGGTACCGTCATCTCACCCGTCTGGACCTGGCCGGACCGACCCGGCGTCGCGGGTTGCGGGGCAGGTCCAGGTGCCGTGGCGATCTCACTGACAGGCGGTCAAGCGGTCGCAGTGCTCGTGACGGACCCGGAGAGCGGCGCGGTATCAGCAGCGCCGACACTGCTGGTGGAGGGTCGATACGGACAGCTGAACGGTGCCGCGCTCGCACCCGACGGCCAGATCTGGGCCGGTACCGTCAACAAGAACGGCGACGCGCCCGGACCCAACGACGACCGTGTGGTCAAGATTCCTGTTCCCGCGGGGGGCGGTGGGTTCGACTAGCCTCACTCGCTTCGTCACCACCGAGGACCGTGGCCAGCATCGGCAATGCCAATACCGTGATCGCGCCGGCCGCGACGAGTATCGACGCGTTGGCCGAGGACATCTCCCCGGCATCGACGGCGACTCCGGTGACGGCGACGATCAGCGGCAGCCCGGTCGTCGCATAGAGGGCCACTCGCATCTGTTCTCGGGTGGAGAAATTGTCTACCCGGTCCAACTTGGTCGCCACGAAAACCGGAACGCCGCGAACCAGCAGCAGCAACACCAGGAACGCCACGAGCGCGCCGGGTGCCGAGAGCACGGCCGCGATGTCGATGGACATGCCGGAGGTGACGAAAAAGATCGGGATCAGGAAGCCGAAGGCCAGCCCGCCCAGTTTCGTCTCCAGCTGCTCGTCCCCCTCGGGCATCACACGGCGAAGAATGAATCCGGCGGCGAAGGCACCGAGAATGATGTCCAAACCGAATGCAGTTGCGACGGCTGTCAACGTGATGAGCAACAGCATCGTCAGCCGTACGGTCGTCTGCGCAGTCGTGTCGGACCCCCGCTGCACGACCGCGAGTACTCGCGATCCCTCGCGGAAGACCCACAGCGGCAGCATACCCACCGCGACCGCGACCACCACGAACAGAGCGAGGACCACCACGGATTCGATATCACCGCGCGAACCCAACAACACCGCCATGGCGACAACCGGACCCAATTCGCCGATCGCACCGTGATTCATCACCGTTCGCCCGAGCGCGGTGTTCTGTAGTCCACTGTCTTTCAGAATGGGCAGCAGCGTCCCGAGTGCAGTCGAGGTCAACGCAATCGCAACGGCGATCTCGGCCGTGATGGCGCCGGTGTGCCCGAGCAAGAGCACAGCGGCGAAGGCCGCGCCCAGGCTGAAGAGCCAGGTCACCAGGGCTCGGCGACCACCACGGCCGGTGATCTCCTCGACGTCGATTTCGAAGCCTGCGAGCAGAAACAACATTCCCAAGCCCAGTTCGCGCAGCAGGTCCACTTCGCTACCGTCGGCGGCCCAGTTGAGCACGTTGGGTCCGACGACCATCCCGAGCACGAGCAGCAGGACGACCTCCGGCACGAGCCTGCGCGGAACGAAGCCAGCCAACAACGGTGCCAGAACAGCGATCACCGCTATCCAGAAGAGCGACGCTTCCGACGATGGCATCGAATGACTCCAGCTCAGCTACATGCCGCCAGCACCAGTTCTTTGACTCGGGCTGCATCCGCCTGTCCGCGAGTGGCTTTCATGACGGCACCGACTATGGCACCGGCCGCCGCAACCTTGCCTGCGCGGATCTTTTCTGCCACACCGGGATTGGCAGCGAGCGCCTCGTCCACTGCAGCCTGGAGCTTGGTGTCGTCCTTCTCCACGACGAGACCGCGGGCCGCCATGACCTCGGCCGGCTCACCTTCACCGGCCAGCACACCGTCGACGATTTGGCGGGCTCCGTTGTTGTTGACCTTGCCGCCCGATACGAGCTCGACGACCTCGGCGACCTGCGCCGGAGTGATGGCGAGCTCGGTGAGCTCGACACCGGCGATGTTCGCCTGCTGCGCCAGGTAGGACACCCACCAGGAGCGGGCGGACTGTGCGGAGGCACCGGCCTCGACCGTCGCTGCGACGAGATCGAGCGCCCCCGAGTTGACGAGGTCACGCATCTCTTCGTCGGAAACACCCCAGTCGGCCTGGATACGCGCCCGGCGAAGCCACGGTAGCTCCGGCAGAGTCGCGCGCAGTTCTTCGATCCATGCTGCGTCGGGCGCAACCGGAGCCAGGTCGGGCTCGGGGAAGTAGCGGTAGTCCTCGGCGGTCTCCTTCTTTCGTCCCGGCGTGGTGGTGCCGTCGGACTCCTGGAAGTGACGCGTCTCCTGAGTGATCTCGCCGCCGGACTGCAGAACCGCTGCCTGCCTGCGCATCTCGTAGCGCACGGCAACCTCGACACTCTTGAGCGAATTGACGTTCTTGGTTTCGGTGCGGGTGCCGAACTCCGTGGCGGACTTCTCCATGAGCGAGACGTTGGCGTCGCAGCGCAACGAACCTTGATCCATACGGACATCGGAGACGTTCAGTGCCTTCAGCAGGTCGCGGAGCGCAGTGACGTAGGCGCGTGCGACCTCGGGTGCACGTTCGCCGGTTCCGGTGATGGGTTTGGTGACGATCTCGACGAGCGGGACACCCGCCCTGTTGTAGTCCAGCAGCGAATGGCTGGCGCCCTCGATGCGGCCCGTCGCGCCGCCCACGTGGGTGGACTTTCCGGTGTCCTCCTCCATATGGGCGCGCTCGATCTGCACGCGGAAGGTGCTGCCGTCGTCGAGCAGCACGTCCAGGTAGCCCTCGGTGGCGATCGGCTCGTCGTACTGCGAGATCTGGTAGTTCTTCGGCTGATCCGGGTAGAAGTAGTTCTTCCGCGCGAACCGCCCCCACGGGGTGATGGAGCAGTTCAGCGCGAGGCCGATGCGTATCGCCGACTCGACGGCGGCGGCGTTGACCACCGGCAGCGCTCCAGGCAGAGACAGGCACACTGGGCACACCTGAGTGTTCGGTTCGGCCCCGAAGGCCGTCGGGCAACCGCAGAACATCTTCGTGGCCGTGCCCAACTCGACGTGGACCTCCATACCCAGAACGGGGTCGAAGCGGGTCAGAACGTCGTCGTAATCGACCATGGCGGCAGTCATGCAGGGAAGTTTATGCGCTGCGTGCAACGCGCGAGTAACCCCGGGTGCTCGCTAAGCTCGGGAGGTGACGGACTCCGCGAAACAGACACTGTCCATGACCGTGCTCATGACACCGGACATGGCCAATTTCTCCGGCAACGTGCACGGCGGCACCATCCTGAAGTTTCTCGATCAGGTCGCCTACGCCTGCGCGAGCCGGTACGCGCGGGCATACGTGGTCACGCTCTCGGTCGATCGCGTCGTATTTCGAGAGCCGATTCACGTCGGCGAGCTCGTCACCTTCTGCGCGTCGGTCAACTACACCGGACGGACGTCGATGGAAGTCGGTATCCGCGTCGAGACCGAGAACATCCAGCGCGGCGACACCAGGCACACCAACAGCTGCTATTTCACGATGGTGGCCGTGGACGACGCGGGCGCACCGCTCGAGTTGCCACCGTTGACGCCGACGAGCGAACTCGGCCGACAACGTTTCCAAGCCGCCGAACGACGGCGTGAGCTGCGGCGTGAGACCGAGCGGCGCGAATCGGAAATCCAGCGAGGAACCGAGAACGTCCCACTGGTGGACCGACGTGCTGACAGTGAAGTCGAGGCGAACTAGCCGAAGAAGGCTGCTGCGTCCACGTACCGACTCTCCGGTACCCGTTTGAGCTTGGTCACCGCCTCCGCCAGAGATACCAGGCCGATCTCGGCGCCGCGGAGAGAGACCATCTTTCCGAAATCGCCGGCATGCGCGGCGTCGACGGCGTTGACACCGAACCGCGTGGCCAGGACCCGGTCGTACGGCGTCGGGGTACCGCCCCTCTGCACGTGTCCGAGGACGGTCGTCCGCACTTCCTTGTTGATCCGACGCTCGATCTCCTGGCCGAGTTGGTGTGCGACGCCGGTGAACTTCACATGCCCGAACTCGTCGATGCCGCCGTCGAGCAGCGACATCGAGCCCTCCTTGGGCATGGCCCCCTCCGCGACGACACAGATGAAGTGCGAGTCGCCTCGCTGAAATCTCTTGCGCACCATGTCGCAGACCTCGTCGACGTCGAACGGCTGCTCGGGAATGAGCGTCATGTGCGAGCCCGACGCCAGCCCCGCATGCAAGGCAATCCACCCGGCGTGACGGCCCATCACCTCGACGAGCATGACGCGCTGATGCGATTCGGCGGTGCTGTGCAGACGGTCGATCGCGTCGGTTGCGATGGTCAGTGCGGTGTCGAAGCCGAACGTGACGTCGGTGCAATCGATGTCGTTGTCGATGGTCTTGGGGACACCGACAACCGGAACGCCCTCCTCGGACAGCCAGTGCGCCGCCGTGAGCGTGCCCTCACCGCCGATCGGAATCAACACATCGATGCCGTTGTCCTCGAGAGTCTGCTCGATCCGGCTCAATCCAGCGCGCAGCACCTCGGGATTGGTGCGTGCCGTACCGAGCATGGTTCCGCCCTTGGTGAGCAGACGGTCGTTGCGGTCGTCGTTGCGCAACTGGATGCGGCGGTCTTCGAGCAGCCCGCGCCACCCGTCCTGGAAGCCGACAACGGCCGATCCGTACCGAGCATCGGCAGTGCGAACGACAGCCCTGATCACCGCATTGAGACCGGGGCAGTCGCCACCGCCGGTAAGAACTCCGATGCGCATCGATTTCTCGCTTCTCGTCGACTCCATGACCATTACCGTAATCTTGCCGCCTCGCACCGGTGTCGGCAGTGCGAGCCGATCACCCGGGCCCGACAACTCCGGTTTCGTACGCGAGCACCACCGCTTGCGCGCGGTCACGAAGGCCGAGCTTCCCCAGCACTTTCCCGACATGTGTCTTGACGGTCTGCTCGGCAACGAAGAGGGCAGCGGCGATCTCGAGATTGGACATTCCCTTGGCTATCAGCTCGAGCACTTCACGTTCACGTGGGGTGAGCGAGGTCAGAGCAGAGGGGCGCGTACGGACCCGCCCACGCCGCGAAGTCACATCGGCGATCAAGCGACGCGTCACCGACGGGGCAAGCAAGGCCTCCCCGGCCGCTACGACGCGCACTCCCCGGATCAGTTCCTCCGCGGGGGCATCCTTGAGCATGAAGCCGCTCGCGCCCAGAGTGAGAGCCTCGTAGACGTAGTCGTCGATGTCGAATGTGGTCAACATCAAGATGCGTACAGGCGGATCGAGCGCGGCGCCGAGGATGGCTCGCGCTGCATCGAGTCCGTTCATCTGCGGCATCCGAACATCCATGAGAACCACGTCCGGGTGCAGGCGCTTCACCTCGTCGACTGCGGTCGCGCCGTTGTCGGCGTCGCCGATCACACTGATGTCGTGCTGAGCTGTCAGCAGTGCGCCGAACCCCTGCCGAACCATTGCCTGATCGTCGGCGATGAATACCGTGATAGCCACGAACAGAGACCTTATGCGGTGAAGGCGGTTGTGTGCTCGGAGACGACGTGCGCTGACGGGGTGGTCGGTAGCCGAGCCACCACTTCGAATCCCCCGTCCGGACGAACTCTGGCGTCGAGCCACCCGGACACGCCCAAGGCGCGCTCGCGCATACCGCGGAGGCCGTGCCCTCCGGTTCCCATCTGCACAGGAACGTCACCGTTGCCTGGCGTCTTTCCGTTGACGACCTCGACATAGACGACGTCGAGTCCGTAATCCAGTCGCACCCGAACGTCGGTATCCGGTGCGTGCCGGGAGGCGTTGGACAGCGACTCCTGCAGTATGCGATAGAGCGCGAGCCCGGTCGTGGCGGAGATTGCCGCTGGGTTGCCCGTCGATTCCCAGCTCAATCGAACCCCGGCGCGCGCACTGCTCTCGAGCAATGCAGGCACGTCGGCCGTACCCGGTTGCGGTGAGTTCTCAGCGAGAACTCCGTCACTGCGCAGCACACCGAGCATTCCCCGAATCTCGTTCAGCGCCTCGCGAGCGGTGGCTCCGATGGCCTCGAATTCTGCTGCTGCGCTGGGTGACACATCCTCGATTCGGTAGGGCGCGCTCTGCGCCTGTACGACGACGAGGGACATGTGATGGGCGACGACGTCGTGTAGATCGCGCGCGATCCTCGCCTTCTCCTCCAGGACGGTGCGACGCGCACGCTCCAGTTCGCTGACTTCTTCCTGCTTGGCCAGTTCGCGCCTGGACAGCACGAGCCAACGGATCAACAGGGCGAACAAGACGATCGCGCTCAGTCCCACCGCCCAACCGACCCCGTCGTTACCCGGGGTGAAACCCAGAAACAGCAGAACTGTCGAGAGCCAGACGACGGCGACTACCGGGAAAGCACAACGCAGGCTCACCGTCGACACGAGCACCAACAACACGATGAGATGGGTGACCTGCCACGGAAAGTCGTAGCCGGGAAGCCGATCGAAGGCCACCGGGACCACCACTGCCGATGCAGCTGAAATCGCCCACCCGAGAGCAGGGTTGGCACGCACGAGCACAAGTGGGAACACTGCGAGCGCAGACACGATCGGCATGATCGGGATCGGTACGTCGTGCGTGAGTTGGAGCGTCGGCCACGCCACTGAATACAGGATCGCAGTCACGACGAATATCGTGATGTCGATTCTGCGGCCAGGCGGGATTGCGCGGGCAGCCCGCGTCACGACTCCCCCTTGCCTGCCGACCGGAGCCTTGTTCCTGGTTCTGCTTCTGATACCCACCCTCAGAACACTAGGAACCCCGAGCCGAAAAGTCATCGTACCCAGGAGTGAGATCGCGGCGCCCCTTCGGTATCAGAACGGAGCGTCGGCAGCACCGAGAAGGCAGGGAGGATCGGCACCGCAGACCGATTACCTGCACCGCAGGTCGCTCATAGCGTCGGTCACCATGAAGAACAGGACTGGGATATTCGGGACAGGGGCACGCGCAGCGCAAGTGGGCGTCGGGACGCTAGCCGTCGGCGCCGTTCTCGGGATCGGTGCCACCATCACACCGCCGACAGCGCTCGCCGACGTACCGGCCGGCCGAGCCTCCGCGACCGTACCCGCCGGATTCACCGAGCGGTTCTACGTCCCCTCTGTCGAGAACGGGGTGTTGGTCGATCCTGACGGAGACTGCTCGTCGCCGATTCCGCTTCCATCCGAGTTCGACGGGCCATGCAAGGCGCACGATCTGGGATACGACCTACTCCGCTTCGGCGGGGCATCCGAGCATACGGCGACCGCTCGCCAGGAACTCGACACGCAACTCGGCGAGAGAATGAACGAAAGCTGTAGCGCGCGTTCGGGAATCCGGTCTCGCGCCTCGTGCCACGTGATGGCCGAGATAGCAACCACGGCCGTCCGGTTCAATTCGTGGCGTCAGCACTACGGCACGCCAGAGCCAGAACCCGCGCTTCCGTACCTCCTCGCAATCGGCATCGGCGGCGGCATCGCGGCAATGGGCCCGTCCGCCATGTCGATCACAGCTCCTCTACGACTGCGTGGGGTGGGAGCATGAGCGCCGAGATTCTCGACGCCCCAGTAGTCCTCGGCCCGCCGACCACTCGATCGGCCCGTCCTGCAGTACCCCGAACTGCCACCTCGATCATCCTCTCGGTGACGGTAATCGCATCATTGGCACCAGGATTGCTGCCACGATCCTCGTGGACACAGGCACTCGTCACCGGAATCGCGGCCGCCCTCGGGCTCGCATTGTCCGCGATTGCTCACCGCATCGTCTCCCGTGTATTCACTCCGTCCGTTCGCCCGGTGGCTCGTCGCATTGCACTCTGCGGCAGCGTGACTGCGATCTTCGCTGCGGCTGTGAGCGAAGCCGGATGGCAGAACGATCTCCGCTCAGCGATGGGCACCGAACCGACGCCACCGATGCACTGGGTCGAGGTGTGGTGCGGAGCAATCTCGATCTGCGCGATCTCGGTGGTGATCGGGGTGGGACTCATGCGCGGCGGAAGAAGGCTCGGCCGCACCCGAACCGTCTGCGTAATTCCGGTGACAGGACTCGCCGGATATCTCGTCGTACTGCCCGCTGCGTGGGCGTCGTTGACGGATCGTTTCGCAGCATCCAATGCGATGATCGATTCATCGCTGATCATTCCGCTGACACCCAGCAAGTCCGGAAGCATCGGATCACTCGTAAGGTGGGACGATCTCGGCCGAGAGGGACGCAAGTTCGTCTCCGGTGGCACCGACGTCGACGCTGTACGCACCTACGTCGCACTCGACGCCGCGTCGAGCGCCACGGCACGCGCACAGATCGCCGTCGACGAACTCGAACACTCGGGCGGTCTCACGAAATCGCATGTCGTGGTGGCTGTTCCGACCGGATCCGGGTGGGTCGACGAGAACGCGACGAGCGGAATCGAGGATCGCTTCCAAGGAGACGTCGCCACGGTGGCACTCCAGTACTCATACCGACCGAGTTGGGCTACGTTCCTACTCGCGAAGACAGAGGCCGAGGACTCGGCGACGGCACTGCTCGACGCCGTACGCACACGCATCGCAGCACTGCCTGCCGCATCGAGGCCCGACCTGTACGTCTACGGTCAAAGCCTCGGTGCCATCGGCGGCAGCGCGGCGGTGGCGGCGAATCCGGAGGGGATCTGCGGGACTCTGTGGGCCGGTCCGCCCGCCGGAGAGGTCGAATCGGGTTCGGCAGTGGTGCTCGCGAACACGTCGGACCCGGTTGTTCGATGGTCGACCGAGCTCCTTACCTCACCGCCGAAGCTCGACGGCACCCAGGCGGATGCGCCCATGCCGCAGTGGATCCCAGTCGTCAGCTATCTGCAGACCACCGTCGACCTGATGTCGGCTCAGAATGCTCCCACCGGACACGGGCACCGCTACGGTGCCGATCAAGGATCTCTGCTACCGGAGTGCTAGCGAAGCGGCCCGCGAGCCGACTCGTACGCCGCTCCGACACGGTAGAGACGGTCATCGGCAAATGCCGGTGCCATGATCTGCAATCCGACGGGAAGTGCGTCCTCCGAGGCGAGGCCGGACGGAACCGACATTGCACAGTGCCCGGCCAGGTTCGTCGGCAACGTGCACAGGTCGTTGAGATACATCGCGATGGGATCGTCGACCTTGTCCCCCAACGGGAACGCAGTGGTCGGGGTAGTCGGCGAGACCAACACGTCCACCTGCTCGTATGCACGGTCGAAGTCGCGGGCGATGAGTGTACGAACCTTGAGGGCCTGACCGTAGTACTCGTCGTAGTATCCGGCCGAGAGTGCGTAGGTTCCGATCATGATGCGGCGCTTGACTTCTGCGCCGAATCCCTTGGCGCGCGTGATGGCCATGACCTGGTCGGCGCTGTGGGTGCCGTCGTCCCCTGCGCGTGCGCCGTACCGCATGCCGTCGAATCGCGCGAGATTGGACGACACCTCGGACGGCAGGATCAGGTAGTACGCCGCCAGGGCGTGCACGAAGTTGGGGCACGAGACCTCCACGACCTCTGCACCCAGCGACGTCAACGTGGCGACGGCGGCGTCGAAGGACGAGATGACGCCGGGCTGATAGCTGTCGGAATGCAGTTCCTTGACAATTCCTACCCGCACCCCGGTCAGATCACCGTTCGCGCCCGCTCGGGCAGCGGCGACCATCGAGGCCACTTCCACGTCGACCGACGTCGAGTCGCGCGGGTCGTGCCCGGCGATGACATCGTGCAGCAGAGCGGTGTCGAGCACGGTGCGCCCACACGGCCCGCCCTGATCGAGGGAGGACGCGCATGCGATGAGGCCGTAGCGGGACACGGTCCCATAGGTCGGCTTGGTGCCGACGGTTCCTGTCAGAGCAGCGGGCTGTCTGATGGATCCACCGGTATCGGTGCCGATCGCCAGGGGTGCCTGCCGAGAGGCGAGAGCCGCGGCACTACCGCCACCCGAGCCACCCGGTATGCGCGTGGTGTCCCAGGGGTTCTTGGTCGGCCCGTAGGCGGAGTTCTCCGTCGAGGAGCCCATCGCGAACTCGTCCATATTGGTCTTGCCCAGCAACGGAATTCCTGCCGACCGGAGCTTCGAGGTGACCGCTGCATCGTAGGGCGAGATCCACCCCTCCAGCATCTTCGACGCACAGGTGGTGGGCATGTCGGTCGTGGTGAACACGTCCTTCAATGCCAGTGGCACCCCTGCCAGTGCCGACGCGGGCGACTCCCCCGCCGACAGTGCATCGTCGACTTCCTTCGCAGCAACCAGTGCGTTCGCGCCGGACACGTGCAGGAAGGCGTGATACTCACCGTCGACCTGATCGATACGGTCCAGATGCGCCTGGGTGACCTCCACCGCAGACACCTCGCGGGCATGAATACGCCCCGCGAGTTCGGAGGCGTCGAGGGCAGTCAGGTCGGTCATTCGCTCTCTCCCAAAATCTGTGGCACTGCGAAGCGGTCGTCCTCGGCGTTCGGTGCACCCGATAGCGCCTGCAACGGCGTCAGACCGGGCACGATCACGTCCGGGCGCGTTACGTTCGCGATGGCACCGGGGTTGGCTGTCGGAGGCACCTCGTCTGCAGCGACCTCAGCGACTGCCTTCACATGGTGAAGAATCGAATCGAGCTGGCCGGCGAACTCGTCCAACTCGGCTTCGCTCAGAGCCAGCCGGGACAGCCGGGCGAGGTGAGCAACCTCGTCGCGGGAAATATCAGGCACCGCGTAGACCCCTTTCACACATGTATCGAAGCTGCCGCACAGACACGCGACCACGTAATCGTAGTAGCCAACCGGCGCGCCGACTCATCCAGCGGTCGCCGCGCCGTCGGAAGGTGTCCGAAAGATCACCGCCGGAGCCGTCCGTGTCGAGAAGGGGAGCAGACAATGCAAGGATGACTCGCGGTGCTCGCGCATGCGGGTGTGCGCGAAACTCACGCACCCCGATGCCGTCGGTGCCCACGATGTCCGCACTGTGTGATCGAAAGGGAGCGTCATGTCGTACCTGCTCCGCGTTCAACTCCCCGATCGCCCCGGAAGCCTCGGGGCGCTCGCCGTTGCTCTCGGCTCGGTCGGTGCAGACATCCTGTCGCTCGACGTCATCGAACGCGGCCCCGACTTCGCCGTCGACGACCTGGTGGTCGACGTTCCCCCGGGCGCTCTACCCGATACCCTCATCACCGCCGCCGAACGCCTGACCGATGTGCGAGTGGATTCCATTCGGCCGTACACCGGAGTTCTCGACACACATCGCGAACTCGAGCTGATCGATCGGGTCGCCGCCGCGTCGGACGATCGTCTGCAGGTACTCGTCGACGGCGCGCCCCGGGTGCTCCGAGTGGGATGGTCCATCGTGGTGGCCTCGGGCAGGCACGGCGCGTATCGCGTCGTCGGCAGCTCCGGGGCTCCGGAGACGCACGCAGCCGACATGCCATGGATGCCACTTGCTCACCCAACGGCGCTGGACTCGGAGGCCGACTGGGTCCCGCAGGTGTGGCGCGACATGGACACCAAGATCGCGGCTGCACCACTCGGTTCGACCGGCACCGTATTGGTCCTCGGCCGCCCCGGTGGTCCGGGGTTCCGCCCGTCTGAAGTGGCGAGGTTGGGCTATCTCGCCGGGATCGTCGCCACCGTGCTCGGGTGACCTAGTCTTCTGGGTTTTCCGTTTCGGCGTCCTCGGTCTTGTCCGGCGGGCGTACTGCGTCCGGCCCCTCGGTCAGCAACAGCGTGAACCCCTCCTCGTCGAGAACGGGAACGCCGAGTTCGAGTGCCTTGTCGTGCTTGCTCCCCGGAGACTCGCCGACGACGACGAACGCTGTCTTCTTCGACACCGATCCGGCCGCCTTGCCCCCGCGCGCGAGAATCGCCTCTTTGGCCCCGTCACGCGAGTATTCGACGAGTGAGCCGGTGACGACGATGGACATGCCCTCGAGGTTGCGGACGATCGATTCGTCGCGCTCGTCCTCCATCCGAACGCCCGCGGTCCGCCACTTCTCCACGATGGTTCGGTGCCACGGCACCGAAAACCACTCCGAGACCGCCTTGGCGATGGTGCCGCCGACACCGTCCACCGCCGCGAGCTCTTCCTCGGTGGCGTTCTCGATACGCTCGAGACTGCCGAACTCGGTGGCCAGAGCGCGAGCGGCAGACGGTCCGACGTGCCGGATCGACAGGCTCACCAGAACCCGCCACAGTGGCCGGTCCTTGGCCTTGTCGAGGTTGGCAAGCAGTCGACGGCCATTGGCGGACAACGAACCCGCCTTGGTCCGAAATATCGACGTCTTCAGCAAGTCTTCCTCGGTGAGCGAGAAGATATCGCCCTCGTCGACGATGGCCTCGGCTTCGAGCAGGTCGGTCGCCGCCTCGTATCCGAGACCCTCGATGTCGAAACGACCGCGCTCTGCCACGAAGAACACCCGCTCGCGGCGCTGTGCCGGGCAGAATTCCGAGTTGGGGCAACGTAGATCCGCGTCGCCCTCTTTCGCGGGCGCGAGCGGGGTGCCGCATTCGGGACACCTGTCGGGCATGACGAACTCGGTCTCGTCACCGGTTCGGGCGGCGACGACTGGGCCGAGTACCTCGGGAATGACCTCGCCTGCTTTACGAATGGTGACCGTGTCCCCGATCAGCACGCCCTTGCGCTTGACCTCGGACCCGTTGTGCAATGTCGCCAATGCCACCGTGGACCCGGCCACCACTACCGGTTGCATGTAGGCGAATGGGGTTACGCGGCCTGTTCGACCCACGCTGACCCTGATATCGAGCAGTTTCGTCGTGACTTCCTCGGGCGGATACTTGTACGCGATCGCCCAACGAGGCGCGCGTGAGGTGGTTCCGAGCCTGCGATGCAGCGACATCTCGTCGACCTTGACGACAAGCCCGTCGATTTCGTGTTCGACGTCGTGCCGATGATCGTCCCAGTATGCGACCCGCTCGACGACGGCATCGATGCCCTCGACGCGGGCGGTGAGCGCTGAGACCGGCAGCCCCCATGCCTTCAACGCTTCGTAGGCGTGCAGTTGCGAATCGGGCGAGAAGCCCTCCATGCGACCGAATCCGTGACAGATCATGCCCAGCCTACGACGAGAGGTCACTGCGGGGTTCTTCTGTCGCAGGGACCCTGCGGCCGAATTGCGCGGATTCGCGAACGGCGGCTTCCCCTCCTCGACGAGCGAAGCATTGAGAGCGGCGAAATCTTCGAGCCGGAAGAACACCTCTCCGCGCACCTCCAACAGGCTCGGCGTCGGATGCTCGGCACTCTCGGCCAACACTTCCGGAATATCGTCGATGGTGCGGGCATTGAGTGTGACGTCCTCACCCGTGCGTCCGTCGCCGCGCGTCGCACCTCGCACCAACTTCCCGTTTTCGTACACGAGGTTGAGGGCAACGCCGTCGATCTTGACCTCGCACAGGTAATGCAGATCGGGGCCGGTCTCGGACTCCACGCGTTTGGCCCACGCTCGCAGTTCGTCCTGATCGAATACGTTGTCCAGACTCAACATCCGCTCGAGATGATCGACCGCAGTGAACTCGGTGGCGAACCCGCCGCCGACGAGCTGCGTGGGCGAATCCGCGGCGCGGAGCTCGGGATGCGCCTCCTCGAGATCGTTCAGTTCACCGAGCAGTGCATCGAACTCGCCGTCCGAGACAACAGGTGAGTCGCGAACGTAGTAGCGGAACTGATGCCCGCGAACTTCCTCGGCCAACTCTTGCCAGCGCTCACGATCCCTGCCCGAGGCGGGTGTGCCGGCAGCCCTCGCCGACACGGCGGCACCCGGCGCGCCCGCTTCCTCGGAACCCGGAAGTTCAGTTGTTTCGTCCACGCCAGAAGGTTATCCGACGCGACCGACACCTCCGGCGCGACAACACCGGCCCCGGCCCTGATGCCGACGCCCTCGGCGATGAGGCGCTCAGAGCGAGTCGGGAGCGTCCTGGAAGACCTCGGCGATCGCGGAGGCCAATTCGAGTGCCGTGCGCGCCCACGGCACCGATGCGCCGGCCAACCCGCAGGACGGCGTGACGGAGCACTGTGTAGCCAGCACAGATCGCGGAAACCCGAGCCGATCGACCAGCGAGACTGCCGGTGCCGCCAGCTCGCGCCAGGTCGGTACTCGATCCGGCTCGACGGCGGGCACGAGGCCCAACATCAGTGTCTTGCCCGCTTGCAAGAACTCCCCGACGTCGTCGAGATCACTCGCCCGAAGCAGCGCAGGGTCGATAGCTGCTGCCTCGGCGAGACTGCGACGGAACATCTCCAGCGGAGCGTCGACGGCGCAGCAGTGGATCGCAGCGGGGGCACCGACGTTGCGGAGCACCGTGTCGAGCAGGTCCAGTGCTTCGGGTTCGGGTACTGCGCGGACAGGATCGAGCCGAGTGACCCCGGACAACGAGCCCGCGAGCACCGCAGGCAGGCTCGGCTCGTCGAACTGAACGACTACCTCGACGCCGAGCCGCGCGGTGATCTCCGCGCAGTGCTGGCGTACTCCTTCGGCGAGCGATTCGGCGAAGCCGCGAACCGCGCCTCGATCGGTCAGAATGCGGTGTCCGCCGCGCAATTCGACTTGCGCCGCCATGGTGAAGACTCCGGCCGCCTGCACCTTGAACAGACTGCGCGTCCCAGCGTGACCGCCTGTCTCCCAAAGCTCTTCGAGCACGTCGAGATCCTCGCGCAGCAAGTCTCCAGCTCGACGACTCGACAACGTTCTGCGCGGGGAGACGCGATATCCCGACGTCCGAACATCGAGTTCGACATCGGCCATCAAAGCGCCGGTCCGCCCGATCAGGTCCGCACCGAGCCCTCTGGCCGGCAGCTCGACGAGGTGCGGCAGAACAGGTAGCTCCCCGAGAACGATTGACACGGACTCACGGATATCCGTGCCCGGCCAGGAACCCAAGCCTGTCGAGAGGGCGCCGAAGACGCTCGCGCTCACGTGTTCTCGGAACGAGTGCCCGCGATGGTCGCACTTCCGATGACGATGTCACCGAGTACGTCCCTCCGGTACAGCACTGCGGCCTGACCTTTCGCGACCCCGGCGAGAGGAGTCCGCAGCTGGATGTCCATACCACCCTCGGTTGCCTCGGCGACAGCCTCCGACATACCGCCGTGTGCCCGCACCTGAACCACGCACTCGATCGGCCCGACGGGCGCTGAGCCCTCGGTCCAGATCGCTCGGTCACCGGTTATTCCCCACACATCCAGACGTGTTGCGGAACCGACGATGACATTGCCACTGTCTGGTTCGATGGCCGTCACGTAACGCGGCTTGCCGTCGATCGTCGGCCCTTCGACGCCGAGCCCCTTCCGCTGACCGATCGTGAAGCCGTGCACCCCTTCGTGATCGGCGAGTTCCGCGCCGGTGTCCGCATCGACGACCTTGCCCGGGCGAATACCGATCTTGGCGCCGAGAAACGCGCGAGTGTCACCGGAGGGAATGAAGCAGATGTCGTGACTGTCGGGCTTGTCCGCGACCGCGAGACCTCGCTCAGCGGCTTCGGCTCGAATCTCGGACTTGGGTGTGTCGCCGATCGGGAACATCGCCCGGGACAACTGCGCGGGCGTCAGGACGGCGAGCACATAGGACTGGTCCTTGTCGGCATCGACTGCCCGACGCAGGACACCATCGTGCAACTGGGCATAGTGCCCGGTGGCGACGGCGTCGAATCCCAGAGCCAGCGCACGGTCCGCGAGTGCGGAGAATTTGATCTTCTCGTTGCATCGCAGGCACGGATTCGGTGTTTCACCGGCGGCATAGGACTCGATGAAGTCGTCGATGACGTCTTCCTTGAACCGATCGGCGAAATCCCACACATAGAACGGGATGCCGAGGACGTCGGCGGCACGGCGTGCGTCCCCGGCGTCCTCCTTCGAGCAGCAGCCCCGCGAACCGGTACGCAGCGTCCCGGGCT
Source organism: Rhodococcus sp. I2R (assembly GCF_020889545.1). Classification (NCBI taxonomy): domain Bacteria; kingdom Bacillati; phylum Actinomycetota; class Actinomycetes; order Mycobacteriales; family Nocardiaceae; genus Rhodococcus; species Rhodococcus sp. I2R. Next base: position 315,654 of record NZ_JAHUTG010000001.1, read on the forward strand.
CGGTGGACAGCGCAAGGTGTACACCGACGACATCATGACCGTCGTCGACGGCACGAGCCGCCGCAACAGCCGAATCCACTCCACCGCTCATGGCAGCCAAAATACGCATCAGCGTTGTCCTCCCCGAGCTCCTACGCTCGCCAATCCCGCAGCGCGGGCTCGTTCGATCACGTGCGGCAACGCTGCCAGCAGTGCGTCCACATCCGACTCGGAGGAATCCGACCCCAGCGAGAACCGCAACGAGCCCCGGGCGGTGAACGGATCCGCACCCATCGCGATCAACACGTGACTCGCGCTGGCCACACCTGCGGTGCACGCGGACCCCGTAGAACATTCTATTCCCGCGGCGTCGAGCAACATCAACAGGGAATCACCCTCGCAGCCGGGGAAGGTGAAGTGCGCGTTTCCTGCGAGCCGGTCGGCGCCGTCCGGGCCGTTGACGATCACGTCGGGGTCGAGCGCCCGCACACCTGCGATCATCTTCTCGCGCAAGCGGGTGAGCTGGGTGTGTCGTTCCGCGAGTCCGTCGACAGTATCGGTGAGGGCGGCGGCCATGGCGACGATCGACGCCGTGTCGTGCGTGCCCGACCGCACGTCGCGCTCGTGTCCGCCGCCGTGCAGCAACGGTACGCACGAGACGGTTCGGCCCAGGAGAAGCGCTCCGACGCCCTGCGGGCCGCCGAACTTGTGAGCTGCGATGCTCATGGCTGACAGCCCGCTGGAGGCGAAGTCGAGGGGTAGGTGCGGCACTGCCTGAATGGCGTCACTATGCATGGGAACGCCGTAGTCGCGGGCGACCACCGCGAGTTCGCGGATCGGCATGATGGTTCCGACCTCGTTGTTCGCCCACATCACCGTGACCAGTGCGGTCTCGTCGGCATGGAGGGCGAGTTCGGCGCGCAGGGCGTCCGGATGCACCCGACCTTCGGAGTCGACCGGCAACCAGGTGATGCGGGCGCCCTCGTTCTCGGCCAGCCACTCGACCGCATCCAGCACCGCATGGTGTTCCACCGCGCTGGCGACGATCCGCGTGCGCGCTGGATCGGCGTTCCGACGAGCTGCGAAAATCCCTTTCACCGCGAGGTTGTCACTCTCGGTGCCGCCTGAGGTGAAGATCACTTCGGACGGGCGCGCCCCGAGGTGCGCCGCGATCGATTCGCGAGATTCTTCGACGCGACGCCTCGCAGCGCGGCCGGACCCGTGTAGCGAGGACGCGTTGCCGACAGTCGCGAAGACTGCGGTCATGGCCTCGATCGCGGCGGGCGACATGGGCGTCGTTGCAGCGTGGTCGAGGTAGACGGGCGCACTCGCGTGTTGGTTGGCAGACGAACTGCGGGCTGAAGGCATAACGCTCTTCAGGATAGCCGGTCGGCGCCGGTATCCCGTCCCTGCGCGATACCGGCACCCACCCCAGCAAGCCTTGTCAGCGTCCGATGTGCAGTTCTGGTGCGCGAACGGCGTCGTCGAGTGCAACGGCATGCATGGACGGGTCGTGTGTTTCTCCGGCCCGTGCCGAGAGTTCACATCGACTCGCCAGATCGCGGCGGTCGTTGCCGGGCGGCTCGGGTGCAGGCAGTTCGACCTGTGCGGTGATTCCTTTGAGCCGGAAGATTCGGCTGATCGACTGTCCGATTGTTTCCTCGCCGACGAAGCAGGTGGCGGTGGTGAGGCCGTCGTCTGCGTCGGTGTACCGCAGCCGGACGGGCTGTACCCAGGTTTCGGTGTCGATGGCCGCCTGGAACATCGCAGGCCGGAACGATCCGTATGCCCGTCCGCACCATGTCGTCGCCTCTGGAAACGCGACCACGGCGGAGCCGCTGTCGAGACGTCGACTCACCTGTTCCACGGTTCCGGGCAAGGCCCGTAGGTTTGCGCGATCGATCGGAAGCACCTTCATCGCGCGGGCGAGCAGTCCGAGAACGGGCCAGTCGATGAGGTCGCCGCGCGCGACAAAGGTCGCCGGACGCAGGGCGGTGAGGACGAGCACATCGGTCCACGAGACGTGAGCGGCGACGAACAGCGCGCCCGCATCGGTTCGGGAACGTTCACGGTCGGATCGCAAGTCCGATACGCGCAGATCGATGCCGACCGCGAACAACAGGAGCCTCGCACCGAATCTCGTCACTCCGTGACGGGCACGCGGTGAGGCCAATCCGACGAGGATCAGAATCGGGAGCAGGCCGAATGCGATGATCGCGACGAGTATGCGCAGCAGCACCGTCACGCGCATCACGGTTGCCGAGTCACGGCCGATGCATCCGGTTCCGCAGGGGCTCGAGGGCATCCACGCGTGATCCGTTCGTGGTTCGACCGGTGCGAGGTCTTTCGACGGACTCATGCGCCCGCTTTCGTCTCGTAGGTGGTGGCTGCGCTTCGCAGTCGGTCGAGGTATCTGGTGTTGGCCTCGTGCAAACCGAGTAGCGCGACGAAGTCCGCGACACCGAACGCCGGGTCGTGCGCCGGCTCTCCGCATATCTGGGCGCCCAGTCTGAGGTAGCCCCGCAGGAGCGGCGGCATGGTCGTACGTGCGGGGGCAGCAATCTCGTCGAGGGTTCGGCCGTCGACAATCACCGGGTTGTACGGCACAGCTCGTCGGTCGAGTGCAGATCCGTGTCTGTTGAGGAGTTGGTCGCGGACTCCCCGGACGTTCGCCCCGGCGGGTTCGTCGGGTGCGGACTGCATGGGAACCGATACACATCCCATCACCCATTCCAGTCCGGTGACTTCGAGGTAGTGCAGAATTCCGGCCCACATCAGTCCGAGGACGGATCCGGAGCGGTGATCGGGATGGACGACGGCTCGGCCCATCTCGACCACCCTGGAGGCAGCGGGGTCCAGCGCGCGGAGATCGAATTCGGTTGCGGTGTAGTAGCCGCCGGCGGCGATTGCGGCGTCGGGCGGGAGCATGCGGTAGCAACCGACGAAGACGTCGGTCTTGTTGTCACGGACGAGCAGGTGGTCGCAGAACTCGTCGAAGCGGTCGGCGTCGAGGCCGTCGGTGTCCTCTTCGATGGCGAACCCTGGTTCGGAGGCGAACACGTCGTACCGGAGTCGCTGCGCGGCGCGGCGGTGGTCTCGGTCGGTGGAGAGCACGAGCGAATACCGATCGGTGGCAGGAGGGGAGCCTGCGGAACGACCGGCTTCGGCTGGGTTGATTACCGTTCGAGACGTCATGACTGAACTGGTCATGACGTGTGTCTAACGAATCAGAACGGCCTCAGTGCGTCGGGAGGGTAACGCCGCCGCAGATGTTGTGTGAACGGCTGCGGCAAGCAACAGGCCCCCACATCCGACGGATGTGGGGGCCCGGGAGCTGTGTGATCAGCCCTTGTGCTTCTTGACGGACTCGGTCAGCTGCGGTGCGACGTTGAACAGGTCGCCCACGATGCCGTAGTCGGCGATCTCGAAGATGGGTGCTTCCTCGTCCTTGTTGACGGCGACGATGGTCTTCGAGGTCTGCATCCCTGCGCGGTGCTGGATGGCACCGGAGATGCCCAGTGCGATGTACAGCTGCGGTGAGACGGTCTTGCCGGTCTGGCCGACCTGGAACTGGCCCGGGTAGTAGCCCGAGTCGACGGCTGCGCGCGATGCGCCGACTGCTGCACCGAGCGAATCGGCCAGGTCTTCGACGACGCTGAACTTGTCTGCGCTGCCGACTCCGCGGCCACCGGACACGACGACGCTGGCTTCGGTGAGTTCCGGGCGGTCGCCTCCGACGATCGGATCACGCGAGGTGATCTTCACGACGGCTTCTTCCTGGGCTGGGACCTCGACGCTCTCGCGTGTGCCTGCTCCGGCCTTGGGCTCGGCCTCGACCGCACCGGGGCGAAGCGAGATGACGGGAACATCGCCATTGGCCTTGGCCTCGACGGTGAACGCACCTCCGAAGATGGAGTAGGTGGCGCTGCCGCCAGCGGTGATGGCGACGACGTCGTTGTGGTAGCCGGAGCCGAGGCGAGCTGCGAGACGACCCGCAACCTCTTTGCCCTCGATGCTTGCGGCGGTCATGATTGCGGCCGGGCTGACCGATTCTGCAAGGCCTGCCAGTACGTCGATCTTGGGGGTGACGAGGAATCCGTCGATGTCGTCGGACTCTGCGGCGTAGATCTTCTCGGCGCCGGCCTCGGTCAGCGCGTCGGCGACCTTGTCGGTGGTGCCGGACGGGCCGGTGACGACCGCCGACGGCTCGCCGAGGGCGCGAGCGGCGGTGATCAGCTCGGCGCTGACCTTCTTCAGAGTTCCGTCGACGTGCTCCACGAGCACGAGTACTTCTGCCATGTCTTGCTCTCCTTGAGTGGTCTCGAGTGGCTCGGGGGCTGGATCAGATGATCTTTTGGCCGACGAGGTAGCTGGCGATCTTCTGGCCGCCGTCGCCTTCGTCGGTGACCCGCTCGCCCGCAGTCTTGGGAGGCTTCGGCGTGGACGACGTCACGGTCGTTCCCGCGTTCTCGACACCGACGATGCCGTCTTCGACACCGATATCCGAAAGGGTGATCGTCTGCACCGTCTTCTTCTTCGCGGCCATGATGCCCTTGAAGGAGGGGAAGCGCGGTTCGTTGATCTTCTCGGTGACGCTCACGATGGCGGGAAGCGTTGCTTCGAGGCCGAAGATGCCCTCGTCTGTCTCGCGCTCACCGGAGACCTTGCCGTCGGCGACAGTCACCTTGCGCATCTGCGTGAGCGCGGGGATCTGCAGGTACTCGGCGATGATGGCCGGTACGGCGCCGGTGCGTCCGTCGGTTGCTTCGTTGCCGGCGATGATGAGGTCGGCCGGCTCGTCGTTCTCGAATGCGACGTTCCCGAGCGCTGCCGCGAGTGCGTAGCCCGTCTGGATTGCGTCGGAGCCGTGCATCGACGGGTCGTTCAGGTGTACTGCACTGTCCGCGCCCATGGACAGGGCTTTGCGGATGGCGTCGGTCGCGCGGTCGGGGCCTGCGGACAGAACCTTCACCTCGCCGCCCTGTGCTTCCTTGATGAGCAGGGCTTCCTCGACGGCGCGCTCGTTGATCTCGTCGAGCACTGCGTCGGCTGCCTCGCGGTCGAGGGTGAAGTCACCGTCGGTGAGCTTGCGCTCGGACCACGTGTCGGGAACCTGCTTGATCAAAACAACGATGTTCGTCATGGGTCTGCGTCGACCTCCTGGTCATGGTTCGCTTCAATCGGGGCGTACTAATGGGTTCTTGCTGTTCTAGGCCTTGTCGTAGATTACCCCATGTTTAGTTACTGGCGGGTAACTTACGGCACTTCCGGTTCGACCATACATCCGACCCACTCCGACCCCACCGCACAGCCGATGGTTCTTTCACCCCGTGAGGCACTACCCTCTCGTCGGTGAGCGATTCATCGAACGCAACGCCGACCCCCACAGCGCCACGGACCGTCGAAGCGTCACCGACCCCCGCGACAGCGGATGCCCCTGCGCTTGCGCTGACCGGGGAGCGGACGGTGCCGGGTATCGCCGAGGAGAACTACTGGTTCCGTCGGCACGAAGTCGCCTACGAAGCGCTGGCGAAGCGCTGCATCGATCGCGTCGTTCTCGAGGCGGGATCCGGAGAAGGCTACGGCGCCAACATGATCGCCGATGTGGCGTCCGTGGTGATCGGACTGGACTACGACCTGTCCGCGGCCACGCACGTCAGTACCCGGTACCCCAGGGTCCGCATGCTGCGCGGCAATCTCGCTCGACTCCCGCTACGGGATGCATCGGTCGATGTCGTCGTCAATTTCCAGGTGATCGAGCACCTGTGGGACCAGGCGCAGTTCTTGAGCGAGTGCTTCCGAGTCCTGACTCCGGGCGGCGCACTGTTGATCAGCACCCCCAATCGGATCACCTTCTCCCCCGGCCGCGATACGCCGTTGAACCCGTTCCACACCCGAGAACTCGATGCCGTTGAGCTGATCGAACTGCTGGTCGAAGCGGGCTTCACCGTGGAAACGATGACGGGTGTCCATCACGGTCGAGCGCTCCGCGAGTTGGACGCGAAACACGGCGGATCGTTCATCGACGCACAGATCGAGCGGTCGCTCGCCGGTGATCCGTGGCCGCAGGACCTGACCGAGGATGTCGCGTCCGTCGAGGTGGCCGACTTCGAGGTGGACCCGTCCGAGATCGACGCCAGCCTCGACCTGGTGGCGATTGCGATCAAACCGTCAGCGGCCGGGACGTCTCCGGTGAGCGGGTGAGCACACCGGTACCCTCCGTGACCGAACCGGGGATGTTCGCCCTGGTTCTGCACTCCCACCTCCCCTGGCTCGCCAACCACGGCCGCTGGCCGGTGGGTGAGGAATGGCTCTACCAATCGTGGGCCGGTTCGTACCTGCCGCTGACGACGATGCTGAGCACTCTCGCCGACGAGGGCCGAACCAATCTTCTTTCGCTCGGAATCACCCCGGTACTGGCAGCACAGTTGGACGATCCGCACTGCTTGTCCGGCATGCATCACTGGCTCGGCAACTGGCAGTTGCGTGCACACGAGGCTCGGGATCGGGGGTTGGCGAGGCGCGAACACCGCGCTGCCGCGGGATCGCTCGAGACCTTCGAAAAGCATTGGCGGCACGGCGGTTCAGCTCTGTTCCGCAGTCTGATCGATGCCCGAGCCATCGAATTGCTGGGCGGCCCGCTCGCACATCCGTTTCAGCCGTTGATGGACCCGCGGTTGCGCGAATTCTCCTTGACGGAAGGACTTTCCGACGCCGAGGCTCGTTGGGGAACACGACCGAGTGGGATCTGGGCCCCGGAGTGCGCGTACGCGCCGGGCATGGAGAAGGGTTATGCCGCAGCAGGAGTCACCCACTTCATGGTCGACGGGCCGGCGCTGCGCGGAGACACCACGTTGGCAAGGCCGGTGTACGACTCCGACGTTCTGGCTTTCGGCCGCGACCTGAAGGTCAGTTACCGGGTGTGGTCACCGAAATCCGGCTATCCGGGGCATGCTGCCTATCGCGATTTCCACACCTACGATCACGCTACCGGCCTCAAACATGCACGCGTGACCGGACGGGCAGTGGCGTCACAGGACAAGGCCCCGTACGACCCCGAGGCGGCATCAGCGGCAATCGACAAGCACGTCGTGGACTTCGTGGACTCCGTCAGGCGGCGTCTACGCGAGGAGTCGAGCAGAATCGGCCGTCCCGCGCTCGTCGTGGCCGCGTTCGACACCGAATTGTTCGGTCACTGGTGGTTCGAGGGCCCGATCTGGCTCGAACGTGTCCTTCGTGCTCTACCGGAAGCCGGCATCGACGTCGGCACACTTGCCGACGCCCGGTCGAGGGGATATGTCGGCGCTCCAGTCGAGCTCGAGCGGTCCTCGTGGGGATCGGGCAAGGACTGGCGGGTGTGGGCCGGCGACGCAGTACAGGACCTGGTGGCGCTCAACGAAGAGGTGGTCGACACTGCTCTGCGCACCGTGGATGCCGGGCGCGGCGCGGCCTCGAACGGACGACCAGAATTACGCAACCCGGTCAACGATCAGATTTTGCGTGAGACACTTCTGGCTATCGCCAGCGACTGGGCATTCATGGTCAGCAAGGATTCCGCCGCCGAGTACGCCCGTCGGCGCGCGCACATCCACGCGCACGCTCTGCGCGAGATCGCCGACGCGGCGACACGGGGGCATGACGTTCGCGCCGCCGAACTCGCAGCGCAGTGGAATCGGGCAGACGGGTTGTTCCCGGCCCTCGACGCCCGGCGACTGCGTAGGGATCGGCCGCAAGGAGGGGAACGATAAGTGAAGATTCTGATGGTGTCGTGGGAATACCCGCCGGTGGTGGTGGGCGGCCTCGGTCGCCATGTGCATCACCTCGCCACCGAACTCGTGCGAAGCGGCCACGAGGTCGTGGTTCTCTCTCGCCGTCCCACCGGAACCGACGCTTCGACCCATCCGACGCTCCATCGCATCGAGGACGGTGTTCTCGTCGTCGCGGTCGCCGAGGATCCCCCGCACTTCGTGTTCGGCGAGGACATGCTCGCCTGGACGCTCGCCATGGGCCACGCCATGGTGCGGGCAGGAATTGCGCTGGGCAAGCCCGGACTGGGCGAGGGTTGGCAACCCGAGGTCGTCCACGCACACGATTGGCTCGTCGCGCACCCTGCGATCGCGCTGGCCGAGCACTTCGACGTCCCCCTGGTCTCGACCATTCACGCCACCGAGGCCGGCCGCCACAGCGGCTGGATCTCCGGTCCGGTCAATCGGCAGGTCCACTCCATCGAATGGTGGCTCGCCAACGACTCCGATGCCGTCATCACATGTTCGGCCTCCATGAAAGACGAGGTCACCCGACTGTTCGGGATTCGCGACGCGGCGGTGACCGTCATTCGCAACGGAATCGACATTCGCACGTGGACCTTCCGACGCCGACAGCCGCGTCACGAACCGGCGAAACTGCTCTACGTCGGCCGCCTCGAGTACGAAAAGGGCATTCAGGATGCCATCGCTGCACTGCCACGCATCCGTCGCAGTCATCCGGGAACGACGCTTCACATTGCCGGCGAAGGCACCCAGTACGCCTGGCTCGCTCAGCTTGCCCGCACCCACCGCGTCGCTCGGGCGGTCTCGTTCATGGGCACGCTCGATCACGCCGAACTGTTGGGTTGGCTCCACGGCGCCGACGCCATCGTCCTACCGAGCCGCTACGAACCTTTCGGGATCATCGCCCTCGAAGCCGCCGCAGCGGGCATTCCGCTCGTGGCGTCCACGGCCGGTGGCCTCGGAGAGGCCATCGTCGACTCGGTGACTGGGCTGTCCTTCGAGCCGGCCGACGTCGCAGGGCTGGCGTCCTCGGTTCGGCAGGTCCTCGACAACGTCGATGCCGCCCAAGAGCGCGCCGAAGCTGCGCGTGCCCGACTCACGGTCGACTTCGACTGGAAGCACGTTGCCGACGCCACCGCGCAGGTCTACCTCTCGGCCAAACGCAAGGTCCGGTTTCCCCTGGGCCGTCCGACCATCATCGAGCGAGCCCTACCCGAACGAAGCTGATTCGCCACGAGTCTGCTCGGCAGCTTTGAGCGCTTTCTTCCGCTCGATGTCTTCGAGCGCCGCGATGTACTCGGCGCGTTCCGCGGCCCCGGCCTCCCAGTCGGCTTTCCTGTTGCGCACTACCTTCGCGGGCGCCCCGACGGCGATGCTGTAATCGGGCACGACGCCTTTGACGACTGCGTGCGCACCGAGCACACAACCGCGCCCCACGCTGGTCTCGCGCAACACGGTGACCTTGGTGGCGATCCAGGTGTCCGGCCCGATCCGCACGGGCCCCTTGACGATGCCCTGGTCCTTGATGGGGATGTTCACATCATCCATTCGATGGTCGAAGTCGCAGATATAGCACCAGTCGGCTACGAGCGTCGACGCGCCGATCTCGATGTCGAGGTAGGTGTTGACGACGTTGTCCTTACCGAAGACAACCTTGTCGCCGATGCGTAGCGAACCCTCGTGACACCGGATCGCGTTCCCGTCGCCGATGTGAACCCAGCGGCCGATCTCGAGCCTCGACAACTCCGGGGTGGAGTGAATCTCGACGTTCTTGCCCAAAAACAGCATCCCCCGCAGAATCACGTGCGGGTTGGCAGCCTTGAACCGCGCCAACCTGGCGTAACGAACCAGGTACCAGGGGGTGTAGGCCTTGTTCCGCAGCACCCATCGGAGCGAGTCGAGGGTGAGAAACCGAGCTTGATCGGTGTCCCGTCGTCTCGATCCACGCCACCGTGAACGGAGTGGGGCATTCCACATGCTCGTCATAGACAGTCACCCTAGTTTCGCGAGCGCGGTGAACCAACTTCCCCTCCGGCCGCTGCTGCGCGCCCCGCGGGCACCGGGATAGTCTCTTGCGGCAGGGGACATCCGCGAGCGCGGGGCTCCCGGCGAACTGCTACGACCCTGAACTGCTACTTCCGACGAAGGAGAACACCACGTGCTTGGCGGCAGAGCTGGCCTCGCCCGCACAGCGTCGCTGGCGACCGTAGCTGTGCTGACAGTCGCCGCGTGCAGCAGCGGGAGCGATACCGTCGACGCGCTCGACTCCAGCGGCTGGCCGGCCGCGCATGCGGATGCCCGAAACAGCAACTCGACCGAGCACAGCGGTCTCGAAAACGCCACCTTCGATTGGTCGCGGCCGCTGGGCGGCCCCGTGGTGTCACCGGTGTCGATAGCCTCGACCGGACAGATGTTCGTTTCCACCTATACCGACGCCGGATGCAATCTGTTCTCCTTCGAGATCGACTCCGGTAGGAAACGGTGGTGCAACCGGTCCGGGCCGTCGGTGGCGACCGCAACTCCGCTCGTCGATTCTGTCGCCAACACCTACATCGGCGACGACGGGGGGTTCTCGTCGTTCAACGATCACGGCCAGCTTCGTTGGCGAACACCGGTGTACGGAGTGCCTCGCTCGGCGCAGTTCCTCGGTGACGGCAGCGTGCTGGCCGTTACTCAACTCGGCCAGGTCAACATCCTCGACACTCAGACCGGCCGAACCACCGTGCCGATTCACGACTTGATCAGCCCGCCCGAATTCCTTGAAGCGCCGAACACCGACTTCCTGCCACCCGACACAGGCCTCGAGGCCTGCGCGACCGGTTCGTCGCAGTGCCCGGTCGCGGCAGCACCCGCAGTGGACCTGGACGCCTCGAACATCTATCTGGTTCTCTGGCGCGCGGGAGCTATTGCACCTCAACTTGTTTCGCTGCACTACGACGCCGATGCCACCCCCGCCGTCACCGAACGGTGGTCCTCCGAGTTGCTTCCAGCGGCGGTCACGTCGAGCCCAGTGCTTTCCGCTGACGGTGAATCGGTCTATCTCGCGGATGTCGACGGTCGGCTGAGCGCGTACAAAACCTCCGACGGCACCGCCAAGTGGACCTACGGCGCCGGCTTCGGGGCATCGGGGACGCCATCGATCTCCTCGGACGGATCCATCGTCCCCACCGGAGGCGATGCCGGAGTGCGCAGCCTACGCGACGAGGGAGACCGCGCAACGCTGGAGTGGGAACGAAACGACCTGCAGCAGTTGGGGACTCCGGTACACGCTGCGGATGACACAATTGTGACAGTCACCGGCCGCGGCAACGAATTGGTGATCTCGACGGTCGACGCGAACACCGGCGACACCGTCGCGGATCGCCCGCTGCCCGGGGCCACGGGCTTCACCGTGGGGACGTCGATCGGCCCGGACGGCCAGGTCGTCACCTCGACCTACCTCGGGGAGATCTTCACCTATTCGTCCTGAAATCCCCGGGTTCACGGGCCGCGCACACGAATGCGACCGCGGACCGTTCGATGCGCGTGATGATCACCGACAGCGCGAGGTTGCCGCGCAATTTGAGTCGGGGGCGCAGCACTGCCGGATCGACGTCGACCCCGCGCACCAGGATCTCGACGGAACCGCAATCGAGCGCCGTCAGCGCCTGACGGAGCACCTTTTCGGAATATTTGATGCGGTCGAGCACCCGGAACCCGTTCACGCCCGCCGGCACCGAGTCACCCGTGAGGTACGCAATCCGAGGATCGAGTTGCCACAGTCCGTGTTTGGCGGCGTAGTGCCGAACCAGCCCGGCCCTGACGACGGCCCCGTCCGGATCGATCAACCATGCGCCGGGAGCGGCGGCTTCGATATCGTCCGGATCGGCGTCGGTGATGTCGTAGCCGGAACCATCCGCGGCCAAGACCGTTGCCCGCCTGCGGACTGGTGGCCGCGCCAGTCCGGGTGACCACAGGCACGCCTCCCGAACACCGCCGCTCACCGAGACCACCTCGACCTCGCCGTCCCACCCCAGACGGTCGTAGTCCAGTCCGGGCGCGCACTTGACCACGAGGTCGCGGCCGGCGTAGACATCGAGCAACGCGGAAAGCGGTGGCTCGAGCGCTTCGGGATCGTGTGTCCGCCGGCCACCTGCACGCCGGCCGGGATCGGCGAGCACGACCGTCCCCCGCGTGGTGGGGGTCAGCGCATCGGCACGGAACACGCCCGCGGCGGGAACATTGTGCTGCGCCATCAGTACGCGAATCGGATCGAGATCACTACCGAGTACCGCGCCCGGCGTGGCGACGAGCGCGGCCAGTTCGGTACCGATCGAGCAGGTCACATCGTGCACGTCCCGACCGGCAAGTCGCTGCGCTCGGCGCCGCGCCACCACCGACGGTGTCGCCTGCTGGACGGCGTCGTCGGTGAGCAACCAACCCTCGGCATCGGAGATCTTTGCTCGGGCCCTACGCCTGAGCGTCGTGGTCTCGATCAACACGCCCACTCTGTCCCCGTGTCTACCTCGCACGAGGGCGACGTCGGTGAGCATCGACGCTTTGGTCAGTGGCAGTCGCTCCGTCTCCCGCAACGCAGCGACGCCGACATCGCTGCGGAGATAGTCGATGTCGGCGCCGGAAAAGGCATAACCCATGTCGGAGGTGTGTAGTCCGGCGGACTCGGCTCAGCTGGACTTTCTGCCGGTGATCATGACGTTGTAGAAAAAGCCGCGGGGTACGACGTGCCCCAACACGTTCTCGTCGACCCAGCTCAGCGACTTCCACCCGCCGAAAGCGAACTTCGCCCAGTTCCAACCCAGTTTCTCGGCGGGGACGGCAGCTTCGAACGTTCGAACCGGCCATCCCAACAGCGCCGCCGCGAACTCCTCGGTCTGCGCCTGCACCTCGACGGCACCGGCGCTGCGGGCAATGTCTTCGAGATCGGCGGGATCGAAGGTGTGAAGGTCGACCACTGCCTCCAGCGCAGCCGCACGCGAGGACTCGTCGAGTTCTTCCTGCGGCTTGCGCCAACTCGCCAGGAACGGAAGCTTGGTGACGCGAGTCGTCGCCTCCCAGGTCAATCGTCCGAGCCAGCGGGCGTAGAAGTTACCGACAGTGGTTGGCTCCCCCGCGAAGACGAAACGCCCGCCGGGCTTGAGCACTCGGAGCACCTCACGGAGTGAGAGCTCGACGTCGGGAATGTGATGCAACACCGCGTGTCCGACGACCAGATCGAACGTGTTGTCCTCGTAAGGGATGGTCTCGGCATCGGCTACCCGACCGTCCACATCGAGCTTCAGGTGCTCCGCATTGCGCAGCGCAACCTTCACCATGCCCGGCGACAGGTCCGTGACAGACCCCTTCTCCGCTACACCGGCCTGCATCAGGTTCAGCAAGAAGAACCCGGTGCCGCAGCCGAGCTCGAGGGCCCGACCGTACGGCAGCGCCTCCTGCGCCTCGTCCTGCCCGAGCACAGCGCGATCGAAGCGGCCGCGGGCGTAGTCGATGCAGCGCTCATCGTAAGAGATGGACCACTTGTCGTCGTACGTTTCCGCTTCCCAGTCGTGGTAGAGGACCTGAGCCAGTTTCGTGTCGCTTCGTGCCGCCTCGACCTGCTCGGCCGTGGCATGCGGGTTGGGCGCGGGGTCGCTCGAGGCATCGGACACCACGTGCAGGCCGGAGTCGGCGCGGCCGGTGGCAGAAGTACCGTCGTGGGGGCTTGCAGTCATGAGGGCAGCCTACTATCCAGTAGAGAATGAACAAGTTCTAGTTCTTGCGTAGCCGTCACTCGCCGGTGAACTCGGCCTTTCCCGGTCCATTGGCGATGAACGATTCCATACCGATCGTGCGATCAGAGGTCGCGAACAGCGCGGCGAACTGCTGAGCCTCGATCCTCAGACCAGTGTGCAGATCGGTGTCCAGCCCCGAATCGATTGATGCCTTCGCTGCTGCCAGAGCTCGCGAGGCACCCGTAGTGAACTGAGATGCCCAGGCCCGGGCGGCGTTGTACACCTCGTCGGGTGCGACCACCTCGTCGACCAGACCGATGCGCAGGGCTTCGTCGGCGCCCACGAAACGGCCGGTGAACACCATATCCTTGGCCCTGCTCGGCCCGATCAAACGAGCCAGTCGCTGTGTCCCACCGCCGCCGGGGATGACGCCCAGCAGCACCTCGGGGACGCCGAGCTTGACGTTGTCGCCCACGATCCGGCGATCGGCACCGAGCGCAACCTCCAACCCGCCACCGAGTGCATATCCGGTCACGGCCGCGACGACGGGCTTCGGGATCTCGGCCAACGAACCCAGCGCGGACTGCAGCTCGCCAGCGATGGCGGCCATCTGAGCCGCCGACAGCTCTGCCATCTCCTTGATGTCCGCACCGGCAGCGAACACCTTCTCGCCGCCGTAGACGATGACCGCCTTGACGGAGGAATCGACACTCGCTGCCCGCGCCGCGGCTCGTATTTCCTCCTGTAGCTGACGGTTCAGAGCATTCATAGGAGGGCGGTCCAGCCGAATCGTGCCGATGCCGTCTGTTACCTCGAGAGTCACGAACTCAGCCATGGTTCACACGCTACCGGTGTGGGCCCTACCGCCCGGTCCACGGGTGCGCGCTGCCTTCGTAGTACCCCTGCTGCCCCGGGAAGTCGACCCGCAATTCTCCGTCGACGCGGTACAGATCAGGCTGGATCGGTGCGATCTGAGGACGTGCCGCGAGCACATCCGCCACCGATTCGAATTCGAGTAGGCCGGACAGCTGACTCCACGTCGGCGGAAGCAGGATCGTCTGCCCGCCGCGCCAGTCTTCGAGCGCAGCGGAGACGGACCGCCAGCCCACCGATGCCGCTTCGCTGCACGCCCCGTCCGCGTCCTGTCCGCTCGGCGCAGCGGCCACGAAGAACCTCGTGTCGTACCGCCGCTTCTCGCCCACCGGAGTGATCCAGTTCGACCAAGGCCTGAGCAGATCCGCCCGCAGCACCAGACCGTTGCGAACCAGAAACTCACCGAAGGTCTGCTCGCGCCGCTCGAGCCGTCCTCTATCACTGGAATAGCCGGAGGTGTCGGAGACGACCGAGTCCGTCGTCGGACCGGCAAGCAAGATTCCACATTCCTCGAACATCTCGCGTGCGGCCGCGCATACAAGCGCCATCGCCTTGCGTTCGTCGACACCGAACTGCACAGCCCACCATGCAGCATCCGGCCCGGCCCACACGAGATCGGCGTCGGCGTCGGAAAGGTCGACGCCGCCGCCGGGGAAGACCGTCATGCCGCCGGCGAAGGCCATCCCGCCCACCCGTTCGAGCAAGAAGACCTCGATGCCCTCGGACCGCCCGGCGGGTTCGCTGTCACGAACGAGGATCACCGTCGAGGCATCACGCACCGGAAGGGAGCCGTCGGTCGTCCCCGACGCCGGGCCGTCGGTCGGGGGAAGTGGTGTGGGGGTCATCTTCGAAAACTACAACGACCGCCGCAGGCGATGATCAGCGGCGGTGCTGACCGGCTGCCCTGGTGCGTCGCGCGAAGAAGCGACCGTCGACTCGATCGAGTGTGATCGACTGGCTGAATGCCTCGGTGAGGTTCTCCGCGGTGATCACGTCATCGACGAGTCCCTGTGCGACGACACCACCCTCCTTGAGCAACAAGGCATGGCTGAATCCCGGCGGGATCTCCTCCACATGATGGGTGATCAGGACCGTCGCCGGAGCGTCGGGGTCGGCGGCCAGGTCGGCCAACCGGGCGACGAGTTCCTCGCGCCCGCCGAGATCGAGTCCGGCCGCCGGCTCGTCGAGCAGCAGCAACTCCGGGTCGGTCATCAGCGAACGTGCAATGAGCACGCGTTTGCGCTCCCCCTCGGAAAGCGTTCCGTACGTTCGCTGCGCCAGGTGCTCGGCACCGAGACTTTCGAGCATGTCGACAGCACGCTCGGTGTCGATCTCGTCGTAGCGCTCACGCCACCGTCCGAGCACGCTGTACCCCGCCGAAACCACCAGGTCGATCACTGTTTCGTCAGCAGGAATGCGATGAGCGAGCGCAGACGAGGAGAGCCCGATCCGCGTCTTCAGATCGGCGACGTTAGCCTTGCCCATCACTTCGCCCAGCACATGTGCGACGCCGGATGTCGGATGCACCTCGGCCGCGGCGATCCGCATCAACGATGTCTTTCCGGCGCCGTTCGGCCCCAGCACCACCCACCGTTCGTCCAACTCGACCTGCCAGGTCACCGGTCCGACAAGGGTTACCCCGCCTCGCCTGATGAGAACGTCTTTGAAATCGATGAGCAGATCGGGATCCGGTTCAGACACGGTCCCTATCTTGTCGCACATGAGGCCACCGAACACGGCAAGATCTCCATGCGTGTCGTCCAATTCACATCACAACGCCCTCGGGGAACTCCCCGCGACCGGTTCACCCTTTCCACTGGGAGCCACAGCAACCGAGAGTGGGATTCAATTTGCAGTCCACTCCCCCGAGGCCGACGGGCTCGAGATCTGTCTGATCGACCCGGATGGAGGTGAGCGCCGCGTCGAACTGGGCAGTCGCACCTACGGGATCTGGCACGGTGTGATCAGAGATGTCGACGCCGGCGCGACATACGGGATCAGAGCGCACGGGCCGTGGAATCCGAGCCGCGGGCTCCGATTCAACTCGCACAAGCTTCTTCTCGACCCGGCAGCGCGCCAGATCTCGGGACGGCTGGGGGCGGCGGCAGCTCTGCTGTCCTACGAGGACGACCCGTTCGGACACGCGAGCACTGTCGACTCGCTCGGACACGTTCCGCTCTCGGTCGTCACCGCGCCGGCAAACCGGCCGCTCAGCCCGAGGCCGGAGGTGCCGTGGGATCAGACCGTACTCTACGAAATGCACGTCGGTGCCTATACGGCGCGTCATCCGGGCGTACCGCCGGAATATCGCGGAACATATCTCGGCCTCACCGCCCCCGCAGTCCTCGAACATCTACGACGCATCGGTGTCACCACGATCGAGCTGCTCCCGGTGCAGGCGATGCTGACGGAACCGGATGTGCGGTCCCGGGGCATGCGCAACCACTGGGGATACTCGACGGGAGCCTTCTTCGCACCCGACCCGCGATTCGCCTCGACTCCCGGCGCCGAGATCACCGAGTTCAGAACGATGGTCGACGCCGTACATGCGGCGGGCATCGAGATCGTGCTCGACGTCGTGTACAACCACACATGCGAATCCTCCGTCGCCGGCCCGTCGATCAGTTGGCGCGGACTCGACGCGCCCGGCTACTACTTGCTCGACGGACGAGGTCAGGACGTCGACCTGACCGGCTGCGGGAACACCGTCGACTCCGCCTCGCCTGCAGTGGTGCGCATGGTGTGCGACAGCCTCCGATACTGGGTGACCGAGATGGGCGTCGATGGATTCCGCTTCGATCTGGCAAGCGCGCTCGGACGCCCCGGCGGTTGGCGCTTCGATGCTCGCGCACCGCTACTCACAGCGATCACCACTGATCCTGTTCTGTCCCGAACGAAACTGATCGCCGAGCCATGGGACGCCACCGGCGCCGGCTACGAAGTGGGCGGCTTCGGGAGTATGTGGTCGGAATGGAACGATCGTTATCGCGATACGATCCGCCGATTCTGGGCCGGCCAGAGCGGTGTGCGCGAGCTCGCGTCGAGGCTCGCCGGTTCCGAGGACATCTATGGCGGCGGCAGCCGAAAGCCCTGGGCTTCGGTCAATTTCATCAGTGCCCACGACGGATTCACCGTCCGCGACCTCGTGTCCTACGCAGCGAAGCACAACGAGGTCAACGGTGAGGAGAATCGGGACGGAACCAACCACAACATCTCGGTCAACCACGGCGCAGAGGGCCCGACGAACGATCCGGCGATCTTGTCCGCACGCGCTCGTCACGTTCGCGCGCTGCTGGCCACGCTGGCGCTGTCCACCGGAACACCGATGCTCTTGGCCGGAGACGAGTTGGGCCATACACAGGGCGGCAACAACAACGCCTACTGCGTTCCCGAGGACACACCCGCCGCTCTTGCTTGGGCAATCGACTGGTCGACGGCCGATGACGATCTCGTCGCCTTCGTCTCGCGCCTTCTGCGTGTCCGCCGAGGCGCTCCGGCGCTGCGCCAGCAGGAATTCTTCATCGGACGCGACACACCCAGCGGCCGTCCGGATCTGGTGTGGTTCGATGCGGCCGGTCACGAGCTGAGCATCGAAGCCTGGAACGACGATTCGGTCCGCACGCTGCAGGCGTGGGTCGATGGCGGCGACATACGCTCCTTCGAGCCGGAAGGACTACCGGTAGCCGATGTCAGCGCATTGCTGATCGTGCACTCCGGCGGCCCCATCGAACTCACACTCGCATGTCCGGCCTGGGCCGCGTCGCAGTTCGTTCCCATCTTCGATTCCTCCACCGTCGACGGCGCGCCGTCGAGCACGTCGACGGTGCAGGCCGGGTCGGTGATCCCGTTGTCAGGGCCCACAGTGATGGTCCTGCGCAGCGAGGGAACATGAATACTGGCCCTGCTTTCGATATCCACTGACGCGCGCGTGGACCCGTCAAGCTCGGAGCGGTTCGCGCAGCCGAGAATCCAACAATCTGATCGAAATCACGGCGCTGGTTGGGCGATCACGGTCATCGAGCCCGGTGCTACCTCGGTGAACCCTGCGTCGCGGACGGCGACAGCCCGCCCGGTGTCGACGAGTGCGCGGGCATGCTTCCACTGTTTCGGGTCGGCCTCGCGGACCGAGCAGACGAACCCTTCCGACGCCCAGCTTCGGCACTGGTCCACCGTCATCACACCGGCGAGCAGCATGGCCGCGTGTCCGACCTGCGCGGCCGCCTTCCCGACAGTCATCTCCAGCGCAGCGTCGATCCACAGCACAGGCCTTCCGGGAATCGGCAGTGGCGGAGCATCGTGCTCGAGATCGGTCCCGCCGATCTGTAGCCGCTTGATCCGCGAATCCACGTCGCCGACTCGTCCGGGCACGAACGCACGAGCCTGCGCCTGTCCCACCTCGACGGTGATGCCCGGAACGTTCTGCGCTGCATCCCAGTGCGCACCCCTCGCGCGCCTGGCAACTTTTCGGATGCGGGCGAGAGTCCAGTCACGGACGGCGCCCTCCCATTCTCCGCCGGGACCGACACGCTCGTCCAGACACAGGGCGACCACCGCCGATGCCGCAGCTTCGAGCAGTTGGCTTCGCGGCGGTGGAGTTGCCTTGGGAACATGCAGCACCATGGGCATGGCGAGGACGTCCGCAGGGTCGGGTGGATCGCCGCGCCCGCCGTATCCCCGGGCGAGTATCGAATGGCGTTCCGCGAACGTATCCTCCTGGCTCTGCCCTTCCGGCGGAGCGTCGGTCACAGGATCGGGACGCGACGGACCCCGCCGTCGACGGCATCGGCGGCCTCGATCTCGCTGCGCGTGACACCGAGCATGAACAGAACGGCGTCGAGGTAGGGATGCGAGATGGCGGTATCCGCGATCTCGCGCAGAGCAGGCTTCGCGTTGAATGCGACACCCAGCCCGGCGGCGGTCAACATGTCGATGTCGTTGGCGCCGTCTCCGACAGCAACGGTCTGTTCCATCGGTACACCAGCCTGCGTCGCGAACTCACGCAACGCGCTCGCTTTGGCGGCACGGTCGACGATATCGCCCACGACCCGGCCGGTGAGCTTCCCGTCGACTATCTCGAGAGTGTTCGCTTTGACGAAATCCAGTTCGAGTTCGTGTGCCAGACCTTCGATGACCTGACGGAAACCGCCCGAGACGACGCCGCAGTGGTAGCCGAGCCGCCGAAGCGTGCGGATGGTGGTTCTGGCACCGGGCGTCAGTTCGAGCGCCTCGCCGACTTCCTCGATCACCGACGCATCCAGCCCGGCCAACGCCTGAACGCGTTGATGCAGCGATTCGGCGAAGTCGATCTCACCGCGCATCGCGGATTCGGTGACCGCGCGCACCTCTTCCTCACGGCCGGCCTTGGCCGCGAGCATCTCGATCACCTCACCCTGAACAAGGGTGGAGTCCACGTCGAACACGATGAGCCGCTTCGAGCGACGCGAAATCCCATCTCGTTCGACCGCGACATCGACGCCGACTCCGGCAGCGATCTCGGACAGACCGGTACGCAGAAGCCGATCGGCATCGGGCGAGGTGTTGGTTGCGGTGACCTGAAGTTCGAGACCGGTTACCGGGTAGTCCGCGATGCCCCGGATGGAGTCGATGTTGGCGCCCTGTCTGGCAAGTTCGCGGGAGATGGAGCTGAACGCACGGGCGGTGACGGGCCGTCCGAGCACGACGACAACGTGAGTCGCGAGCATTCGCTTGCCGACCGGGTCGGCACCGATCTCCACGTCGACGTGTACGCCGACCGTAGTCATCGCCTCTTCGAGCTCTTCCTGGAGCTCTTCGGCGTCGTTGGGGCAGGTCAGTAGTACACCCAATGTGAGGCGGCCTCTGATCACGACCTGTTCCACGTCGAGAAGACTCACCTGATGCCGCGACAGCGCAGCGAACAGAACCGAGGTGACTCCCGGTTTGTCCGGGCCCGTCACCGTGACGAGTACTGCGGTATCCATCGACGGCACTAGTTCTCCCTTCGCGCTCGACCCGCCCCGGGGGCGCGTCGTGTTCGGCGTGGTCTAGATCATGAATTGTCGCAAGCGAAGAGCCCCGCCCGTGTAGTCGGGAGGGGCCCTTCGATCACTGCGTGTTGATTTACTTCGGGTCTGGATCCCCGGAGCCTTCGTGGTCGCTGGTGGCGATGGGTGCCCGGCGTGCCTGTTCGAGGACTTCGGTGGTCTCGCCACCGTGGGACCCGGGACCGACGTGGGCTTCGGCGCGCATCCGGTCGACCATATGCGGGTAATGCAACTCGAACGCCGGACGCTCGGAACGGATACGAGGCAGCTCGGTGAAATTGTGCCGCGGCGGCGGG